>JALVDV010000006.1 GCA_027008775.1 Candidatus Moraniibacteriota bacterium
CAAAATAAAATACGACGACGACCACACCGGTTGCGGAACACCGGTATCTATGTTTAAAGTGGAAAACTAAAGAAAAAAAGCAAAAAAAGAAAAAGAAAAAAACAAAAAGACCTCAACCTAAATCTGATATATATATATCCTTAATTGAAATTAAAATTTAAGGATAGATATATGGATATCAGAAAAGACGCCGAAGGATAAAATCCTGATGGCGTCTTTTTAATACAAGAAACAAAATATTTCCAACAAGCGAAAATCAAACAAAAAGCAGTGTTTAATTTTAAGGATATGAAGTAAGGAACAAGACAACAAATAAAATGATGGAGGAGCAAACATCAAAGGGGAGTATTATGATATTATTGATAATATCATAATATAACACAAGGGGTGACTGGAGATTTGGTGGGAATGAAATTATTTTTTTTAAAAAATCGCCAGAGGTGTAATGTCAGAGGTGCAATAATACTGCCTGTAAACTACCTGCCTTTATTTTGGTAACATTATTTATGAACTATTCACTCTGATTTGGGTAACATTATTTATGGAGTAACGAATTTTTGGTCAAATTTTTCTTTTGTGGTATACTGAGTTCCCAATGACAAATTACTCAAAACAGCTCACTTATAGAAATCGTTTTAATAAACCGCTGGTTCACTTTAATTGAATACTCATTTCAGGGGGCATTTGGAGAATAGTCTCTTTTTTTGTCTTTGGGATAAGTGACAGAGAGAAATGAATTCTAAATATGTTTCGCTAAATATTTGGCAAAAATAATTTTTAAAAAATACAAAAATGAATATCAAAAAAGTTAGGACGCGAGAAGGAATCGTTGTTCCCATGGATTCTTCAAGGATTGAAAAAGCTATTAAGAAAGCTTGCCAGGCGGTCCAAGAGTCGGAAACAAAATGGGTGCCGATTTTGGTAAAAAAAATTATTAGAGAATTGGAGAAAAAGTATGGTCGGCGATCCGGACGGCAAATTCCCGGTGTGGAAAATATTCAAGATATTGTGGAGAAAAATTTAATGGAATCCGGCCATTATGAGGTGGCCAAAGCTTATATTTTGTACAGAAACAAACACCAAAAACAAAGAGAGAGAGCCAAGCAAAAATTAATCAAACAGTTTGAGCAAGACTCTTTGATGGTGATCAAATCAAACGGACGCCGAGAACTGTTTGATATTACCAAAATTAAAAAGGTTTTTGACCGAGCGGCGGTTGGTTATGAAAATGAATGCACTTTTGATGAATTTATAGAGGCTTTCAAAAAGAATATTGTGGAAGATATGAAAACCGCCGACATTCATAAATTGATGATTAAGACCTGTATAGATTTGGTTTCGGTGGAAAATATTTACTGGCAAAATATCGCTTCCCGGATTTTCACGGCCAATTTGTACAAAGAGGCCTCGCGAAATCGCAAAATTGCCATTTCGGAAATTTACACTCCCGAAAGTTATTTGGCTTTGTTTAAAGAATATGTAAAAAACGGTTTATATTACAAGGATTTTTTCAAATATTACAGTGAAAAAGATATTTTGGAAGCGGGTCGGCATTTAAATATGGATACCGATGATAATTACGAATATACTACGGTTGTTTCTCTGAATAAACGCTATTTGCAAAACCCAAACGGAGTAATCAAGGAATTGCCCCAAGAAGCTTATATGTCGGTGGCTCTCTTTTTAGCTATTCCGGAGAAAAAGAAGGATCGTCTGCGATTTGCCTTACAAATTTATGAAGCTTGCTCAACTCAAAAAATTTCCCTGCCAACGCCAACCTTGCTGAACGCTCGCACAAATTACCATCAGCTTTCCAGTTGTTTTCAGTTGAATATTGGCGATGATTTGCGTTCCATTTATCACAACATTGAAAATATGGCCCAGATTTCCAAATTTGGCGGTGGAATGGGAGTTTATTTGGGTAATATTCGCGCTCGTGAATCTATGATTAGAGGAGTAAAAAATGTTTCCGGTGGAGTTATTCCTTGGATAAAGGTTATCAACGACACCGCCACCGCCGTTAATCAGTTGGGGTCACGTCTGGGAGTGATTGCTATCACCTTGGATATTTGGCACTATGATATTTATGATTTTCTGGATTTACAAACAGAGACCGGTGATATCCGCGCCAAAGCTTTTGATATTTTTCCGGCCATTTCCGTTCCTGATATTTTTATGAGAAGAGTGCGCGCCGATAAAAATTGGACATTGTTTGACCCCCATGAAATTGAAATTCTTTATGGTAAAAAATTACAAGATGTTTATGGGGAGGATTTTGAAAAATTTTATAAGACCCTGGAAAAAGACAATCGTTTGGAGGTACGAAAAACAGTAAAGGCTAAAGAGTTGTTTAAAAAATTCTTGAAAACAGTGGTGGAAACCGGAATGCCTCATGTCTTTTTTAGGGATACCGTTAATAAGGCTAATGCCAATAAACACGCCGGAATGGTTTATTCTTCCCAAGCTTGCACGGAAATTTGTCAAAATTCCAAACCGGCGGAGTTTGTTGGTGAAACCCAGGAAAACGGTAAAATTGTTTTGCGTTATACACCGGGTGATTTGGTGGTTTGTAATTTGGCTTCTGTAAATGTGGCCAAGGTTCACGATGACAAAACCATGGCTAAAATTTTTCCGATTATTGAAAGAATTATTGATAATGTAATCACCCTAACCGCTTTTCCGGTGGAGGAAGCGCGACATACGGCAGAGCGTTATCGCAGTATCGGTATCGGTTATTTGGGATTGGCGGAGCATTTGGCCACAAACAAAATTCCCTACGACAGCTTGAAGGCCAGACGTTATGTTAATAAATTATTTGAGCGATTTGCTTATCATACTTACCGCGCTTCCGTTGATTTAGCAAAAGAGAGAGGGCACTATAAGGTTTATCCCGGTAGTGATTATGATAAGGGATTGATTTTGGGGCGAAAAGTTGATTGGTACAAGAAAAACACGAGATATGGAAAAGACTGGGAAAAATTGTTTAGGGATATGAAAAAATATGGGGTTCGCTTTTCTTATCACAGCGCGCCGGCGCCCAACACTTCCACCGCCGGCTTAGCCGGAACGACAGCCGCTCTTTTGCCAATTTATAAACGCTACTTTGTGGAAACAAATCTGTCGGCGCCGACTGTCCGGGTGGCCCCCAAGCTAAACAAAGAAAATTATTGGTTTTACAAAGAGTATGTTTCCATGGATATGAAAGATGTGATAGATATGATTGCCGTTATTTACAAATGGATGGATCAATCTATCAGCTTTGAGTGGATGATTGACCCCAGCCGTACCAGTCCTTTTCAACTCTACGAATATTATTTCCGTGCCTGGAAAAAAGGAATCAAGACCGTTTATTACGTTCGTTCTTTGTCCGGAGAGGTTAAGGATGTTTGCGAATCTTGTTCCGGTTAAATTGTTTGTGTTTGTTTTCTTTTGATTGTTTTAGTTTGGATTACATTTTAAACTTAATTTTTAAAACATAAAAATGTTAAAAAGAAATAAAATATTTAATCCGCAAGGAGAAGATAATTCTGCTAAAAGAAGAATTATTAAAGGTGACACAACCGGTTTGTTTCAACTAAATGACGCTCGTTATTCCTGGGCAACCTCTCTGTATCCGGTGATGATTGGCAATTTTTGGATTCCGGAAAAGGTTTCCGGGCTGAAGGATGATGCCAGAATGTTTCGCAGCGATCTTTCCGAAGCAGAACAGCGCGCCTATAAAGGAATTCTATCTTTTTTAATTTTTTTGGACTCTATCCAAACAGTTAATATTCCGAATTTTTCCGACTACATTACTTCGCCGGAAGTCAACCTTCTTCTTTCCATTCAAGCCTATCAAGAAGCTATTCACTCCCAGTCTTACGCCACCATTTTGGAAACTGTTGTAGATAGTAAAGAGAGAGAGGAAATTTATTATTTTTGGCGAGATAATGAAATTTTATTAAAGAGGAATGAGTATATTGGCAAAATTTATCAGGATTTTATTGACAGGCCGACCGACAAGAATTTTTTCCGGGGAATTATTGGAAATTATTTATTAGAATCTCTGTATTTTTATAATGGATTTGCTTTCTTTGATACCTTGGTGGATAAAATGAAAATGTTGGCCACCGGTAGGATGATTTCTTATATTCGTCGTGACGAACTAACTCACGTAACGCTTTTTGCCAACATCATTCGGGAAATTAAAAATGAATTTCCCAAGATATTTGATGAAAATTTGATTTATAAGATGTTTGAGACAGCCGTTAAACAGGATATTGATTGGAGTATTCATATCTTGGGAAATAAAATCCCGGGAATAACAGAGGAGACGACCCGCGCCTACACCAAATGGCTGGCCAACCAACGTTTGGAGTTGTTAGGATTAAAACCTTTATATCCGGAAGCGGTGGAGAATCCGTATAAACACTTGGAACGTCTTCAGGACACTAATAGTGATAAAAGTAATTTTTTGGAAACAACTGTTATTAATTATACTCAATCCAGTAGCTTGAATGGTAGTTGGGATTTTTGACGTCGGTTGCTTGTTGTTTAAAAATCGGCCGGGAGGCCGGTTTTTTTCTTGTTTTGTGAAATCTTTTTGGCAACAAAACACCTGGCCAAAACATTGTTAAAAGCAAAATATTTCTTAATCCCGAAGTGCATTTTGATTACAGAGCTTCTTTCGGTTTTAAATCTTTTTAAATTATAAACGCTTCTTATACTATCATATAAGGTTGTATGATAGTATGTGGTTTGTTTTGTTTTAGCGGTGTTTTGTTTTATTTTGTTTTGTTTGTTTTTGTTTTTTGTTTTTGTTTTTTTATTTTTGTGTTTTAATTTTATTTACAATGTTATCATCTTCACGGATAACATTCCTCAGAAATAAAAACTTTTTATTCAATTGAAAAACAATGTGATTGAATGTCTGGCTGATGTATATTTAAGCAATAAACTTCAAACCGAATTGGTTGTCATATTCTCTCTTGGGATAGAATTCTATAAATTGATTAGTAGGATAAGATAAATGATTGCTGAGAATATAATCTTAAAAAGAAGCGTGTCTCTCTTGTTTTTAGGATTATTAATTATCCAGTAGTTTAGTGAACCTATTATTAAAGCCGGAAAAAATAGTTTTTTGTTTTGAAAAATCCATACCGATCCCAAGTAAAGCAAAAAAGTTATTGTCCCAAAGTATAGTCTGGCATTTTTTTCACCAAAAAGATTGGCGATGGTGATGATGTTGTTAGTTTTGTCAGCTTCTATATCTTTGAGGTCTTTAATTGGTAAAATTAGTGAGTAGGCAAAAAATAGAAAAATAACTATTTGCCAAGGAAAATTTACATTCATTTGAAAACCGGCGCTAAGATGGTAGCCAACAAGAAAAAACAACAAGGAGGCCAGGGCGGAGACCAATCCGCTAATCCAAGGAAATCTTTTCAGTTTAAAAGGATATTTGGAATAAATTGAGGTAAGAAGAAAATAAAGCGCTATTAGAGAAAAAATTGTTCCGCTGACTGAAATAGCAAACAATGAGGCTAACAGTAAAAATATTAAAGCATAATTTTTGTAAATTGAAACTGGTATTTTGCCGGCTACCAACGGCCTGTTTTTGTTGGACAGTTGATCAATTTGATAATCTTCCAGATCATTGATAATAACCGCAAACAACCAGCTGAATAAAACGGCTAAAAAAATGTTTATAAGGGCAACTGTGGAAAAAAAGTCAAAGCGAGCGTTTTCCGGAAAATAGTACAGTCCCAAAAGGAAGCCGGTGGTCACCAGTCCAAAATTAAACAAAATTTGAGGAAAACGAATGTTTTTGGTTAGACTTTGAAAAATTTTGGAGCTGGCGACGGTTTGAAAAATCAGCAGTAAAATTAGCAAGATGAGATTGTAAATCAAGGAAATTTTGTAGAAAAAAGCGACTGTCATTTTCTTTTCCGGCAGGGCAAAGATTTGTAGAGGAGTGTTAAAGAATTTAACTACATCCAAGTCGCTGAGGTTAAACAGTTGCTGTTTTTGAAAAAGATTGGTTATAAAAACTATAATGCTGGGTAGAGCGATGGTTAAATAAAAAATTGAATATACCCCCAAGCCGGCAAAAATGGCCAAGAATAAATTTCTTTTTTTTAAAAAAGTGTAGAAAGTTGTGATGATGACAATGAAGATAATTTCTATCCTGGTGCCGTAAAGAATTCCCACCGGTTTTAGTGGTCCAAAAAAAAGAAAAAAATTCTTTAAGATTTCCTTTGGACCAGCGTAGAGATAGAAACTGATGTGAAAATTGTTGCCTAAGATAATTTTATCTATAATTGGCCAAAAAATTATTGCCCAAAACCCCCAAAGAACGAAGCTGGCTGTTTTTTTAAGTTGAGGATTAAAGAAGAGATTTTGTTTGAAAGTTGTTTCTTTTTTCCACCCTCTTTTTCTGGTAATAAAAAACAGAAAAAGGGTTATACTTAAGTAAAGAATTAGATAATAGGGTTGGATTACTTCACCAATAAAATATTCCGCCGAGATCGAAGGGAAGTTGTAAGTAATAAATTGAAAAAATAAATTGAGCGCGGAAAGAGTTAAAAAAGCGACCAACCAGGTGTTAAAATTTAATGGTTGGTTTTCTAAGAAGTTTATGATTTTTTTTAAGTGATTGATAACCATTTTCTTGTGTCCTCGGCAGGAATTGAACCTGCATTTAATCCTTAGGAGGGATTTGTTCTATCCATTAAACTACGAGGACAAGAATTAGTCGTGGACCATACCGGACTTGAACCGGTTACCTCACCCATGCCATGGGTGCGCTCTACCAGGTGAGCTAATGGCCCGCTTAAGTATTCAAAACCTGCTTGTCTATAATCTAATATTTCTGAGAAATAGTCAAGTTTAGTGTTTTTTTACTTATGTTTTGAAAAATGATATGATGAACCAAGAAAAGACTGTTTTTTCTTGTTTTCACTAGATTTTCTGGATTTGGTTGAAGTTTTACTAAATCAAAAAACTGTTTTTAAGATAGTTTAAAAAGAAAAAATGAGGGTTTTTTTAAAGTTTCTTTTTTTATTTATTCTGGTTGGCGCTTTTTGGTTTGGTTGGCAGTATTCTGTTAAAGATAATCTGGGGAAATCATTGAAGACCGCTCACTTTTCCGATGTTTTGGATTCCCGACAAATAAGTGCTTGGGTGGAAAACTTGAGGAAAAAAATCAATAACCAAACCGTTTTTAAAGTCTTTCCTGTTAATCCTTGTAAAAAAACCATTTATTATGACCTGGGAAACATAGACCCTCGTTATGGTTTAAATAGAGATAAAATATTGTCCCTATTAGAAAAAGCGGAGCAACCCTGGGAAGAGGAAGGTAAATATAATTTATTTGAATACCGACCAGGAGCAGATTTTAAAATAAATTTTATCTTTGATGATAGACAAAGGCGTACACTGGCCTTGAAAAACTTAGACCAGACCTTAAACACTTTAAAAAGTGAGCGGGACAGACAAATTGAAAAGTTTAAGTCAAGAAATAGAAAATATAATGAGTTAGTGGCTCGTTACAAGAAAAAATTAGCTCATTTCCAAGCTGAGCTAAAAAAATACAACAAAAAAGTGGAATATTGGCGAAAACAAGGAGGAGCTCCTCCGGAAGAATATAAAAAATTATCAAAGGAATATAAAAAACTACAGAAGGAGAAGGCTAGTTTGGAGGATGATGTTGAGGAAATAAACGGTTTGGCCAAACAGATAAATAAAACAATTCGCAAGGAAAAAACTATCGTTAAAAAATATAACGACCAGGTTTTAACTTATAAGACAAAATTTGGTGTGGTAAAGAGGTTTGAGCAGGGAAAATATACCGGCAAAGAAATAAATATTTATGAGTTCAAAAATGACGCCGATTTGTTGTTGACTTTAATACATGAATTTGGACACACCCTAGGTTTAAAACACGTGGAAGATCCCAAAGCAGTTATGTATTATTTAAAGGATAAACAGGATTTGAACAATATCCATCTAACAGAGAGTGATAAAAAAGCTTTGCGAGATTTGTGCCAATTATCAAAATAGCGTTATTTTCCCGAAAGATTAAGATTGTTTTGTTTAACTTTTTTGGAAAAATATTTCTTTGTTTAGTATTTACCTTTCTTTGTTTTAAAGTTGTTTGGCAGAGTGTTTTTTTTGTTAAAAAGCAAGCTGGTTTTTAAGGTTGGAACATTTCTGTTTTGTTGATTCTTTGTTGTTTTGTATTTTTAACAACTGGTTCCTTCTTTTGGTTTGGCTTAAAATTAGCTACGATACTAAAACCGTAAACATTTTGACCCAAACCGGATTTTATTATTTTTCCGGCCGTTTCATTGAGAGTTGCTCCGGAATCCACAACATCGTCTATTAGGAGAATATTGTTATGTTTTTCTTTATTATTCCTGATTATAATTGATTTTTTAGCGTGAAGTAGTTTGCTATCAAGTCTTTTTAAATTTTTTTGTTGAACCGGTAACAGAGAATTGTTTTTTTGCAGGACTATTTCCGCTAGGTTTAGGTCTAATCTATTTTTTAAAAATGATATTAACTGCACCTTTCTTTTGATAGTTGGCGGAATAAAGGCCACTGCTTCAATTTGGTACTGGTAAATAATATTTTTTAACCCCTCTTCCATCTCTTTTATAATAGTTGCCATTAAAGAAGAATCTAGTTGACCGGCTTTACTGACTTCAACTAATTGGTAAAGTTTACTTTTGCCAATGGTTGGAATATTTTGCAAATCAGCGCTAAAGACTTTTTTTAAGTTTTTGTGTGGAAGGGAATTTAATTTTGTTGTGATATCAAATAATTTCTTTTCTTGATAGAAGTGGTTTTCTTGGTAATGTTCTCTGAGCGCTTTTAAATAGATACTTGTTACTTTTTGCCATTTTGTTTTGGAAAAATATTGGTTAAGGAAAGTTTGAAAACCGCTTACTCCTTGAAACATCCGCCCTTCCGGACTGATATGGAGAAAAAAATTGTTAAGTAAGTCGCTTTCTTCTTGGCTATATTTCGGTTTCTGGGTACTTGTTTGATTAAGGATATAGATAATTTTTTTTGGCGGTTTCCCTATTTTGGTTAAAATGCCTTGATCAATGAATGGTTTGATATACTTCTTGGCGGAAAGAACACTGACTGACCAAGCCCTGGCGATTTCTTCTATATTTGCTTCTTGGATGTTTTTGAGAAAAAAGGCTAGCCCATTTTCTGTTTTGGCTAGTTTATAAAATATTTCCCTTCTTTTATCCGCAGTTTTTATGAGAATGTTGTTTTGAACTAAGTCAGATAATTTCTTTTTTAGGCTTGATTCGGAAACTAAAATCTTTCTTTTTAGCTGAGAAACATTAAAAGCCCCTTCTTCTTTTAGAAGGAATGTTATTTCTTTATCCGTTTTGTTCTGTAGCATTGCTTCCATTATTTGTTTTATCTATAGCATGTATATTACTATAGATATTTTTTGTTGTAAATATGCCTTTTTTGCTTTATTTAAAGTAAATTCTATAGTAACTGTTATACTATAGATAAAATTTGTACTAAAATGCTTAATTTTCCTTTATTTTAGCTAAATTCTATAGTAACGTCACTACTATAGAATTTTTTAATATTTCTTTTTTTCAATGTTTAAATGAATTGTTTCACGTGAAACAATTTTATTCTAATTAAAATGATTTATGTTAAACGTTTGTTTTTTAGTAGAAATTGGTTCAGTGTTTATTTTTGTTAACAAGATGTTTGTAACATTGTTTCACGTGAAACAATGTTGTGTGAAACAGTGTTATGATTGCCGCTTTGTCGTCTAAAAATGCTTTATTTACGGTATTTTTTAATTTTTATTAAAATCTTTTTTCTTTTGTTTTTGTTTTTCCTCTCTGTTGATATGGTGTTAATTTTATAAGTCATAAATAAGATTTATTGGGTTTTAAATAAAAATCAGAAATTGTTTCACGTGAAACAATTTCTGATCTGGTAAAAAATATTTCTATTTTTATTTAATTCTGTTAAATAATATTTTTATATTTTTCAGTTTGTTTTTTTTGATTATGGTAATTGTTTCACGTGAAACAATTGTTTATTAATTTTTGGTTTGTTTTTGTTTGCTTGCGAAAATTTTTGTTTTGAGGTTGTTTTAATTTTATTTATTTTATTGTTAGTGCTATATATTTTTCATTTTCGTGTTTTGTTTTGTAACTTTATATCATTTTATGATTTTATATGAATCAATAAAATTGTTTCACGTGAAACAGTTTTGTTGATTTCGCTTTTTCAGATTTTAAAAGTACAATAATTTTGATAATATGTCAATATAATATTGACCTCGTCACCCACATAGGGCACACTCTGAAGATGGTAATGGTGTGAAAAATATTTTCATTGAGTCTAGTATAAAAAATTTAAAATCTCCAATAACTGTATCAAAATATGACTTCTCTCCAGTTAATATCATGGTTGATTTTTTTATCAGAGGGTTTTTTAGATTCCAGTGAAGCATAAACAAAACCAGAACAAGAAAGCTGTGAGGTGGTTATGGTTTATTTTTTGGATTTTTTATCTATTAATTAATGGTTAAATTAATTAAACTATTAAAGTTTTATGGTTTATTGTTTGTTGTTTTTTATTTGTTTTTGTGTTTTTTTATTTGATAAAATCAGATAGTTTTTTTTTAAAAAATTACTATTAGAATAATAAACTCATTATTTGGCTAAATAATTAGCGATGGTTAAATTGATAATAATTATAAGAAGTTGTTTTTTTGTTTGATTAACAAAACTGTTAATATCCAGTTGGTTTTATTGCTAGTTTTTAGTATCTATTGTGGATAATTTCTAATTCTGGGAGTTTATTTTATATTACAAAAACCCTTTAAATAAAGTGTTTTTTGTTTGATGTATTTATTTCTTTATTATTTTTTATAATTATTAACACTTCATCAACATTTTTTGTTGTTAATATTTCACTTTTAAGTTATTATAAACATCGTAGTCTTGGATTCTTATTGTCTTAAATAAAAAATATTTATGGAGGCTTTAAATAAAGATGAACTTTGGAAGGTCGTCTTGGGGGAATTGGAGTTAAGTATTTCTAAGGCCAGCTTCACAACTTGGTTTAGTAATACTTCCGTTGAAAAAATAACCGACAACCAGATTGTGGTAAATGTTCCCAATATATTTGCTAAAGAGTGGTTGGAAAAAAAATATAAAAAAGATATTTTAAAATCTGTACAAAAACAGGTTCCCCAAATAAATTCTTTTATTTGTCAGGTAAACACAAATAAAAAAAGAGATATTACTGAAAAGGATTTGGATAATCCTAAGAAATCAGTAGATTCAGTGAGAGACGGGCTTGGTAACAATAGAAAACAAAATGACAATATTTCAATAAATAATTCCAATATCAATATTAAGACTGAAAGCAGTCCGAGTGGTTACCATTCTATTATTAGAAACAATAACACTACTTTTAATACCAATTTAAATAAAAAATATCTTTTTGATAATTTTATAGTCAGCTCAAGTAACGAGTTGGCTCACGCAGCTTGTCAATCAATTGCTAATAATCCCGGAGTGAACTACAATCCTCTTTTTATTTACGGCGGTGTTGGTTTAGGAAAAACTCATTTATTACAAGCAACCGGTAATAAAATCCTGGAACTTCATCCAAGTTATAAAATACGTTATTCCAGTATGGAGAGATTTACAAACGAATTAGTTGACGCTATTCAGAATAACAAAGCTAAAGAGTTTAAAAATCAATATATCAATTTAGATGTATTGATTTTAGATGATATTCAATTTTTATCCGGAAAAGAAAAAACTCAAGAGGAATTTTTTCATGTTTTTGAGTCGTTGTATCAACTGGGGAAACAGGTTATTTTAAGCTCTGATCGCCCACCAAAATCAATTTCCACACTGGAAGATCGTTTGCGTTCTCGTTTTGAAGGTGGAATGATTGTAGATGTGGAAAAACCTGATTTTGAAACAAGATTGGCAATAATTGAACAAAAATTAAAAGAAAAAGGATTTTCTTTAGATAGAGAAATTTCGGAATATTTAGCTAAAAATATTTATCATAACGTAAGAGAATTAGAAGGAGCTTTAAATAAGATTATTGTTACTTTTCAATTCCAAAATAGAAAGCCGGAATTGGATGATGTTATTCATTTAACTAAAGATATAGTTTCCATTAATCACCAAAAAGATTTGACGCCGGAGAAAATATTGGAAACAATAGCTGATTATTTTAACATTAAAGCTGAGGAAATAGTAAATAAAAGTAGAAAAAAGCAAGTGGTAAAACCAAGGCAAATTGCTTTTTATCTACTAAGAACGGAGATAGATATGTCTTATCCGGAAATAGGAAAATTTATGGGAGGAAGAGATCATTCAACCGCTATCTACGCTTACAACAAGATAAAGAAGGAGCTGGATTTATCTGATGATTTAAATAATCAGGTAAAATTTATTAGAGAGAAATTGGTTGACTACTAAAAATTGTTTATAAGTTTGTTAAAAAGCGAATATTTATTGTTGGTAAATTGTTCTGTAATTTGTGATAAACAATTTTAATTTGATAATAAATTGTTAATAAAATTTAATAATTTTAAAATTATATTTGGTTGTTAGTTTATTATTTAAATTATTAAGTTTTTTATAAACATTTTTATTTCCGTTAAATAAAGGTTTTTTGGGTAATATCAACAGAAATGTTAGTTTAATAGTAATAATAAATTATATATTTAAAATTATAACCAACTGTTTAATTCTTTAAAAGAGTTTTTATGAAATTTCAGTGTAAAAGGGATAAATTGAAAAATGCAGTGGCCAGAGTGGAAAAAGTTGTTTCTAAACAAACAACTTTACCTATTTTAAGTAATATTTTAATTAAAACAGAAAAAGGGCAATTGTTGTTGATGGCTACCAATTTGGAATTAGCGGTGAAAATTAAGGTTAGCGCTAAAATTGATCAAGAGGGGTCAACTACAATACCGCCGAGGATATTGTCCGGTTTTTTAAATAATATAAAGGATGAAGTTATCAGTTGTGAGTTATTAGACGGTAAGTTTTATATAAAATCAGAGAATCATAGTATTCAAATTAAAACTTTAAGCACAAAGGATTTTCCAATTATTCCAGAAATTCCGGAGGAACCGTTTTTGCGAATAAAGGCTACCAATTTAATAAAAGCTATTAGTGGGGTTAATATTTCCGTGGCTCGTAATGACACTAGGCAAGAGTTAAACGGGATTTATATTGATTTTAAAAAAGAGGAAATAATAATGGCTTCAACTGATAGTTTTAGGTTGTCGGAAGTGAGGGTTCCTATAATTAAAAAATCAACTAACAGTAAATATTTTGACTACATTGAAAATAATGGAAATATAATAGTGCCGATTGGTTTTATAAATGAAATCCAACAACTTTCGGGTGATGAAGAAGTTGGTTTATTTGTTAACGAAAATCAGATTTTTCTTGATGGTAACTATATTCAAATTGTTTCTCAGTTAGTTGATGGTCATTATCCAGACTATAAACAAATTATTCCAACTGACTGTGATAATCAAATTTACCTGGATAAAGATGATTTGTTGGAAGCGGTAAAAATAGCTTCTTTGGTAACAAATAGTCAAAATGGTGAGATAAAACTCAGTAAAAATAAAAATGACAAATTTATAACTGTCACAGCTCAGTCGGTTGATTTAGGGGAAAATGTTTCCACTGTTAACATTTTAAAAAACTCGGAAGCGGAATTTGAAATATTTTTTAATCACCGCTATTTAATTGAGGGTTTAAGTTGTCCTTTATTTGTGTCTGATAAAATAAAAATGGAATTTAAAGAAGGGAAATCACCGGTTTTGTTTAAAGGGGTTGATGATAATTTTAAAGAATTTTCCGAATTCTTGTATATGGTGATGCCTATTATAAAGGAGTAGATTTTACTTATCAGACTATTAAACTGTTAAGTTATTAAATGAAGTCTTTTGCAGATGCTCTTAAAAAAAGGGTTAGAACAGAAAATAAGGGAAATCTTTCCCTTGATTTTTATACGGTAAAGAAGGCTACCGAGGATGTTTTATTGGATATTTTTGGAAAAATCGGGTTGCAAAATATTAAAGTGACTTTTTATAAGGATGGTTTTGTTTACTTAAATATTTTTAAATCAGTTTGGAAGTCGGAGATTAATTTAAACAGAGGCTTGGTTATAAGTAAAATTCAGGAAAAATTAAAAACGGATAAAATTAAGGGCTTAAAGGTGAGAAATTAAAAATTGTATATTACTAAGCAAGGATTTTAAATAAAGAAGTGTAAATTATAACAGTGAATAAAATAAATAAAGTATCTATTCCTTTTAAAATATATTCGGTTTTAGAAAAAATTAATAAAGCCGGTTTTGAGGCTTTTTTGGTTGGCGGTTGTGTGAGAGATTTAATGCGAGGAAAAAAGCCGAATGATTGGGATATAACCACCAGTGCTAAACCGGAAGAGATTTTAAAAATTTTCCCCGATGGTAAATATGAAAATACTTTTGGAACAGTTATTTTACCGGATAAATATATTTCCGAGGAGAGTATATTAAATCTTGATATTTTATCCAATAAGATAAAAATAGATCAAAATTTAGAAAATAAAATAAAAAGAGTAGCTAAAAAGTATTTAAAGAAAATTGAGTGTCCGGCTCACAATGTTGATCACATAAAAAGAATGATAGAAACAGCTCGGCAGATACAGAACAGCTGTGGGAGAAAGATTGATTTTGTTTTAGTGGAGATTTTAATTTGGCTACATGATATTGGGCGAGCTGTTGATGATAAGTTACATATAAAAAAAGGACAGGAAATTGTCAAAAAGGAGTTTGGTGTTTTGCTGGGTGATAAAGAATTGAAATCATTAGTTAAGGCAATTAATTATAAACATAGTGAAAAAAGTGTTTTCTTGGAGCAACAAATATTAAAAGAAGCTGATTTAATTGATGCTTTGAATGTGGAAAGGACTTTTAGTTTTAAAACCGAAGAAGAAAAAGACCACCACTTGGATTGGTTGAAGAAAAACTTTACCAATGAAAAATTATATTCGGTTTTTAAAACAATTGGCGGCAGAAAAATTTTAAAAGAAGCAATTAAGCAATTTAATGAGGAGAGCTTTCCTTTTGATTTAAAAATGCCAAATTGGAGGGAATCTAATTTGGAGATAACAACTTATCGTTTAGAAGCAAAATATTCTGATAACAGACATCCGGATCAAGTTAAGTTCACTGATAAATTGGCGGATGATTTAAAAAGGCGGGATTTTACAGTTAACGCAATGGCTCTAGGTGTTAATTTTAACAACAACTTTGATAAAAGCGACGGTGAGTTGGTTTTAGAAAAATCTAAGGATGATTACGAAATAATAGATTTATTTAATGGACAACAAGATTTGGTTAATAGGGTAATTAGAGCGGTTGGTAATCCGGATGAAAGATTTCAGGAGGATGCTCTACGAATGATGCGAGCGGTGCGTTTTGCCGCTCAATTTAGTGAGGGTGATGATTTACAATTTTTAAAAGAAAGGAAGGTGAATGGTAATCAAAATCAAAAAACTGGTTATAGGCTAACAGTTACTAATTCGCAATTTCATATCGTGAACCGTGAACTGATGACCGATGACAAAAAGTGGTGGATTGGAGAAAAAACTTTTCAGAGTATTAAAAAAAACAGTCGGCTTTTGAAAAATATTTCCAAAGAGAGAATTAGGGATGAGTTAATAAAAATAATTTTATCAGACCGACCAGCCTGGGGAGTTGAATTATTGGTGGAGACCGGTTTAATGAAATATATTATTCCGGAGATTTATGAAACTATCGGAGTAAAACAAAACCGACATCATTATTATGGACCTTTTAATACAGTTTATAAACACATGTTAGCTTCCTTAAAAAAATGTCCTTCACAAAAATTGGAAGTGAGGCTGGCTTCCTTTTTTCATGACATAGGAAAACCACGAGCGAAAAGAGGTTCCGGTTATTTAGCCACTTTTCACGGGCATGAATATATTGGAGCGAGAATGACTCAGAAGATTTTGGAAAGATTAAAATTTCCACGGAAAATTGTGGACAAGACGGTTCTTTTGGTAAAAAATCACATGTTTTATTATAATGTTGATGAAGTAGGAGAAAAGGGAGTGCGAAAAGTTATTCGTAAGGTTGGTTTGGAAAACATTAATGATTTAATTGATGTTAGAATAGCCGACCGTTTGGGAAGCGGAGTGCCGAAAGCGGTGCCGTATCGTTTGCGACATTTTAAATATATGGTGGAAAAAGTTTCCAAAGATCCAATTTCAGTTAAAGATTTAAAAATAAACGGTGATATTTTAATTGAAAAATATGGTTTCAAACCGGGGCCGGAAATGGGGGCAATTTTGGAAATTCTTTTAGCGGAAGTTTTAGATAATCCGAAATTAAACACTTTAGAATATTTGTCAAAACGAGCTATTGAATTACAAAAAGAAAATTTACAACAGCTTCGGCAAATAGCTAAAAATAAAATAGAAGAAGAAAAAGAAAAAGAGAAGAAAGAAATAAAGGATAAGTATTGGGTGAAGTGATTTAAATCTTTTAATCTGATAAAAATTTTTTACCTATAAAAATAAAGTTTTGCAAAAATTGGTTGTCTTTGAAATTTCTGTTTGGTTTTTTGTGGAAATTTTCTTTTATAAAATTGCCAACTTTTATTTACAAAAAAACACCCTGTCCGGTTAAGGGACAGGGTGGTGTTAACTAAAATGGATAACAAGCGTGTTTTTTTAGGATGTAGGCTGAAAATAAACCTAATCCTAAAAGTATTATGCCGATTATCAAACATAAAGCAATTAAAGGAGTTGTTGAAAATATGGAGTGGATTGTGTATTTTAATTCCAGTTTATCACCCCCAATTCTTTTTACTTCTGGTTGTCCATAGAAGTATGCCAGGCTGTCTATTTTTGGGGTTTTGAATTTTTTAATATACCCCTCCAGCCAGCCTCCATCCGGGTTTCGCCAAAAGAATAAAATTCCTTCTGGCTTGATGTGATAATTAAAAAATATTTTTTTAATACTCTTAATACTTTTTTTATTATTCACCCAGACAATTCTATCTAATAATTGTTTGGCAGCTCTATCATCCACCTCCTCTAATAATTCTGCTTTTATTGGCAGGTCTTGAATAATGGTGACAATTTCTGGCCCTTCTTTTTTTTGTAAGAAATAAAAACCGGAAATTAAAAAAATAACCCCTAACACAATCATTGAAAATGATTTCTTCATTTTATTCCTCCTTCTGAATTTTATTTTTAATGTGCTTCTTGTTTAAGTATTAAACCACAACAGAAATAAGTCAAGTAATTGTGTAAATCAATTTTTTAGTAAAGATAAAGTTGTTAGATTGAGGAATTAAAAATTTGTACTTTATTTCTTGAAATAAAAAATATTCATTGACTGATAGGTAACAAATAACAAAAATAAAAATTCAACTGATATATAGATGTAATTATTGATATACAGATACGATTATAGTCGCACTATCATACAACCTTATATGATAGTGTAAAATTTCTGTTTATTGAGAGAGTTTAATGTATAACTTGATTGGTTGGTGTTGGAGATTAAGATTATCTGTCGGATAAAATATACACCAAATAAATTGTTGTTAGTAATAAAGTAGGTTGTTGTGAGTAATGATTATAAAACAGTAAGGAGGTAAAATTTATTTTTGTTGGTCAAGAATTTCATTGATGACATCCAGGTCTTTGCAGTCGTATTTCATACTGGGGGAGTAGAAATTTTTTTTCTGGCCGTGGCAACCGTGGTTGTCCTTGGGAAGTGGTGCTAAGATTGGCAAGAGAAAGCCAATATTTTGAGAAGTAAATTCTCGGTGTAATTTTTTGAGTGTTTGGTGGCGTAAATTGTCATCCATTAGAGCAAAGGTGCTCATATCATCTCCTTTAACACCGCTCCAATCCAGGTGGACAAAAACATTGTTAGCTAAACTTTTATAGGGTTCATTCCAAAGCAAGGCCCAACACCAACCGGTTTTGGTTTTATTGTTATACCAGCGGGAAAAACAGGGGTTGTTCTCCACCTCCCCGTCTGGGTACAAACCAACACCGCCTTCAATGAAGTCAAATAATTTTAGGTAAGATGGATCGGTAATGTTGTTTGTTTGAGCGCCAATAATTATTTTCATATTTTTTTTCTTGGCATAACGACGCATTTCTTTGATGATTTTGGGTGCTAGGGGATGGTTTAAATCTTCCTCTTGATAGTAGATTTGTCCAAATAAAAAAACCTGAATCCCGATATCCATGGCGGTTTGAGTAATTTGGCGAAGATATTTTTGGTATTCTTCTTTAGCAAAAGAAGGTTTACAAGTGTGTTCACCCCAAAAATTTTTACTGCCTCGCTTGCACATTTTAGAAAAATCAAATGGTCGACCTTCGTCGTAGAACATATAGCGCTCTTTTTTGTTGATAGCCTCAGCGATAAACATTCCGTAGAGAACATTGTTTTTATTTATTTTTTCCATTGTTTCCACCGCTTGGCGAAAATCGGGAGCTTCCAGCCAAGTTTCAATGGCTCGGGAGAAAAAATAACAATGACTTTTTTGAGCAACTTTTATATCTTTACTGGGGCGGTTGTAACCACTTAATAATCCATCGGCTACACAGCCTTTGGTTTTCATTTTTTTTATATCCGGTACAGGGTATTTTTTAAGTGGCGGCATAAGTGGTTTTTCTTGGGAAAGAGCAAGGTTTTTTGGGGGAGGGATGGGGAGTTGTTTCTGAAAAGGGTTGGTGTTGTTCGTTTGATTTTGCGGGGAAATATTTTTTGGCTGAAATTTTTTAGAGAAAATATAAGCAGTGACCACACTAATGAGGCTTAATAAAATAAGGCCGGAAAGTGTAATGATTTTGGTTTTTTTGTCAGTTTCTTTCATATCTCTAACATGGTAACTGAAAATCGGAGAAAAATAAAGAGTTCTTTTTTAGGTTGTTAATTCTAAATAGAAATGTCACGCTTCATTGCCAAATTAAAATGTCATATCCGAGAAAAAAAGAAACGAAATCAGTTATTTGGTTGACTAAGAGAATAAATTTTACTATAGTGGGGAAGTGATTTGAGTGTAGTGGTAATTTGTCGGGCCCGTAGCTCAGGGGTCAGAGCAGTCGGCTCATAACCGATTGGTCGCAGGTTCAAATCCTGCCGGGCCCACCGCTAGAACAGTGGGTGGGTCCCCGGTCAATTTGGTGATTTGCTTACAATGGCTCAGTAAATAAAAACTTTTGTATTTAGTGGCCGAGGTAGCTCAGTGGTAGAGCAAAGGACTGAAAATCCTTGTGTCGGGAGTTCAATTCTCCCCCTCGGCACAGCGTGGGGCAAAGTAGGCCTGCCCAATTTTCCCGGAAACAATGAAGGTTGTTTTTTAAGCGGAGTTGAGTTAGGAAATGTTTGGAAAGGAAAGTTTGTGGGAAAACTGGGCAGGCGAGAGTGGCTCAGTGGTAGAGCGTCTCCTTGCCAAGGAGAAGGTCGCGGGTTCGATTCCCGTCTCTCGCTCAAAAAAAGGCGATTTTAAAGTCGCCTTTTATTTTTTGACTGAGGTCATAAAAGGTTTATAATGAAATTGAAATTACTATTAATTTTTTTGGCAATGAATACTTTAAGGGAAATTTTGATTCTATTGGAAGGAAAAATTTTTTGGAACAACAATGGAAAACAATGGTTATTGTCTTTACTTGTTTTTTTATTGTCGGTTTTGTTTTTTAAATTTATTTTTTGGCTCATTTTGAGAAAATTGCAAAAAATGGCCAAAAAAACGGTAAATGATGTTGATGATTTCGCGGTGGCTTTGATTGGCAGTATAAAACCGCCTTTCTATTATATTTTTTCTTTATATTTGGCCAGTCGTTTTTTAGTGATAGAGAGTATTTGGGAAAAAATTATTTTTGCCGTTTTTATTATAATTGCCGTTTTACAAGTGGTTTTTATCTTACTGAGAATTGTTGATTTTGTAATTGATCGGGAAACAAAAAAATCAGAAGGTCAGGACTTAAATACCAGGAAAACGATTTTGCAGTTTTTGGGACAAATTGTAAAGGGAGTTATTTGGTTGTTGGGGTTTTTAATGGTTTTAGCCAATTTAGGGGTTAATGTAAATTCTTTAATTGCCGGTTTGGGAATTGGCGGTTTGGCGGTGGCGATGGCCCTGAAAAATATTTTGGCGGATATTTTTTCCAGTTTTTCCATTTTAATTGACAAGCCATTTGTGGTTGGTGATTACATTGGTTTAAATGACAAGCAACAGGGAACGGTAAAAAGAATAGGAATTAAAACAACTCGTTTACAAACCAGAGACGGACAAGAGTTGATTGTGGCCAATAAAAAATTGACGGATCAGGTGGTGCAGAATTTTCGTTCCAGTTCTTCTGGTAAAAAAGAAAGAAGTAGCAGTTTTGTTTTGGGAGTGGTTTATGAAACACCTTGGGAAAAATTGAAAAATATTCCGGAAATTTTAAGAGAAGTGATTGAACAAGAAGAGCAGGCGACTTTAAAGAGGGTGGTTTTTGACAGCTTCGGCGATTTTTCTTTGAATTTTAAAGTGACAATGTCTATCAGGGAAACAGAGGAACTTTCGGTAGCGGAAGTGAAAAGCAATATAAACTACTCTATTTTTCAGAGATTTATGAAAGAGGGAATAGAATTTGCTTACCCAACGCAAAACATTATTCTTAAGCAAAATAACGAAGAAACAGATGCCTGAGTTGCCGGAGGTAGAAACTGTGAGGCGAGGTTTGAAAAAATTGGTTTTAAATAAAAAAATCAAGACGGTTATTGTTAAAAAGAAAAATCTTGTTAAACAATCGGTTTATTCTTTTAAAAAAGAGTTGGTGGGAAGGAGATTTAACGAATTAAAACGAGTGGGAAAACTGTTGATTTTTGTTTTAGGTAGTGATGGGAGGCGAGAAAAGCAAAAGTATTTATTGATTCATTTGAAGATGACCGGGCAGTTGGTTTATTGCGATGAAAAGGATTTTTTAGCCGGAGGACATGCAAACAGTAAAAAAGAAAGAAAAGCTTTTTTGCGCGGAAATAGAAATGAGTTTTGTCAGCCGGGAAAATATACACATATTATTTTTGAATTTACAGATAAATCCAAGTTGTTTTTTAATGATCTGAGACAATTTGGTTTTTTGAAAATTGTTTCAAGTGAGGAGCTGGAGAAGGTTAAAGAAAATTACGGTATAGAGCCGGGACAGCTGAATTTTACTTGGGCTAATTTCAAAAAAGCTTTACAAGGGAGAAAAACAAATATAAAAGCTTTATTGTTAAACCAAAAAGTGATAGCTGGTTTGGGGAATATTTATGTTGATGAGAGTTTGTTTTTGGCTAAAATTCATCCTGAACGATCGGTTTCAGATTTGACTTTGGCCGAACAAAAAAGGCTTTTTCAGGCGATTAAGACGATTATCAAGAAAGCTTTGCAATACAAGGGAACCACTTTCAGTAATTTTGTTGACAGTCAGGGGAGAAGGGGTGGTTTTAAGAAGTTGCTGAAAGTTTATGGGCGTTCCGGTAAAAGTTGTCGGCGAAAAAGTTGCGATGGTATAATAAAGAAAATCAGAGTAGCCGGCAGGGGTACTCATTTCTGTGATCAGTGTCAAAAGAAAAATCAAGTTAGCTTCTTTTAACCCTTTGTTGTATAATGTAATCGGGATAGCTTTTTGGGGTTATGTTTTTTAAAAAAGTGGTGGTAATTTTATTTTAAGGTTTTGAAAAAGAAGATTTTTATTTAAACTGAGGATGTGTCGGATTGTTTTGCAAGGGAAAACTTCTGAGAATTTGAAGTTTTATCTCATACTCAACTTAAACGAAAATAGAAATGATCTTGGAGCATAACATAAAAGAAAATATTGTTCTGGCCGCTTACACAACTTTTAAAATCGGAGGGCCGGCGCGATACTTTGTGGAGGTTGATGATTTACAGAGAATGGAAGGTATTTTACGATGGGCGCGTGATCATCAGCAAAAGATTTTTATTTTGGGCGGGGGTAGTAATTTGTTGTTTATGGATAGCGGTTTTGATGGACTGGTGATTAGGGTTACCGGAAAGGAATTAAATATCAATATTAACAACGATGGAGGGGTAATAAAAGCTCAGGCCGGTTTGAGTTTGGCTAAGTTGGTGGCGGAGTCGTTTAAGTATAATTTAACAGGCTTGGAGTGGGCAGTGGGAATTCCCGGAACGGTGGGTGGCGCTGTGCGAGGGAATGCCGGAGCTTTTGGCGGAGAAATAAAGGATGTGACCAGCGCTGTTGATGTTTTAAATCTTAAAAGAGAGGGTTTAGAGAAAAAGGAGTACGTGGAACCGGTGATTTACCCCAATGAATTGCCGAAGAATTTGGAATATTGTTGTCAGAATCTGAGAGAGAGGTTGAGTAATAAGGATTGTCAATTTAAATACAGAGAGAGCCTGTTTAAGCACAATCCTTATTTGTTGATTTGGCAAGCGGAATTAAAATTAAAACCGGGTAATGGTGAAGAGAGCAGAAAGATTGCCGAGGAATATTTAAAGAAGAGAAAAGAAAAGCAACCCAATGTGACCAAGTTTCCTTCGGCGGGATCTGTTTTTAAAAACCCTCAAGTTTCCAAGAAATTACAGGAAGAGTTTAAAAAAGATTCCGGTTCAGCCTCCAGGAATGGCAAAGTTCCGGCGGGCTGGTTGATTGCTCGTTGCGGTTTGTTGGGAAAAAGAATCGGAGATGCCATGGTTAGTGAGGAACATGGCAATTTTATTGTAAATATGGGGAGGGCTAAGGCCGATGAGGTTTTGATGTTGATTGGTTTTATAAAAACCAGGGTAAGGAATATGATGGGAGTTCAACTGCAGGAAGAAATTTGCATAGTTTATTAAAACGGGTATAATTTTGGAGAAAGGCGGAAATTAAAAGCACTTGATTTAAATAATTAGTATAATTTAATTTTTTATGAATGTAACTTATTTGCTAAACGGTTTAAAATTAAACGACAAAGAGAAGGAGTATTTAGAAAAAAAATTGACTAAAGTGAACAGGTTTTTTCGGGATTATCATAATCCGGATGAGTTGAGGGTAAAAATAGACATCAATCAGGATAAAAAATCTTTCTGGATTGTGGAGATTATGCTGGAGACGCCGACAAAAATTTTTAGAGTGGTAAAGAGTGATAAGGATTTTATGACGGCGGTTGATTTAAGTCACGATGCTTTATTGAAGCAATTGAGGCGTTTTAAAGATAAATTGATTACTTTGAGGAGGAGACGGTAGTGGTTTTTTAAAGTGATTTTGTTGTTGGGCTGGCAAGTTTTCTTGCCAGTTTTTGTAATTTGTGTTAGTATTAACGGGCCATCTTGAGGGATGGTGATGTTTTTTGTAATAATTAACCGGTTTGTTGAGAATTAGTAGGAAGTGGAAAAATGAGTTTGTTTTTATGTATTGCCGGTCGCTTGACTGATTTTCCGGTAAACGGGAAAGCGAACTTATTTTTCTGTTTTCTACTTCTCAACAAATCAAGAAAAAAATGAATAACGTACAGGAATTTTCTGCGGAAATTGCCGGTCGGAAATTGACGGCAAAAATCGGTTTATTGGCCGGGCAGGCTGATGGAGCGGTCACTTTACAGTACGGGGATACGGTAGTTTTGGCCACGGCTACAATGAGTGAAGAGAGGAAAGAAGGCCAGGACTGGTTTCCTCTTTTTGTGGAGTATGAGGAAAGATTTTATGCCGGAGGGAAAATTAAGGGTTCGCGTTTTATTAAAAGAGAAGGTCGTCCGTCGGATAGAGCCATTTTAGCCGGACGAGTGGTGGATAGAACAATCAGACCGCTTTTTGATGCGCGAATGAGAAATGAGGTGCAAGTGGTGGTGACAGTTTTATCTATTGATAATGAAAATAATCCGGCGGTTTTGGCGGTGACGGCCGCTTCATTGGCTTTGGGTCTCTCTGATATTCCTTGGAATGGTCCAGTGGCGGCGGTACAGGTGGGAAAGTTTGGTGATAATTTTGTTCTTAATCCCAAAGTTGATGATTTGGAAAAATCAGAGCTTGATCTAGTGGTTTCCAGTAATGGAGAAAAGGTGAATATGATTGAAGCCGGCGCTAAAGAAATTGGAAATCGGGAAATGACTGAAGCTATTAAACTTGGATTTCAGGAAGCCAATAAAATAGTTGATTTTCAAAAATCAATTATAGAAAAAATCGGCAAACCTAAAAAAGAAGTGGAATTAACCGAGCCGACTGATGAATTTCTGGCAGAGATAACCGCTTATTTAAAGGAAAAGGGTTTAGCGGAAGCTCTTTATACAAAAGATAAAAAAGAGCAGAAGGAGAAAATGGATGAAATCAAACGCTCTTTGTTTGAAAAGTTGGAAAGCGATTATAAAGACGAAGAAGAGTTGAAAAAAAGAAAGGAAGAGGCTTTGTTGATTTACGAAGAATATTTAAATACGGTTTTACATAAAAGAATCTTAGAGGAGAATTTAAGACCGGATGGTCGTCGGCCGGAAGAGATAAGGGAAATTAAGTCAGCGGTGGCCGTTTTACCGCGCACGCATGGTTCCGGTCTTTTTCAACGAGGGCAAACCCAGGTTTTGACGACGGCTACTCTGGGAGCGCCGGGAGATGAGCAAATTATTGATACAATGGAGTTGGATGAGAAAAAAAGGTATATTCATTATTATAATTTTCCTCCTTACAGTGTGGGGGAAGTGCGACCAATGAGAGGGCCAAGTCGTCGAGAGATAGGACATGGAGCTTTAGCGGAAAAAGCTTTGGAACCGGTTTTGCCGACTAAGGAAAAATTTCCTTACACGATGTTATTGGTTTCCGAGGTGATGTCTTCCAATGGTTCTTCTTCAATGGCTTCCACTTGCGGTTCAACTTTAGCTTTAATGGATGCCGGAGTGCCGATTAAAGAGCCGGTTTCCGGAATAGCAATGGGAATTGTGACAGATAAAGATGGTTGCTACAAAATCCTTTCTGATATACAGGGACCGGAGGATCATTGGGGAGATATGGATTTCAAGGTGGCCGGTACTAAAAATGGAATAACCGCTCTACAGTTGGATGTGAAAATTGAAGGAATAAATCCTGAATTGTCTCTGGAGGTTTTGGAGAGAGCTTTTGAGGCCAGGATGCAGATTATGCGGGTGATGTTGGAAGCTATTCCGGCGCCAAGGAAGGAGTTGTCGCCTTATGCGCCCAGAATTATCAGTATGAAAATTGATCCAGAAAAAATCGGAGATGTTATTGGTACCGGTGGTAAAATTATAAATGAAATTATTGATGAAACCGGGGTTAATATTGATATAGAGGATGATGGAAATATTTTTATTACTGCCGATGATCCCAAGCAAGCGCAAAAAGCCAAAGAATGGATAGAAAAATTAACAAAGGATATAGAAGTGGGTGATGTTTATGACGGAAAGGTGGTGAAAGTGATGGACTTCGGAGCTTTTATTGAGTTGACTCCCGGAAAAGACGGATTGATTCATATTTCCAATTTATCCAATAAGAGAGTTGATAAGGTGACGGATGTTGTTAAGGAAGGGGAAGTAGTAAAAGTGAAGGTTTTGGATGTTCAGGATGATGGTAAAATAAGCTTGAAATTGATCAAATAACAACAATTTCTTTTTAAAAGGAGGCGGGAGCTAGCTGTTTTGCTTAGCTCCCGTTTTGTGTTATAATCTAGCGGAGAAGGAAGCTTCTTTTTAGCTTGGTTATGGAAAAAAATAAACTAAAAAACAAAAAAATATTGGTGTTCTCGGGCTTGCTGATGGTAAGTTTATTTTCTTTTGTTTTGGTGCGCGCCAAGGATAATTCTTTTGATTATTTTCAGGACCGAGATCAAGATGGCCTAACCGACCAGGAAGAAAAAGCTTTGGGAACAGATTGGAAAAAAGCTGATACCGATGGTGATGGTTATAGTGATGGTGTGGAGGTTAAGAACGGTTTCAATCCGTTGGTACCGGCGCCGGGAGACAGGCTTACTCCAGAAGAGAACCAAAAGGTTAGAGAGGTTGTTTTTAAAAAACAACATCTACAAAAAAATTTAACACAGGAATTTATAGAGAAATTAAAGGCGAAGAAAGAAGGAACTCTGGAGGCTTTTAAGGAAGCCAGTGGAGAGTCAGGTGTGGTGGTTGATTTAGATTCTATGAAGAGAGTAAAAAGTTTATCATTGACCAATAAAGACATAGAAGAAATTGTTCGGGAAACGATGCAGGATTCCAGTTTAGGCTCGGAAATGAAGTTGTTACCGGAAAGTGATTTTAAAATTTTGCCGAAAGTTACAGCTAAAAGTGAAAGAAAGAAAAAGGAAAAAATCAAAAAAGAATTGGAAGATTATGTCGCGCAGGTTGGTTATATAATGGTAAAAAATTTACCTTTTCAGTTGGATGAAGGAGATGAATTTGCTAAAAAGTTGGATAAATTTATGGTGGGTGTTGGGGATGATATTGTTATGGGTGATGATTTGAGGGTTAAAGAAAGTAGGGCAAGGTTAAGCAAGACTTTTCAAGAATTGAAAGAAATAGAAATTCCCTATGTTGTTAAGGATGTGCATATAAGAATTTTGTCTTTGATGAATTATTTGTTGGAGCAGGATGAGGATATTGTTTTTCAGAAGGATGATCCGGTGGCGATGGCTTTGTTAGTGGGGCGTTTGCAAGGTATTTTGTCTGATATCCAAGCGCAGCAAATTATTCTGGAGGATATTTTGGAAAAGTATGGAGTGGTTGACTCTCAATTTAAAAGTGTTAAAGAAATGGAAGATGTGGATTACAAGAATGATCAAAAGAATAAATAAGATATGATGCGTGAAAAAAAAGAATTTACTTATTAAAAACCAGGTTTTGATGAAGGAAAATTTGTTGACAAGAAAAAAAGTATTTTTTGTTGGTTGGGCGCTGATTTTGTTTTTTGTTTTTTGCAATGGAGCCGAAGCTTCTTGGCCGACAGAAAATATCACCGGTTTGACCGGTGTAAATTTGAGTGCCGCTTTAAATTCGGCAGAGCAAAAAATCAGAAGTATTATTTTAGCCAGAATGCAACAGGAGGCTATTAAACAAATTCAGGATACAATGGCTGATTTGGTGGTGGGTGATGGTTATAATTCTTACATAATTTCCGATTACGAAGATTTTATTTATGGGACGGCGCAACGAGCGGCAAAACAAAAAATGGTTGATTTTTTTAAGCAACAAGGGGAAAGAGTGACGATGGAGGAGAGGCAAGTTTTACATGAAGTGGAGGCTAAAGTTAGGGAAGATTTGTTTGGAGAGACGCCGAAACAAGATTTGGGTCAGTATGTGGAGGATGCTTATGGCCGAAAAACCAGCGCTCCTTATGGAGATATGTTTAAAGGAAATTCCTTGGCCGCTTGGGTTAGGTATGAGACCGGACCTTTTAATAAACCGTGGCAGATGGTTGATTACACCGAAAAGATGTTGCGGGATTATATGGAGCGGGTGGAAGATGTGCAAAGAACTAAGGCTATAGCCAACCAAGGATTTGATCCCAAAAATGGTGTACCCGGCAGTGTGATTGCGCAGCTGGTGGCTCAGTCAGAAGGGGCGCCCATTGAAATGATTTCCAATGCCACTACGGCGGAGCAGGTGGTCACCAGTTTGGCTACATCCACTTTAACTTCATTTATGCGAAACGGTTACAGTCGGGTGGCCAAGCCGGCTGCGAATCAGATTGATAAAATAAATGAAAAGTATGAAGGAGGCGTAAAGACGATTCAGGATTTGATTTATGAGGGGCAAAATTAATTTTTTTAGTGAGTTTTTGTCTGGATGAAAAACAAAATTAAAATTTTTTTCAGTGATAGTTTACGGAACCCAAGATCGCGGGCGGTTTTGTTGGTGGCTTTGTTGTTGTTTTTTGGCCCTTGGCATTTTGCCAGAGCTGAAAGTGAAAGTGGTGCGATAATCAAGGTTTTTGCTCAACTTTTGGAGCTCGCTAATGATTTTTTGAGGTGGACTATTTCTCCAGGGCTTTACGAGAATGTTTTTTTCTCGGATGTAGCCAAAGAGGCGGTGCTGGGCGCCTGGAAAGTAGTGCAGGGTTTCGTGAATATGTTTTATCTATTAATTTTGATTTTTTTGGCATTGGCTACTATTTTGCAAATCAACGGTTTTAATGATAAAAAATTATTTGTCAAGGTAATCCTGAGCGCTATTCTGGTTAATTTTTCTTTGCCAATCACCGTTTTTGTGATAGACCTTTCCAATATTTTTATGAATTATTTTGCTTCAGCCATTCATTCCACCAGTGTGGCCAACGTTTTTTTTGATAGCACTCAGTACGAACAACTTACGAAAAATCTCGGTTTTTTTAGTTCAATCGGAATGGATATTTTTTCGGCCATAATTTATTCTATTGTGATAGTGATGCTCTTATGGACAGCGGCGGCTTTATTGATAAGGCTGGTGGCTTATTGGGTTTTGATAATTTTGTCACCCTTGGCGTTTTTTTCTTTGGCTTTGCCCGGGTCAAGCGGTTTTAAGGAGTGGAAAGATAAATTGGTTCACTATTCATTTTTCGGGCCGATAATGTTGTTTTTTATTTGGTTGTCTCTTTATTTGTTAAATTCCTTGAAAGCGGCTTTTTTAAAGCATCCCGAGCCAACTTCTTATAGCAAATTGGTCGTTTTTATTGTTGGTTATATTACCGGGATCTATTTGCTTTATTATGGTCATGATAAGTCACGGACGATGGCCAGCAAGGCGGGTGATTTGGCGGGAAATTTTATGGGAAAAGCGTGGGCGCATGGAGCTAAAACGGGTAAGTTTATGGCCACTGCCGGTCCGCTTGGAATGATGGCCAAGTCTTATGGCAAGGCCGGGTACGAGGGTGGAAGGGCTTTTTTGAAAAAACACAAGGCAACCTCTTGGTTAACTAAGGAGGGGCGGGAGGAGAAACAGAAAGAGAGAGATGAAATGGCAAAGTCATTGGCGACCGGTAAAGGCAGTTTAAAAGAGCGATACCAGAGAACAAAAGATAGACAGGAAATGAAGAAGATCAGTGATAAAGAAAAAGAGATGTTAGAAGCCGGATATGATTTGGATAATATTGATGAGTTGAAGAGATTGAGAGACGGGGGTGGTTTGGAAGGAAAAGTGGCAGCTAAAAGATTAGCCGAAAAAGGTAAATTGGGTGGAGAAGGTGAGCTGGAAAAAGCGATTAATGTTGCCGGGGATAATGAGTTGTTAAGGAAGCATATTTTAACAAAGACCAGTGATAAAAATAAGGTCGCTTATATGAATTACAATTTAAAGCATTACAGTGACAATGAGGATAGTAAAAAGTTTGTCAATGATATGTATAAAAAAGCGATAGAGGAATATAATAAAAACAATCCTGATGCGGAAGTGGTCTATGATCCTGATTCAGAAAGAGATATTGATAGATTTTTAGTGGCAATGAGCCAGGAAAAAGGTTTAAAGCCCAGTGAGGTGCGTAAACAAATGGCTTACAATGGAATGTTTGCCGGGGCCAAATCTGTTAATCAGATAGCCGATATTTTAAATGAAGATGCCGGTAAACAAGGGGAAGAGGCGGCGCGAGCTTTTGCTAACTATGCTCAAGATCCCAATTTTGGGGCGGAGAGATATAATAGGGAAAATTGGAAAGCGAAGGAAATTCTCAACAATAATCTTAACAGTAAGGCCAGTGCTGAATTAAGAAATAGAGGGTTTTTTTAAAAAGATTTTTCCAAGAGCGTCTAGGTGATGATGGAAAAAATTTTAAAGTTACTTAATAGGTGGTTTGTGGTTATGAAGTGTTTTTTACTTAAAATAGCAATAAAATGACAGAAGATAATAAACAGAAAAACAGTTTGGCGCAAAAGTCTGTTACGGGTTCTCCTGTTGGCAGTGGTGTCGGAGGAAATCAGAGTCAGTCTCAAGGGAGTGGCAATGATTTGGTTAGGGCAGGTGTGGGAGTAGCAGGTAGAGGAGGTGGTGGTGATGACAATTTGGAAAGCGCTGGGCGGGTAAATAATTTTTCTCAAAAAAGGAATATTGAGATCGGTGACAGAGTTGTTTCTCTAAAGAATGTGATGACTGACAGAGAATTGGCAAGAATGAAACAGTTAGAAGAGGAAAAACAAAAGGCTGTGAAGTTAAGAAAAATGAGCACTGAAGGGAAAAACATGAAAGACTCGTCAGTTGTTGGAGAAAGGTCGCATTTAGAGATTACCCCTGAGGGAAAAATAATAAAAGAACCGTTAAAACCAAGAAGGTCAAATGACCAGTCTGGTTTTGTTGATAGTGAAGTGAGTGATAAAAATGTTCTTTCTTTAAAAAACTTGAAAAATAAAGTTGAAGGAAAAACGAGTGGTGAGCCGGAGAAAAAAATAAGTGGACAAAATGTGGTGAACTTAAAAAATCAAAAAAGTGAAACCGTTAGTGTTGGGTCAAGAGGAAAAACAGAGCATTCTCTCTCAGATAATTTTGAAAATAATAAGGGTCTTGTTTGGGAAAAACAAAGAGTTGATTTAAGCAATTTAACGCCGGAAAGGCGGTTGGAAATACAGGCTAAGCCCTATTCAGCCAGTGTGCATTGGAAAATGGATGATGATTTAAACGGGGATATTAAAAATTTATTTGAACAATATGACAAGTTGCCCTTGGAAATCAGACTGGGATTGGAAAGTGAGCGAGTGAAGCAGGAGATTGAGAAAATAGCGCGTGATTTTAAATTGTTTAGGGAAGAATATCTGGGAGAAATTTCTCGGATGGTTAGAGATTATTTTTTGGTGGGTTGGAGGCGAGAGGAATTGTTTAAAAGAATCAGGAAGGTTTTTGGTTTAGATGCGAATGGGGCGGAAAATTTAGTTGGTCATATTTTGCGAATAATCAAATTGGTGGAAGAGGAGGGAAAAAAGATGGCTCGTCAGTTTTATGTATCTTTAACACTGGAAGAAGCTGAAGCCAAGTATCCAAATTTAGGAGAACAGAAAATTAGTAAAGAAGATATTTTTAATGAGAAAACAGGTGTTTTTATTGAGCCAACGGTTGACAATTGGATTACGAATTACATCAATTACGCCGGTTCGGGTAGACACAGCGCTCTGGAGCGTAGCAGGTATTTGTCAAATTCGGCTAATGTGGCGAAATTGTCGCCGGAGGAAAAAGAGTGTTTAAAAAAAATTCTTAGATCTTTTGACGAAAAAACCAAGTTGGTGTTTACTAAAGATGATGGAATTTTGATGTGTGGATTGGATGATGTAAATGGTGTCTTGGCTGAAGAGGGGGCAGAAGGGCTGTCTGAGAAAAAAACAGGAAAAAGAGTTTTGAATAATTTTAGAATAGACGAAGCGCAAACTGTTGATGTTGATAATGAAATTGGTGGTGTGTAGAAATTGTTTGTTGATTGAGGTATGCTTACCATAAATTTAAAATAAAGAACAAAAAATAAAAAATGTTGAGAAGATTTCAGGTACCACAATATGTTGATGTGGAAGATAAGGTTGCTTTTCGCCTGACATTTAAACAGTTGGGTTGGTTTGCTTTGGGCGGGGTCGTTTTGTTTTTGCTTTGGGTGGTTTTTGAAAAGTGGGTTTTTTGGACATTTTTTCCTTTTATTTTGGCTTTGGCGGCAGCATTTGCTTTTTGGCGACCGGCCGGCTTGTCGCTTTTTGCCTTTTTGACGTATGGATTAAGGCATTTTGTGAAGCCTAAATATTTGGTCTGGGATAAGGGTTTTGAAGGTGATGATGAAATGAATAGAGCAGTGAAAATACCAGAAGACTCCGAAAAACAAAGTCAGTTGGTTCAGGAAAAACGGAAAAGAGCGCAACTAAGTAGGTCAGCCGATTTGGCGGAGCTTTTAGATGAAAAGGGTAAGTTGTAATTTTTAAACCAAATAGATGTTTGGAAAATCAAGCAATACTACACCAAAAGGTAACAATAGGCATCAGGCGATACAGGAGTATGTTGATATTGCTGAAATTAAGGAATCAACGGTAATTTTAAGAGATGGTTCGTTAAGAGCCGTTTTGGCGGTTTCGTCGGTAAATTTTGATTTGAAGTCAGCGGAAGAACAAGAAGCGATTATTTTTGCTTTTCAACGATTTCTTAACTCGGTTGATTTTCCGATTCAAATCGTGGTCAGCTCTCGGAAATATAATATTGATACATATCTAAAAAAATTAAAGGAAAGAAGTTATGTGGAACGTAACCCTCTTTTAAAAATGCAAATTCTTGATTATATAGAATTTGTTTCCGGGTTGGTTGAAGAGGCCAGCATAACAAGTAAATATTTCTATGTAGTGGTTCCTTTCTATGCAATACAGAATAAAAAGGCCGGTTTGTGGCAAAAAATCGGTTTTATTTTAAATCCCAGAAAATCTATTTTTGAACAGAGGGAACTTTTTGAGACAAGTAAGGACCAATTGTTACAGCGGGTTGAGGAAGTAAAACATTTGTTGGCCGGTGTAGGTTTGAATGTGGCGATGCTATCAACTCAGGAGTTGATAGAATTGTATTATAATTATTACAATCCTTCGGAGTTTAGTTATGTTTCTTTAACACCAATGGAAGAATTGCAATTAGAAGAAAATAAAAATTTATAAACCCAAAATGTTTAATATATTTGACAGAGTTAATTTTAGAAAAGTAAAGAAAGATAATTTAAGTGAGTTGGAGTTAGGGCGAGAAAATGAAAAGCGGGGAAGAAGTTTTTTTCCAAAACATTCGTCGGGATCCGATGATATTTTAGAGGAGGAAAAAATTTATCGGCAAGGATTGGCCAAAGTGCTTGATTTAATTGCTCCGTCGGCAATGGGGATTTCCAGTTCTTTTTTGCAAATTGGCAGTGTTTATGCTCGCACGATTTTTATTATGGCCTATCGGGAAACCCTGGCAATTGGTTGGATGAATGAAATAATAGCCATGGATATTCCAATGGACATCGGAATATTTATTAATCCGGTGGATACCAGCTATATTTTGAAAAAATTACGCAAAAAAACCGTGCAAGTGCAATCGGAAATGCATATTGAAGCGGAGAAAGGGTTGCCCAGGGATCCGGTTCTGGAAATGGCTTATGCCAATATTGAAAATTTACGAGACAGATTACAAGATGGAAGTGAAAGGTTTTTTGATTTGGGTATTTATTTTACGGTTTTTGGAAAAACGGAAGAAGAAATGGAAAAAAGAACGGACATTCTGGAAACACTGCTGAGCGCTCGGTCAATTTATACCAAGAAAGCTATTTTCAGAATGAAGGAAGGTTTTACATCCACCATTCCTTTAGGCCTGGATAAATTGCAGGCTCTAACGCCGATGAACACTTCTCCGCTTTCAACGGTTTTCCCTTTTGTTTCGGCGGACATTACCTCCAATGAGGGGATTTTGTATGGTATCAACCAACACAACAATTCTTTGATTTTGTTTGATCGTTTTACAATGGAAAATGCCAATATGGTGGTTTTTGCCAAGTCGGGGGCCGGTAAAAGTTTTACGGTTAAATTAGAAATTTTGAGATCAATGATGTTGGGAACGAATGTTGTGGTGGTTGATCCGGAGAATGAGTATGAATATTTGGCGGAAGTGACCGGAGGAGCGTTTATCAATATTTCTTTGAATTCCAAGCAACATATTAATCCTTTTGATTTGGCAATAGAAGATGGAAAAACCACTAAAGAATTATTGCGATCTAATATCGCCAACTTGTTGGGTCTTCTAAAAATCATGCTGGGAGCTTTGACACCGGAAGAAGAAGCTGTTTTGGAAGAGGCTATCAGGGAAACTTATGAGGTGATGGATATAAATGAAAACACTTCATTGTCGGAGCTGGAAAAGAGAACTATGCCGGTGATGTCTGATCTTTATCAGGTTTTAAGAAATATGCAAGGGGCGGAGGATATGACAATTCGTTTAAAGAAATACACGGAAGGCGTTTTTGAGGGCTTTGTAAATAAAAGAACAAATATTTCTTTGGATAATCAATTGGTGGTTTTTAATATTAGGAATTTGGAAGAAGAATTGAGACCGGTGGCTATGTATATGGTGTTGCATTTCATTTGGAATAGAGTTAGGAGTGAAATAAAAAAGAGATTGATTGTAGCTGATGAGGCCTGGGTAATGATGCAACATGAGGAAGCGGCGAATTTTATGTACTCCATGGCCAAGAGAATTAGAAAATATTATGGTGGTCTGACGACAATTACTCAAGACATAAACGATTTTATGAGTACAAAAAAGGGTCAGGCGATTGTTTCCAATTCATCTATTCAGCTCTTAATGAAACAAGCTCCTTCAAGTATAGATATTGTTTCAGACACTTTTTATTTGACCGAGAATGAAAAACATTTTTTGTTGGAGTGTAACGTGGGAGAGGGAATTTTCTTTGCCGGTAATAAAAGAGCGGCTATTTTGGTAGTGGCCTCCCATAATGAGGAAAAAATAGTAACCACCAAGCCGGAGGAAGTTTTGGAAAGAGAAAGAGAAAGGAATGAATTGCGAGGAGAGTAAAAAGTGTTAAAAATTTACTTATTTTTATGAGAGAGAGTGATTTGGAGGTGGAAAGACAAAATAAATTGAATAGAGAAAGAATAACGGAATTATCTAAAAAAGCAAAAGAAAAAAGATTGAAGGAGGCGCGAGAATTTTCTCGGGTGAATCGGGTGGTAAGTTTGAAAAAAACGGAACATTTTTCTCGGGGACCAGTGAATTTATTTGTTGTTAATCTTTTGAAATATGTTGATTTACAGAAAGACGGAGTTTATTTTGTAATTTTTTTTCTGAGCATTCTGGCTGATCTAATAACTCTGGCGGAAGCAATAGTGAGCGCTAGCTTAGCGGCCATTCCTTTTGGCGGTTGGGTTTTGGACGCTCTTTTTTCAGCCCCGTTTGAACTTTTGGTAATAGCTTTTTCAGTGGTGATTGCCATTCTTTATCTTCTAGCCGGACATTACAAAACCAGGAAGAAAGCGTTGAGGATTTTTTCTGTTTTAGGGTTTGATTTATTGGAAATGGTGCCGTTGCTTTCTGTTTTGCCGGGTTTTACAATTTCTTTCATAATTAATTATTTGTCGGTTCTGGCGGTTAGAGCAAAAGAGAATGCTGAGGGACGGTATAATTTAGATAGGGAAATTTTGCGTAAGAGGTTGGAGGTTCAGGAAAAAAGGAAAAGATTGTTGCGACAACAAAGTTATCAAAATTGGCAGATGGAAACTAAAAGATAATATTTGGTTTATGAAATTATCACTTTTGCGGCGGATGCCGAACATGCGGAAAAAATTGGTGGTAGCCTTGGTTTATTACATTGTTCTTGTGTTGGTGGTAAGTTTTTTTTACGATGGTTTGTTGAAAATAAACTTGGCGGAGAAGACTTTTTTAATTGTTTTATTTCTTTTTTTAGTGCCCGTTTGGTTAATTAAGAAGATTTTTGTTGATGATTTAATTGATTATAATTTTCCCGGTTTTAAAGTTTGGAGAAGGTTTTTTTTACTGGTGGTAATACTGGCAGTTGCCAGTTTATTGGTTTTGCTTTTTATGGTACAATGGCGGTGGAAACTGGAGGATGGAGGTTATGTCTGGAAAATTGGGGACCTGTTTGCTTTTTGGGTGGAAACGATTTTTATTTTGCCGATTAGTCTCTTGGCGCAAGAGTTTTTTTTCCGAGGATTTTTACTGAGAAGTTTTGCAAGGAATTTTAATTGTTCTTTTTCGGTTCTCTCGGTTGGTTTATTAACGGTTTTCTTTCTTGCTTTAGCAAAGATTGTGTCATTACAAGCAGGAATTTTATTAGGTGTTTTTTTGCTTAATTTATTTTTATCGGCGTTGGTTTGTTGGAAGAAGTCAATAATTTGGTCACTGGCTGCTTATTGGACTGGGCTCCTGCTGTTAAGATTTATTTTGCTTTATCAAGTTGGGGAGCGGATTATTGAAAGACTAAAATAAAAATAAAAAAGATTGATTTTTTGGAAATGAAAAAGAAAAGGAAATATTTGAATAATCTTGTTTTAAAACCGATAACATTTTTACTGGTTGGTTTTTTGCTGGCAAATCTTTTTCTTGATGTAGTTTTGGCGCAGACTCTGGTAAGAGAGGTCGGTGATAATTTGGCTGAAAACTGGACTACAGCTGAAGAAAGAATTCCGCAAAACAATTCTTCGGTAGTTAGCGGGACGAACAGTATTGTGCAACTTTTAGGAGAAATAATGGCGCCTGTCTATCAGTTGGCTACTCCCGGTTCCAATTTAACTTATGATATTTATCGCTATTTAATGAAACACACGGAAACAGAACTGGGAATTGATAAAGATTTTTTTCGCAGATTAAAAAGAAAGGTTGATGCGCCGACGGTGGATATCGTTTTTGCGCCAACCAATCCCAAAGAAGGACAACCGGTGACGGCTTTTGCGGTGCCAAGTGGTTTCAGAAACAGCAAAGATAGATTGTATTTTACCTGGTACTTGGTTCATAAGGGACAAAACGATGTTCAGGCCGGTCGGGATGAAGCAATGGGGATGGTGGCGCGAGGCGGATATGACAGAGATTTGTTTGGGAAGCCAAATGGTGATGATGGCAACAGGGATGCTTACAACGCTTCTTTTGGTGGCAATGATGGCGTGGGCGCTAAAAGCGGAAAAGCTATCGATCAACATTGTGAGGGATGTGATTGTTTGCATAATATGACGATGTTTGCCGGTGAAGTGGAGAGAGGTTGTTTTGATGATAAAGGGCAATTGTTGTATTCCAATTTAGAGGAGTATAGGGAAGCTGTTAAGGATGTTGGTCAGGAAAAGGCTGATTGGGGGAAGGGGGCCGTTAACTCTGATTGGATAACGCGTTGTTACCGACATAATTTTGGCAGAAAAAGCGGAGATGGAGAGGAGTATTCCGGTCGGGATTTAATAATTAAATGTCAACATGCCTTTGATTCTTCTTTGGGTGGCAGTGATAATAGTTTTGGTCGGGCGGATGAAGATAAGTGGGTGACCAATCCGGCTAATCCGGATACCGATGGAGACGGAGTGGTGGATGAAGCGGATTTGGTTGGTCTGGGCCAGGATGAATTCACTTGGATTTACCACAAAGGTGACAGGGTGACGGTGGCGGTGGAGGGGACTTCCAATATTATGATTAATGAGGGTGCTACAAATAGGCTGAGGTATAAAAATAAGCATCATACCAGCGGTGATTTTGATTTATCACCGACGGCTTCACCGGAGGAATGGTATAAAGAAGCCAGAAATTATTGTGAAACACGAAAGAATGATTGTTTGGCCAGCACTGGTGATTCAATGAATTATGTTCCGGTTAGTAGCAGGTTGCCGGACGATAGTGAGTGTGTCAGACAGTATGCTGATTGTATGAAGGACGTTTGGCAACATCAATGGTCCGGTAATGATGAAGATTCTTTTGGTGATTTGACCGGTTATTATAAAATTATGTGGGCGGCGCCGGGGATTTGCAGTCAAGAAAATAAGGATGAAGCGGAAAATGATTGGTGCGACAGTCGTGATGACTTTGGTTTTCAATATTTGAAACTCTATGATCCGGTGGAGAGAGGAAAACAGTTGATGAAAGTTTCAGTCAATATTTCGCCAAAAAACCCGCAATTTTTTGAACCGACGGAAGATGATTGTAATATGTTGGGAGGGGTTTGTTATATGTTCGGCGATGGTACGGATATGATTTTGGCCAGCGCGGATATAGTTGGCGATGACAATGTTGATCCTGATTATTTATACTATAAATGGAGTGTTTGGCGTTGTGATAAAAACGATTTTACCAATTGTGAAGATGTAACCAGTTTTGTTTATCCGGTTAGTCAAAAAGAGGGAATAGGAGTAAGGGATTTTGGCTTTTATCCGATGAATCCGGTAAGGAGTCTTTTTAAAGAGGGGGAAAATGAAGCTTTATTGAAGGTGGGGGTGGTGGTAAAAAAACATAAAAATGCAACGATGAGTTCTCCGGGGGTGAGTGGAGTTTATGAACAACAAATTGGAAGCAATCAGACGGGTGTTTCAGCCGATCAGTATGTGGAAAAATACGCTTACACGGCCAGTCAGTTAATAAAAGTTCATAAAAATGATTTAGCTATCAAACTGTACACTGCGGTTCCGGATGGTAGTGGCGGTTGGAAGAAGGGTCGGGAAATTTGTAACAGAACCGGCTCTCTTTACAAGAAGGTTTGTCCGGTTTTCCCTTACCAAGTTTTAATGGCGGAGTTGGACACGAGAAATGCAAATGTTGACGGTGGTATTGTTTGGAAAATTAATGGCAAGAAGATTAAACCTAATTATTTGGGTGATATAAACACGGAAAATAATTCGCCCAGAGTTTTCTTTCCGGTAACGGGAGCGGAAAATGAACTGGGTTTAATTACAGCCATAGCGAAACGAGGTAATGATTCTGAAAATGACAATCTTTCGGTGACAGAACGTATTTTTAGTATTCGTAATCCATTGGCGGTTATTACCGACAAAGGACAATTAACCAGGCGTTCTTTGACAAAAGCTTTTGTCGGTTCCGAGAAAGCCAGAACTTTTCAGGGGTATCAGCTTTGGTGGATTCTGGGATATCCGTCTAAAGAGTGGGCCACCACTCAAGATAGTTCTGCGGACGGTTTTCAAACGACAGTAGATATCCCAATAAGAGTGATTCCTGATTACTTAAGAACAAAGGAAGATGGTACAACCTTAAAAACCAGTGTTTATCTGAATGGATACTATGTGGGGATGGTTTCCAATGATATGGATAACGAAAATGCTAACGGAGAGGGTGGTGCGAGTGGTAATGGTGCTGAAGGGAACAACACAGACACCACCAATGGCGAGAGTAGTTCCGGTAACCGGGAAAATGGAACCGCCTGGTTACTGAAAAATGTTATGTTTACCCGCGTGAGGGAAGGTGATGTAAATACTCTAAAGTTAAAGACTTTATTAAGCTTTGATGAGAATTATAAAAAATCAATGATAAAAAGTTTTAATATAAAACCGGTAAATGAACTTTACAATGAACAGACAATTGAAGTTAAGCCGATTACAGCGGAACACTATAAGAACATTACTGGCAAGGAAGTTAGTGACAGGATTACTTTCGGAGAGAGAATGAGGTTGTTACTGGCTTCAGTTATAAATAAAATCCCCGATTATTTGTTATCTGTCTTTAAGTTGGCGACAGTTTTAGTTTTGGTGACGATGATCACTTTTGCGGTGGCCTACGGTTTGGATGTAAATCAGAATCAGCACGGTTTCAGGAACAAGTTTTAGTTTGCCGCTTTTGTTAGTTGAGTATAAATAGTAGTGACTATTTTGGTGTCGCTTTAAAACTGGTTGGTGATTTTTGTTTTAATAAGTTCTGGTTAATTCTGAGAAAATATTTGAAATTTAGCTGGTTTTTAAGATGTCCAATATTTTAAAATTGTTTTTAAAATTATTATTCTATGAAAATTTCCAGACTTAGAAAAATTGTTTATCTGCTAATCTTAGTTTTGGTTTTCAGTTCACCTTTTTTTGTTTTGGCTCAGAGTGGTGGAGGAGTGTCAGGTTCAACGCAGTCTTCAGGAAATAATTCCGGAGGCGTAACCGGTGGGAATTCTTCCTCTCAACCCAATCAAAGTCAAGCTGGAAATCAGGGGGCGCAAAATTCGTCTCAGTCCGGTCAAAATCAAAATCAAAATGGCGGTCAAGGCCCAAGTCGTGAAGATACTCGTTTTAAATACAGATTGCACGAGAAAATTCCGGGGCAGGAAAACGTTGACGACTTGCAGTCTTATTTGGAAGCTTTATATAGATTTGGTATAGCCATAGTGGCCATCCTGGCGGTAGTGATGATTGGAATCGGAGCTTTTATGTACATAGTAACGGCGGCGGGAAATTTGTCTAAAATGGCCAATGCTAAAGAAATAATCGGTAACGCTATCTTTGGTTTGGTTATGGCCCTGTTGGCTTGGCTGATTTTATATATTATAAATCCGGATTTGGTGGGAACAACTTTAAATACGCCCAGAAAAAGCATTAACCTGGAAGCTTATGTGGGCGACGAGCAACCGGATCCGGAAGTTTGTCGTAATCCATATAGAAAGCTTTACCAGATGGGTTTGTGTAGTGGAGATAAAGCTTGTGTGAAAGATCAGTGTGAGTATTTGGTTGCTATTTGTTTACATAATAATGCTGAGTCCGGCAGTAATATTTCAGAGGAAGATCAGGAAATAGCAAAAAGTGACCTCTGTCAATCTTTTTTTGCCAAACCGGGTGGCGGTTTTTGTGGTTCAATAGCAAATGATGGTTCAATGTTGGGCAGATGTACCGAGACCGGAGTAGTCAATTGTCCTTCAGGAAAGGCCAGGGTCACCGATGGTGTACAATGTGCCGGTGATTCGGTCTGTTGTACACCAAAGGAGATCCTGGAATTCTACTAATGTAATTGTTGGGAAAAATGAATTTTGGTAAACAAAAAGTTTTTATTGTTGTTTTTGGAACAGCCTTGGCGCTTGGTCTTGTTGTTTTAGGATATATTTTTTGGCAGAAAGGGGGTTTTAAGTTGGTGGAGAAAAGGTTGAGTAAGAAAGTGGAGATAAAAAGTGATTTTAAAGAGGTCAAGTCAAAACCCGCTAAAAAGGAATTAAGCAGGTTTCTGAAGTTGGCCGAAACTCCTGTTTTGGGTTTGAGATTATTTCCCGGGACCAATAAGGTTTTGTTCTATCAGGCGCAGAAATTTTTTACGGTTGATCCTTATTCGGGAGAGAGAAAATCAGTGGGAGCCTATCCTTTTACCGAGGTGCAAAAGTTTGTTTGGGATTTATCCGGAAATAAAGCGATAGTGAAAGATTTGGGTGAGTATTATATTTTTGACTTTCGATCAAATTTGACTAAGAAATTTCCTGATAAAATTGACATAGCCATTTGGAACAGACAGGGTGATAAGGTGATTTATAAAAACTACAATACTCAAACTCATCAAAGGCAAATAAAAGTTGCTGATACTGATGGCAATAATAAAATGGTAGCAGTTGATAACTTGCCTTACCGTAGAATAGAGATGACTTTACAACCGAGGACTGATCGCTTTTGTTATTTTCCTTCTCCGGATGCCAGAGTGAAGGGCAGATTGTTTTGTCAAAATTTGGATGGCAGTAATTTGCAGGAGTGGGGTGGCAATTACGGACAGGATTATTTGTGGTCGCCCGCTGGGGAGAAAATTTTGACCTCTTTTGCCAAGGATGAAACCGGAAGTCAGTTGGTCTTGGGGGTAATGAATAAAAATGGAGGAGAATTTCATGGCTTGGCTTTTCCCACCACGGTAAGGAAATGTGTCTGGTCTAAAGACGGTGTTAATGTATATTGCGCTTTATTAGGTAATATTCCTACGGTGGTAATGTTGCCAAACTTTTGGCAAGAAAAATCTTTTGACTCCGTGGATACATTTTGGAAAATAAATACCGAAACCGGTAAAAAAAGCAGATTGGTGGAAGTGGAAAAAATGAAACAAGGAGATAAAGAGCTGTTGTTTGATACAACCAATTTGCTATTGGATCCGGAAGAGGAATTTTTGTTTTTTATTGATCGTCGGCAAGGAGATTTGTGGAGGATAAAAATAAAATAAGGGCGCTCCAGAACAAAATGGCGTTAGCTTCAGTCCAAACAGGCGTATCAACCAGGCCGTGCCAGAGAAAGTAAAAAATAGTAGCTAAAGTTGACAGCCGGAAAAGGCTGTCTTTTATTTTTCGCAGGTTATTTTTTAGGGAAGTGGATGTTTGGTAAAACAGTGTTAATAGACCTAAAAAAGAAAGTATTCCTCCGCTTAGCCAGAAATGCAGAAGCAAATTATGGGCGTGGGGAACGGCCCACTGGGGAAAAGGAGGAAAGTTTTTTTGTTGGGAAAGATAGAGATCTTGAAAGTTGGCCGGTCCGATGCCAAAAAAGGGGTGTTGAAAGATTAGTTTTGAATCCACTCGGTAAATTACCAGGCGAGAGTCGTAAGAAGTGGGATGTTGCCAATTTACTTTGCTTAGGAATGGCAGTCGGTGGGCAAAGATTAAAAATAAAGAAAGAAGGATAATTGTTAGCAGGCTAAAACGAAAAAAAGTAAGTGTCGTTTTGGAAGAGGTCTTTTTTAGCAAGTAAAAAAATAAAAGGGTAATTAAGATTGATAGCCAGGCGCCTAGCGACTTGCTATAATAAAGGTTGACTAGCAAGATAAACCAGACAAAATAAAAGAGGCGTCCGGGGTTGTGATTGAAAAACGGTTCCCGCGGTAAATTTTTTGTTTTTGAAAAAAGGAAAAGACTGATTATCAGAAAAGCCGGGGTCAGGAAAATGGCCAATTGGTTGGGCGAGGGGAAGAAAATTTGTAAGCGGTGATCAAAGCTTGTTTGTTGAAAAATTAGAAAAACAATTCCCAATAAAGAAATAGTAACGGCGGAAATGAGATAGGCGGAGAAGAAAGAGAGCGGTTTTCGGGGTTGATTGATAGAAGTAATCGCCAGAGAAAGTCCGTAAAAGATGGGAATAACAATTAAATCCAGCAATTTTCCCAAATTATCCGACCAGGCGAAGGAGGGGTTTTTAAGAATTGAAAACAAAAAAGAAAAAAAGAAACCGAAAATTATAAGCAAGAAAGGGGTTAAGAAAAGAAAAATCTTTTGAAGGGAAAATTTTTTTAAAAGAAGCGAAGTAACATTTTTGGAGCGGTAAAAATTTAGGCAAATAGCCGGGATAATTAAGAGGTCAAGAATGTTGAGGCTAATCTGCGGAATTAATTTTATTTTGACCAAGTAGAGAGGGAGAAGAAGAAAAATCAGATAGTTAAGAATCATACTATTTTTTTTGTTTTTTAAGGGTTTCCAAGCTGAGTAGAATTAGAAATAGTGGAAACACTCTGACGGAATAGAAAGGAGTTTCAAAAAGAGAGTGGACAGAGAAAATCAGAAAAGAGGCGGCCAGATATTTTGCTAAATAGTAATCACTGAATCTGTGGCGAGATTGTAGTCTTCGGAATATAAAGTGGAATATTGGAGAAAAAATCAATAAGGCGACAACCAGTCCATTTATCAATCCCGTTTCGGCGCTGAAGTCCAGAAACAAGTTGTGAGCATAGGCGGGATTGCGCAGACCGAGAGAGTCGTTAATCTGACTGGCAAATCCTCCCAACCCCAGTCCCGAGTAAGGATGCTTTTTTATTTCGGTGAGGGCCTTTTGCCACATTGCCATTCTACCACTGTTGGAACCTTCTTGAAAATCAAAGGATGATTTTAGCCTGGCGGTGAGAGGATTGGGAATTAAAGTTGTTAAAAACAGTAAAATAATGATGACGAGAGAAATGGTAAAATATTTTTTAACTATTTTTAGTGGTTGAGAAAAAAGGAAAAGAAAAAACAATCCGCTGAAAAGAGCTAAGTAGGCTCCGCGGGAAAAGGAGGCTAAAATGCCTGTCATGATGATTAAATTTCCCCAAAAATAAGGCGAAGAAATTGGATTGACAAAAGAGTTTTTCTTTTGTAAATAGAGACCGAGGGGAAGAATCATAGCTAGGTATAGAGAAAAAAGATGGGGGTCGGGAAAAGTGCCAAAGGAGCGCAAAACGGTGTATCCGGAAATGTTGACCAACCAACTGGAATATTGACTGACCAGACTAGCTAACGAATGTCCAAGAAAAATGGGCGCCCATTTTTCTTGTAAAAAGATTAACAAAGAATTGAGAGGGAGAAAGAATTGGGTGATGAATATTAACAAAGCGATGATTGATTCCAGAACAGCGCCAAAAAACAGAAAAGAGAGAAGGCGGGAAACAAACAGTTTGTTTTTTTGAGCTTGGTAGAGGGGAAAATAGAGAGGTAAAAGGGAGAGAAAAAACAGGAGGCGACGAAGGGCAATTGTTTTTTCTTCGCTTTTTAGAAAGGCTGTAAGAATAAGGAGTAAGAAGGTGGAGAGAAAAAAGAAACGTGGTCGCTGATCTAAGGTAATCTTTTTATTGGCCAAACACTCCAAGAGCCAAATTATAAACAACAGGGGAATTGCAATTTTTAGGATGTTTAAATCAATGGTTGGTTTGGGACTGAGAGCGAAAGAGAAAGGTGTAAAAAAAGCCAAGAAGAGGATTATTTTTTGATAAAGGCGCATTCTATTTTCTGTTTTTATTTAAGAAAGACAAAAGGAAGTAAATTGATTTTAAAAGAAGGTGGCCGAGACGCGAGTTGTGTTTTTTGAAAAAATAGATTTGAGATTCTCTGTAAGCCCGTTTTTGTTTCTCTTTTTGGTTGCGCCAACTGCGTCCGTTAAAATGAATGATTTGGCTATAGGGAAAGAAAACAATTTTGTAGCCTTTTTGTCGGACGCGCAGGCAGAGGTCCTGGTCCTCAAAGTACATAAAAAAGTTTTTATCAAAACGACCGATTTGATTGAATATTTTTCGCCTAATTAAGAGAGCGGTGCCGGAAACCCACTGAACCGTTTGTGGGCTTTTTTTATTCCAAGGCTTATTAATGGTGTTGCGAAAAAGGATAGTGCCCCAAGTTGTTTTGTGTCCGCAGGTCCAATTTTGGGGAGTTTTTCTGTGGTGGTCAATGATTTTTAAGCCCAGGATGCCCACCTCTTTATTTTTATCCAGATAATCCAAGGCCTTCTTCAGGGAGTTGTCAGTGAAGACGGTGTCGGGGTTGAGAAAGAGGAGATAGTCGCCTTTAGCCATAATGCTACCAAGGTTATTGGCCAATCCGAAGCCGATATTTTGTTTGGTGTTTATAATTTTTTGGCTGACAAAAGGGTATTGGGAGAAGGGAACAGTGATTTCTTTTTTGTCATTGTTAACAATGATGACTTCAAAATTGTTTTTTAGAGATTTGTCAGAATACAAAAATCGTTTGATGCTGGTCAGGCAGATCAAGAGATGCTGATAGCTTTGATAGTTAGTAATGATTATGGACAGTTTCATTTAGTCTGTTGTTTTTGGATTGGTAGTTTATTATATATTAGTTTAATATTTAGTAAAGTGCGCTTGTATCTCAAGGGGTAATAGTGGGGATGGATAATAGATAAAGAGCGGGGAATTAAGAGTTAAGTTTAAAGAGTAAAAAGATGGTTGGGAGAGATTGGATTTATCAGGAAAAAATGTTATTATGGGAGAAAAGATTAAAGAACCGACTTATCTTATGTCAAAAAGAAAAAGAAAAAACATTTTGCAGGGAAGAGTGCAAAAGGGGTTTAAAGATCACTTGTTTAGTGATATTTCCAATGAGGACAGGAAGAGAGCGGTGGAGGAAATAATAGAGTCCTCCAGTCCGCGAAAAAGTTTTTTTGTGATGATTGCGGTGGCGGCGGCTTTGTCAACGATGGGTATTATTGATGATAATGCAGCGGTTATAATCGGCGGAATGTTGGTGGCGCCGATGCTTTCTCCGATTTTGGCTATCGCTCTGGGGTTGGAAATGGCCGATTTTCGTCTGTTGAAAAGATCATTTATAGTGGTGGTTTGGGCGACGATTTACGCTCTGGGGTCGTCTTTGATTTTTGCCTTGTTATTGGACAGTAGTCGTTTGGATTGGGAGCATTTAAACCATGAGATGTCTCTGCGGGTACAGACTGACTTGTCTACGATTTTAATTGCTTTGGTGGCCGGTTTTGGCGGTTCGTTGGCTTTGGTAAGAAGAGAATTGGCCAAGTTTATGTCGGGGGTGGCGATAGCGGTAGCTTTAATTCCACCTCTTTCTATGAGCGCTATTGGAATTTCCATGTTGAGTTTCAATATTTTTTATCACGCTTTTTCTTTGTTTGTTATCAACTTGGTTGGAATAATTTTATCTTCTTTGGTGGTCTTTTCTTTAATGAAATTGACGACGGCTAAGAGGCAATTGGATGAGGAGCTAAAGGAAGAAGAAGAGCTGTTGGGGAAAAAGTATGAGTAAGCGGAAGCTTCTGCAGGTGTCTGTTTTAGAATTTGCCTGGTTGTTTTCGGTTGAAAAAATGCTTTTAAAAAGTTGACTAACAGGCAACTGAATTTTCACTTGTGGTTGTCAAACCAATTGATTTGGGTTAGGATGGAGAACTCTTAATTTTTCATAAAAAGATAATAGATGAAAAGTCAAAAAGTTTTTTCTTTAACTACCCCGATTTATTATGCCAACGCAAAACCGCATATCGGACATGCTTACACTACAGTGGTGGCTGACGTGATGGCGCGCTGGCAAAAACAAAAGGGACGGGAAACTTTTTTGTTGACGGGAACTGATGAACATGGCGCTAAAATCGCCCAAAAGGCTGAAGAACTGGGGAAGACGCCACAGGAATTGGTGAATGAAATTTCGGGACAGTTTAAACAGTTGTGGAATGAATTGGATATTGATTACCAGTCTTTTATTAGGACAACGGACAAAAAGCATATTGTTGTGGTGCAAAAAGTTTTGGAAAAGCTGTATGAACAAGGCTTGATTTATAAGGGAGAATATAAGGGTCTTTATTGTTTTGGCTGTGAGCAGTTTAAAAAAGAAACGGAATTGGTAGATGGAAAATGTCCCGATCACGGGGTGGCGCCGGAGTTTGTAAGAGAGGAAAGTTATATGCTCAGATTGTCTGACAAGCAAGATGAATTGTTGCAAAAAATTGAGAGCGATGAATTAAGAATTAGGCCGAAGCGTTTTCGCAGGGAGATATTATCTTTTTTAGAGAAGGAGAAACTGGAGGATTTGTCAATTTCCAGGAAAAATGTTGAGTGGGGGATTCCTTTACCTTTTGATAAGAGCCAAACGGTTTATGTTTGGTTTGACGCTTTTTTAAGTTATCTGACCGGCTTAGGTTGGCAGGGGGGAAATCTGGAGGGAGAGGTTAGCAATCTTTGGCCGTTGGATCTGAATTTAATTGGCAAAGATATTTTGCGAGTGCATGCCACCATTTGGCCGATAATGTTGATGCATTTGGGCTTGGAATTACCTAAACAAATTTTTGTGCATGGCCATATTTTGTCCGAAGGAAAAAAGATGAGTAAAAGTGTGGGCAATGTGATTGCCATTGATGAAATGTTGAAAGAATTTGGCGCAGAAGGGACATGTTATCTTTTGCTTTCCGCTGGAACCATCGGCGAGGATATTGATTTAACGATGGAAAGAATGATGGAAAAATATAATGCCGACTTGGCTAATGGTTTGGGAAATTTATTGTCTCGGGTGGTAACTTTGGCGAGAAATTTTCAATTTCCGATTTCTGAAGTTGAATTGGAAAAAGGGGAGATAATTTTTACGGAAGATTTTGAGGGTTTAATGGATAGTTTGCAATTTGATCGGGCTTTGAAAAAAATTTGGCGGATTGTGCAAGACAGTAATAAATTGATAGAAGAAACTAAGCCGTGGGAACTGGCTAAAAATGACAGAGGCAAGTTTGAAAAAGTGATGCGGGAGTTGGCTTTACACCTTCACAAAACAGCCGAACTCTTAAAAACCTTTTTACCAGAAACGGCAAGAAGAATCAAAAAACAGTTAAAAACAGGCGAAAGGGGAATTTTGTTTGAGAAAATAAAAACAAACTAAGTCGTTTTTAAGGAAGTTTTTAGGTTTTGTTAGAAATAAAAATCTCGACGTTTGGTGTGCCGAGATTTTTATTATTTATTTGTTTTCTTCAATGCAAATTTCTCGGTGAAAAATTGCTTTGATGGTTCGGAGAAATAATAAGAAGATTATAATGTTAAGTATGATGAAAGCGAATTTTACAAAGGAATACATAAATGACCAATGAGTTTTGTGTAAGAGTAAAAATGAGGCAATAACGAAAGCGTCCAGAGGGAAAGAGTAAGCCCAGGATGATAAATAAAATTTAATTTTACGGAAATATTTAAATTGAAATAGAAAAAGAAAAAAGATAAACATTGAGAAATAATAAAGAATACGTGCGCCGATATCAATGTTGTTTGTCAGTTTGACATAAGCAATGAAGCCGACGGCTGAGGGGGCCATTAGGATAAAGAAGGTGGGAATGAGTTTTTCTTTTAAGGGATGATGAAAAATGATGCGATTTAAGACAATGGCCATTAAAACTATCCAAAAGATTATACCGACGCTAAAAAAGAACCAAGAAACTTCCGGAGAAGCGTGTTTTACTCCCGCAATTGGAATAAGAACATTACCAACCACCGGCATAAAAATTGCCGGGCTGATATGTTTTAGCTCAAAATGATCTTTGTGCATCCAAAAGGTTAAAATAATCATACCAAATCCCAATTGAGCAATAACCCCCAGAATCCAAAAAATTTTGGAGTATTGCATAAGATGAATATTCATAAAAAGAATACTGAGCAGAAGTAATATTTTAGCGATAATGGGAAAGAAATTAATTTTAACAGGATCGCTGAATTCTTTTTTGACTTCTTGGGGAAACACAACCCACTTGCTGAGATAAATTAAAGCAGTGATGGCAAATAAGAGTATAACAATAGCAAAGATGACTGGGCTTAAACCAAAGTTCCAGCCCAAAAGGTGTTCGGCTTTTTGCCAGGCAACTGTGAAGCCGGCTAAACCGAGAGTGATAGAAAAGAAAGATATGGGGAAATTTTTTTAATCTTGATTTTATAGGCATTTTTTTAATTTAGTTATTAATTATTCTTTTTCGCTAATTTTTAATGCATAATTTTTACTGAGGGCCAGAGCAATTTTTTTGTTTGCTTCTTGGAGGATGCGCGCCAAGGTGCTTTGGGAAACCGACATTTTTTGGGCAATTTCCGTTTGTTGAAGATTTTCCAAATTTTTAAGACGTATGGCCTCCAGTTCGGAAGGGGTGAGGGTAATAATTTTATTGTTTTTAAGGGGAATTCCCTGGGGTTTAAATATGCTGGCGTGAAACTTGTTTTCTCGTTGCAGGTGACGTCTCTTTTTTCTTCGTCCCCGGTGACATTGGTGTTGATTGGCGGAGATTGTTGCTTTATCTAAAATCCTGTAACAGGAGGGGCATTGTGTGTAATCCATAAAATCTTTTCCAGTTTTATCTTATTATGAATATATATTCATAATAACAAATAACTGAAAAAAGTCAAGAAAAAACACCTTGGGATTGCTGAATGACTGTTAGTCAAACAACAATTCCAAGGTGGTGTGGGCGTCTGTTTTTTGTTAGTCAGGAATTTTTCTGGTAACACACATTTTTTTGTGAATCGCCAGAAAGAAATCCCAAATAGATTTTATGGCTCAAAGTTCCACCAGGAGCCAAATGAATCCGGCAATGGTGCCAATGACAGACAAAACTGCCAAGACACTATAAAAAAATACCATGTTGGCTGACAACCATCTTGCCAATAATATGAGGCCATAAATGATTGCCGTATTGAGCATTATCACCCAGGGTTTAATTTGTTTACCCCTGAATGATAATTTGTTTATTAGCGGGAGTTCTTCTTCTTGTAGGCGGAAGTTGAGATACTTTCCGCTGATAATTGGTAGGGAAACATTTCCTGCCAGGAAGAAAATGAACCAGACGATTCCTAGGAATACACTGGTTATTATCATTCCCGGGATTTCGCAGAGATTGATTTCTCTGCGATACCTCACTTGGAAATCATACCAGGTCAGGATTTTCCAAAGAATAGATCTCCGACTAATCCATCCTCTCTCAATGGGGATGAAAAATATGAGAAAAATGATTACCAGTCCCAGTTCAACTAACGCAAATCCGGTTAAGAAATTTTTTAAACCGGAATGTCCAAATCTGAAGGGAATTACTCCTCCAATAAAACCGATAATGAGCGCTATTACATAGGCCACAATGCTATCTCTTGCTCCTTTTTTCATTTTTTATTCCTCCTTTAATTTGTTTGTAGTTTTTTACAGAACTCTGATTTAGATATCAGGTGTCTTGTTATAACAGAATAAGAATTGGGAGTCAACATTTATTGGCAAGGGTGGTTGTTTGAATTATAATGAGTCTGACTTTAATGGTTTAACAAATGGTGGATATGAAATTGGTTGATACTCATTGTCACTTGAATTTTGAAGATTTTAAAAATGACCTTGAAGAAGTGGTGGAGCGAGCACGCGCGGAGGCGGTGAAAATGGTGGTAGTGAGTTCCGATTATGAAAATAGCCGGCGGGCGATAGAATTGGCTGGGAAATATGATAATGATATTTGGGCGGCGGTTGGTTTGCACCCGATACATTTGGGCAGTGAACAGAAAGCAGAGAACAGTGAACAGCATGGGGAAGAGTTTGATTACGGGAAATATTTGGCGTTGGCGAAAAATAAGAAGGTAGTGGCGATCGGGGAGGTTGGCTTGGATTATCACCATTTTGACACTACAAATCTACGAATAAACTACGAATCTACAAATGGTGTTGGTGGAGAAATTAATGAAAATAGTGAGGATAGCATTGGACGGGGGGCAAGTGATTTTGAAGTGGCTAAAAAGGAGGTGGCGAGAATTATTGAATTGCAAAAAAGTGTTTTCAGGGAATTTGTGAGAATGGCTGATGAAGTTGCCAAGCCATTGATAATACATTGTTGGAATGCGGATAAAAGTGACAGGGAATTGGTCGGGGACGCGGTGGCTTATGAGGATGTTTTAGAGATAGTTCACGGTTCACAGTTCACGGTTTCCCACTTCGCTGAAGCTACGAGGGACAAGCACGGTTTGCGGAATAATAAGAGGGGGGTGGTGCATAGTTTTGTTGGAAACTACAAAACAGCTTTTAAATTTATTGAAGAAGGATTTTTGATCGGTTTGAACGGGATTATCACTTATTCGGAAAGTTATGACCGCTTGATCAGAGAAATTGGTTTGGAAAATATTGTTTTGGAAACGGACGCGCCTTATTTAACGCCGGCGCCGTTGGAAAGGTACAGTCGCAATGAACCGGTTAATGTGAAGCTGGTGGCGCAAAAAGTGGCCAGTGTTTTAGAAGTGGATGTACAAGTGGTGGCGGATGTTACCAGTCGGAACGCGCGGGAATTGTTTGGAATTTCTTTTTAGAGTATTTTTGTTTTTTGTGATATTTTTTAGCTAGGTTTTTCACTTGGTTGAAGGAAGGGGAGCGGTGGTGATTTTTAATTGGATGGGAGTGTGTTATAATGCAAGTGTTGAAATAGATTTTTTATAATCTTTTAATCACGGGGAGTTGGTAAAAATAAAAATAGATAGAAATGTAAAACGCTATCGGCGTTTGGTGACAAAAATAAATAAATTAGAGCCGGAAATACAGAAATTGAGTGATAGACAATTGCAAGTTAAGACAGCGGAATTTAAAAGGAGGTTGCAGAATGGGGAAACTTTGCAAGATATTCTGTTGGAAGTTTACGCAGTGGTGAGAGAAGCGGGAAAAAGAGTTTTAGGTTTGAGAGCTTATAATGTTCAACTTCAAGGGGCATTGGCGGTTTTTGAGGAGAAAATCGTGGAAATGAAGACCGGAGAAGGAAAAACTCTAACCATTACTTTTCCGGCTTATTTAAAAGCTTTGTTGGGCCAAGGGGTTCACGTGGTAACGGCTAATGATTATTTGGCTGAAAGGGATGCTTCGGAGATGGGAAAACTTTATAAATTTTTGGGTTTAACAGTTGATTATATTACCAGCAAAACCAGTCACTATGACCGTCAAGTGGCCTATCGGGCGGACATTACCTATTTAACACCGAACGAGGTTGGTTTTGATTATCTGCGTGACAATATGCTATATGAAGCGAAAAATAGAAGGCAGAGAGGCTTGTTTTTCGCTATAGTTGACGAGGTGGACAGTGTTCTGATAGATGAGGCTCAAGTACCGTTGGTCATTTCCAATAACAAGGACCAGAATAAGAATGCTAAGGAAATTTATTTAAAGCTGAAGCCGATTGTGGAGAGTTTGCAGAGGGATATTGATTACAAAGTGAATGAGAAAGAGCAGGTGGTGTCTTTAACGCCAATGGGGATTTCTAAAATAGAAAAGGCCCTGGGTGTGTCTAATTTATATGAAGGGGACATTGATTATATTTACTATATTACCAGACTTCTTAAGGCCTATGCTTTGTTTAAAAAAGACAGAGATTATATAGTTGATGAAGGTCAGGTTATCATTGTGGACGAATTTACCGGCAGGTTGATGTATAATCATCGCTACTACCAGGGGATTCATCAGGCAATTGAGGCAAAAGAGGGGTTGATGATTAGAGATGAAAACACCACTCTAGCCTCCATTACTTTTCAGTTGTTGTTTAAAAAATACAAAGGGTTGGCCGGTTTAACCGGAACGGCTCTGTCGGCTAAGAAAGAATTCAGAATGTTGTTTGGGAAGCAAGTGGTGGCTATTCCAACTAACAAGCCGATTAGGCGAATTGACAAGGACGATAAATTTTTTGTGGCTTGGGAAGATAAAATGAATTATTTGGCTTGGACTACTCAGGAATATTATTTGAAAAACGGCGCTACTTTGATTGGGACAAGATCAGTTTTAAAATCAGAGGATGTTTATAAACATTTAATGAATGTCAATGTGCCGGCGCAAGTTTTGAATGCTAAGCATGCCAGGAGAGAGGCGGAAATAATCGCTCGGGCGGGACAACCACAAAGAGTGACTGTGGCTACTAATATGGCCGGTCGGGGGACGGATATAAAATTGGCTGATGAGGTAAGAAAAGCCGGGGGATTAATGGTTTTGGGAACGGAAAGGTATAATGCTCGTCGGATTGATAACCAGCTGATAGGTCGGGCGGGAAGACAGGGTGATCCGGGAATGAGCCAGTTTTTAATTTCAGCTGATGATGTTTTGATAAAAACTTATTTTCGGGAACAGTATTTGAAGGCAATAAGTAAACATTCGGACACAGAAAAAGGGGTGGAAGACAAGAAGTTGACGAAAATTATCAATAAGGCACAGAAGAGGATGGAAGATAGCTTGTTTGAGCAAAGATTATTAAGTTATGAATTTGACAAAGTTTTAGATAAACAGAGAAACTCTTTTTACAAACAACGCAATAGGGTTTTGCAGGATGATAACTTGAAAGAGGAAACTTTACTTTTAATAGAAAAGGAGATTTATCATTTACTTTTGGCGAGATACACGGCGGCCAGTCAGGCTTTTGAAAAGACGCAAATCAGGAATGTAGTGGGGGAAATAAAGACATTGGTGGCCAATGAAAAGTTTAACGAAATTTTGGATGCTAAAGTGAATGCTTATTTGCAACGGGAGGGAATAACAGGATTGGGAATCAAGGAAGTAATAAAAGAGGCGGTCTTGGAATATTACAGTTTTTTGGAAGATGTTTTGACACCAGCTAAGATTCGTTTGACGGAAAAGACCGTAACTTTAAAAGTGCTTGATTTGTTGTGGGTAAGGCATTTACAACAAGTAACGGAAATGCAGGAGGCGGCTATGGTTTTGGCGATTACCAGAGGGGATTTTTTTACCGATTACGAAATGAGGATGGACAAAGTTTATCGGCAGATGCTTTTATCGGTGCCGAGAATAGTAACTTTAACGTTTTTTAGAACTGTTAATAGATTGTTGGCTAATAAGTTTTCCGGCAAAACGGAGGTAAGAAATGATGCTCAGAGCGTTCAAGAAAGAGCGGAAAGTCCGTTTGTTGGACCAGGTGGTAAAGATTTTTCCGGGGGAGTGGATGTTAAGAATGTTAAGGAGTCGTTTGGGGAGACAAGTTTAGGAAGCCTGTTTGCCGGAAAGACTGGCGGTGGTTTAGGTGATTTTAAATAGAAGTAAATTTTAAATAAGGAAAAAATGAAAGCGAAAACCAGAAAAATTCTTGCCAGAATAGGGGCTGGTTTGTTGCTCGGTTTGAGTTTTTTGAATTTTGGTTCCGGCTGGATGCGACAAAATTTCAGAGTGATAGCCAGACGAGCGAAGAATATCAGAAAAGCCGTGAAGGAAAAACTTAGTCCGGAGGTGCAGGAAATAGCTGACATTGCTGAGGAAGAAGCGTTGAAAGTGATTCAAAAAGAAGCTCAACAGCAACAAAAACAAGTGCAAGTACAGCAGACTGTCAGTCAAAGCCAAGTTATTCTGCGCTATGCTACGATTGCCGGTTGGGGGGTGGCAATGACAATATTTTTTACTTCTATGATTTTTAATCAGCCTTTCAGTTTGGGGAAAATGGCTTTGTCGTTGTTGCCGGGGAATCCGCACTTGGCTACCCTGTCTTTGCAAGCGGAAAAGACTGTTGTTACGGTGGGTGAACCGATTAAGGTTGACTTACGTTTGTCCAGTGGCGGAGATCCGGTGGATGCTTGGAAGGCGGTGGTAAACTTTAATCAAGCGGATTTAGATTTAATAAAAGTGACAGTTAATAAAGATAAATTTAATCGTCAAGAAAAGATAGATGTCAGTGAAAAAGGAATAGTAACAGTAGTAGCCGGTAAAACGGGGGAACCGATTGTTTTGAAAAATGAGGTGGTGGCCAGCTTGTATTTTCTACCTAAAAAAATTACCAAAGCGACAGGACTGTCTTTGTTTCGGGAAAAATCTTTGGTTATCAAGGCCGGGGCGAAAAAGTCGGAGCGGTATAATATTTTAGGCAAGGTGAGGGGGGTTAAATTGAAAATTGTTGCTAAGGCGGGAGATGCTTTGGAGTGTAAAAAATTTGAGCTGGTGCGTTCGCGGATGAATAGAGCTTATTGGGAGACCGTTCTTAATGAAAGTTCTCTGTTGCAGGGAGAAAAGAATAATTTTTGGAGAGATTTGGGCAATGATGTTTTTCTGCTTTGCGGATATTCCGATGATAACACGATTTATTTATTGCTGATGGCTCCCAGGGAGATAAATGATTTTTATTTAGTAAACAAACTATCCGGCAAAAAAATTGATGCGCTAGTGACTGATACTTGGCAGAAAGATAATTTGTATTTTTATTCCTTATTGATTGATGCGGAAAAATTGGTGAAAGAAAAGGGAGAAAGATTTAATAATTTGGTTGTTTACGGAGAATTGGAAGGGAAAACGGTGCGTTGGCCGGAACGTGGAAGTGGAGCTTTGCTATTGAAAAAATAATTTAAAAATTGGAATGGGTGGAGCGGTAAATTATTATCAAGATTTTTATCATATTGAAGCGGAGAAATTTACATCGCCGGTTAAGGAGTCGCCGCTTTGGTTGTCTCTATTAAAAGCGACCGGTATATTTTTTCTGGTTACTTTCATTGTTTTCGGGATAACCAATTATCAATTTATTCAAGCGCAGATTGCCGATTGGCGTAACGGTCGGGGTTATGTTGATTTAGTTAGAGATAGTGACGGTGACAGTTTGCCGGATTGGTGGGAGAAAAAATATGGCTTGAATGTTGCTGATAATAAAGATGCTTTAAATGATAATGACCATGATGGCGCCAATAATTTATTGGAATTTCAGTTTAATGTTGATCCAAATAATCCGGATACCGACGGTGACGGATTTTCCGATGGGGAGGAAATATCTCGCGGTTACAATCCGAATGGTGAAGGACGCTTGGATAGTGATGGCGATGGAATGTTTGATTGGTGGGAGATGCAAAATGGTTTGGATCGAAATGATTTGAATGATGCTAAATTAGACAGTGATAATGATGGGCTAACTAATCTGGAGGAATTTAAATACAAAGCCGATCCTAACAATCCGGATACGGATGGAGACGGTGTTAGTGATGGCCAAGAAGTAAAAGAAGGTTCTAATCCTCATGGTAAGGGGCCATTGCAGGTTTTTGATGTGACTAAAAATGATGCTGACGGCGACGGTTTGGATTTGGCTCACGAAAAATTGTTTGGCACCGATCCCAATAATCCGGACACTGATGGTGATGGTTTTTCTGACTACCGGGAAATTTCGCGAGGTTATGATCCTACCGGGGGAAAGTTTTTACAAGCCACAATCAACATTCCGGCTATTGGGGTAAGCGCGCCGATTATTTGGTCGCATAATGTCAAAGAGAAAGATATTATGAATGATTTAGAGAAGGGTCTTGTGCACTTTGCCGGAACGCCGGTGCCGGGTTTCAGAGGAAATTGTTATATAACCGGTCATAGCAGTTACTACACTTGGAGTAAAAGTTCTTTTAAGGATATTTTGAAAAATATAGATAAGTTAAAAGTTGGGGATGATATTATTTTCAAATACCATTTTAATAATGGTAAAAATGTGGATATCGTTTACTCTGTTATTCAAGAAGGGAGGGTGGTTTTACCTAACGACTTGTCGCTGTTTGCCGACAGTGAAAATTATGACTTAACCTTGGCAACTTGTTGGCCGGTGGGGACTAATTTGAAAAGGATGATGGTGAAGGCGCGCTTGAAAAGTCCTGTTTTTAAAGATTGATTTACGGTAGAGACTGTTGATTATTAAAATGGCGACCGGAGAAAGCGGTCTGATACGGTTTGTTTGGGGCATTTTTGGAGTGATGAAGGGATGCGCTTTTAAAATACTGTTTGTTGTGCTAAACTTTTTAGAGAGCAAACTTGCCTGAGGATTTTGTTTCTAACATTCAGAAAATTTGAGAAACAAAGGATTTAGGAGGACAACCCTGAATGAGTTGGAATTTTATTTAGTCTTTATTTAAAAAATAAAAACAGAAGATGTCAGAATCAGATAAAATTATGTTTTCGGTGGTGATTCCCACCTACAACGAAGCCAGAAAGGAAAAAGATATGCGAGAACATCTGGCTAGCATTGAAAAATATTTTGAAAAACTTGGTCAGCCTTATGAAATTATAATTGTTCTGGATGGACCGACTGATGGAAAAACGCCGGAAATAGTGAAGGATATTGCTGAGACGAATCCGGCGATTAGGGTTATTGACAGAAAAAAGAATAGGGGAAAAGGGTACTCAATCAGGGAAGGTTTTATGAAAGCGCGAGGTGAGATTGTTTTGTTCACGGATATGGACGGAGCAACACCGATTAACACTTTGGATCGTTTTATTCCGGAATTTCAGAAGGGAGCCGATGTGGTAATTGGGGACAGAGATTTAAAGAATTCAAAAATAGCCGTTCATCAACCTAAGTGGAAGGAACTATTGGGTGATTTGGGAAATTTTTTGATTCAATTAATTGGCGGTTTGTGGGGAATTAAAGACACCCAATGCGGTTTCAAAGCTTTTACCAGGCAAGCTGTCCAGGATATTATTCCGAGAACAACAGTGGATCGTTGGGGCTTGGATTTTGAGTTGTTGATTATAGCTAAGAAATTGGGATATAAAATCAAACAAGTGCCGGTGGAGTGGTATGATAAGGGAGAAAGTCTGGTTGGTATTAGTGGTTATTTTTCTACCTTGCTTGATTTATTGAAGGTGCGTTGGAATTTGTTGAGAGGTGTCTATAAAATAGGTAAGGGGCGTAAAGAGAAAAAAGACGAAAAGTAAAATTGTCTGACAATAATTCGGGCTGATTGGTCGATTAAAAGTAAAAACAAAAATAAATGGTAAAAATTAATAACAATAGCGAATTAAGGCATGATGTAGTAACCGGTGATTGGGTGGTGATAGCTAAAAAAAGAAGAGAGAGACCGAAAAGTCATCAAATGAATAAGCCGGCTTGGCCAAAAGAAGAGATCCCCGGTCCGGAGAGTTGTCCTTTCTGTCACCCGGAGAAAAGTGGGCAAGAAAAGGACGTTTTGATTTATGAGGATCAACAGGGCGAGTGGACAACCAGGGTTTTTCCCAATAAATATCCAGCTTTTAAACCTCTGAAGAACAATGAAAGAGTTAGACATCAACAAATTGGTCCTTATTTTTTGATGGATGGGGTGGGTTACCACGAACTGATTGTAACTAGAGATCATTATAAACAAATGGCTGATCTGGATGAAATACAAATAGCAGAAGTTTTGGATGCTTATCAATCAAGGTATTTGGATTTGATGAACAGAAAATTTGTTCGCTATATAGAAATTTTTCACAACTACGGGCGAGAGGCCGGCGGTTCTGTTTTTCATCCCCACTCCCAATTGATGGCTATTCCGGTTGTTTCTCCATATATTAATTTGGAATTAGAAGGAGCAGAAGGTTATGAAAGACAAACGGGAGATTGTATTTATTGCACGGTCTTGGATTTTGAGTTGAAGGATAGGAGTAGGATTGTTTACGAAAATGAAAAGTTTGTGGCTTTCTGTCCTTTTGCTTCCAGGCGAGCTTATGAAGTCTGGGTAATGCCAAAGGAGCACAACCCTTATTTTGAACGGATGACCGATGAAGATAAAATGGCGGCAGCGGAAGTTTTGAAGCAGGCTTTGCGAAGAATAAAATTGTTGTTAAACGATGTGGCATATAATTTTTATTTACACACTTCACCCTGTGACGGTCGGGATTACCATTTCTTTCACTGGCATTTTGAAATTTTACCAAAAACTTCCACTTGGGCCGGGTTTGAATTATCTACCGGCATTGAGATTAATGCTGTTTCTCCGGAACAGGCGGCAGAGGAGTTGAGGGGGATTGCTTAGTTGTCACTTTGTTAAATCACTTTGTTGGAAAATTTGCTTAGAATTTTTTGTGGTAAAGAGTTGTGTTTACTTGACAAGGCGTTGGTTTTGCGTCAATATTTATGACAAAAGTAGAGAGGAGGAGAAAATGAAAAAAACAACGTTTTTCTTCATTTTTTTATTTCCGTTTTTGTATTTTTTTTGGAAATTTTTCAGCTTTTGTTCTTCGCATCTCTGTTTACATTAAAGATTAAAGTTAGACGGACAGAGAGAGGCGGTTTTATTGAAGCCGCCTTTTTTAATAGGCAATTTTTGCTTGACTCTTTTGTCTTATTGTGACAGACTGTATTATCAATAATTTTAATTTGTTTTGGTGGATTAATTAGGGTTATTGAAGTTGTTTGAAAAAATAATTTTGAAGGAGGTTTTACTATGTTTTGTACTGTAACTCTTTTTTTGGTGAAGATGGCTGTTGTTTTGATTGTGGCTTTCTTTTATTTGAGTGCGGGGGAGATAATCAGGGACTTTTTATTAAGAGGTGGTTTTGTCACTATCCCTCGTAATGGTAGGGCTAGAGAAATTGCTACCTTAGCTCTTGAACTGACTTGGCCGGCTCATCTTGTTGTCGGTTGCTTGATTGTCCTCTTGTTGTTGGCTATTGCAGTTATTGCAATCGCCATGCTCTTTCTTGTTATTGTGGCGATTGCAGTTTGGAGAACAATGATTTTGGTTCTCCAGACGTTTGAAATTTTAATAGGAAAATTTGTCTAAACATAGGCAAGTTTGAAGGGCCTTGCGGGGCCCTTTTTTTGTAAAGGTGGTCAAGAGTTGGTTATTTTTTAAACAAAGTTTTAATCTCCCCGAGGAATATTTTGTAATTTAACAATAAGTGAAATATTACCAACACAGACATAATAAAACCGAAGATGGTGTGAATGTTTTCCAACTGCCATTTGCTGAGGCCCAAAAAAGTCCAAGATGTTTCTCTGGCTATTCTTCCGGAAGGAGCGTGATGTAGTCCGATTCCGGTAAGAGTAACGATGATAAACATAATTAGCAGCAAAGAGGACAAAATGGCTCTGATTTTAATTATGCTTTTCATAGTTCTTTGTTAAATTTTTTGGAGTGAATTTATTAAAGCGTATTCCATTTATTAAATAATAGTTCCAGTGGTTCAACAATGTCTTCAATTTTATTATATTCTATTATAGTTTATTATATTCTATTATAGCATCAGAAATTCCTTTGGTAGTATCTTTAATTTTTGTTCCTTTTTTCATAATGGTAATTATTTTTTTATTTTGAGCAAAGGCAATACCTGCTTCAATAGCTCTGCCGGTTGGTTTGTGTGTCATATCTATCAAAAGGACATCAGATTTTGCAATTTCTGACTTGGCTTTTTCCATTAATTCTTTAGGATTATCAAATATTTTTTGATAATTTTCAATATCTCTGATAAAACAAAAATCTTTAAAACCGCTTTTATTTACTAGAGAGCAAAGATGTTCTATTTCATTTTTGTTTTTACCTTCTTTATAAGAAGCAGTGATAAAAATTTTCATAATAAGAGGGGTTTAATGGTTAACAAAGGGGTTCTTCATATTAAATTTGATCAGAGGGGTGTGATTGTTAATTTTTTCTGTTGGAATTTTATATTTTTGGCTATGGATGAAGTCAATAGAATTAAATACCGCATTTTGCCAGTTTAGTCCCAATTTTTTGGCTACCTTTTTTACCTCATTTTCATTTTTTCCTTCTATTTCCAAAATTGGTTCTAAAAACGGCCAAATATCAATCATCAATTTTACTCCTTCTATTTCCCAGATCTCTCTTTTTGTTTCTTGAAATGATTTTTTGCGAGCACCGATTGTTTTCAAAAAAGTTGGGGCGTTTTCGTAACTGTTTACGATGAGTTCAACTTCCTTTTGGCTGTCAATTGATTTGTTGTTGCCGGTGATTTTTAAACTCATGGTTATCTTATCATTTTCGTCACGAACCCTTAACCAGGCCCCCTTTAACTTCTTGTCCTTCGGGCAGATAGAAGTTGGTTCTTTTCTGTTTGAACATTGGTTTTAACAACCTTCCTCCCAATTTTTTGATTTGTTTTCTGGTTTTATTAATATCAATATTACAAAAAGTTGCTTCGTATTCAGTATTTAAGTTGTTCAATTTCATAAAAATAAATTGGGTTTGATTATCAAATAATGAGATTTAGATTATTTTTAAAAGGGGGAAACTTTTGTTTCCCCGAATTTTTATTTTTTTCTTGCTCGTTGGTGAGCCTTCTCTCGTCGGCGGAGAAGGTTGTTGATATATTTTCCTTGCTCTTTTTTACTCATGACGGAGAGGGCTTCTCCGTCAAAGTTTAAAGAGCGGTGAAGTGGATCCTTTCTGGTCCACAAGCGATACCACCAAAGTAAAACTCCCCCATTCCAAGCTCTTTGTTTGACTTGAATGAGGCGAGAGTGGGTCAGATAGAGCTGTAATTTTAGCCAATGCGTAACTATGATCACGATTAACTTAATTATTTTTGCCATTGTACTACCTCCTTTTTATTTTTTCTTTCAAGGAACTTCTTTGTTTTTTGTAGTGGATAGGCTTCATCTTGTTGGCCTTCTTATTGTATCAGTTGGTTATTAGATGAACAAGTTTGTAATTTAATAAAAATTTAACATTTGCAGAGACAGGAACATTTAGTTGTTTTAAAGTAAACCTAAATAATCCAATCCCAGATAACCAACTTCAATATCCGTATTTTGTCCACTGCGAAGCAAATTTTTAAATTCATCCATATTTAACAAGACAACTTCTATGAATTCATTCTCGTCAAGATTTTGTTTGGACACCAATTCGCAGTCTGTAATGACGACGCAACTGCGTTGCATGGTGGAATAAGCGCAATCAAAAGCGGTGGTAACCAGTTTTGCTTTTCCTTGATAGCCGGTTTCTTCCAACAATTCTCTGTTGCCCGCCTTCTCAGGGGTTTCGTTTTTGTCAATGTAACCACCGGGAAGTTCCAGTAAAATTTTATTTGGACCGGGTCTGAATTGTTTGGTAAGAATCACTTGTTTGTTTTTAGTCAAAGCGAGTATTCCAACAGCCGGACCTTCTTTTTTAAGATAAAAGTCACTTTTTTCTCCATTTGGCATCTCATAAATCACTTTTTCAATCTTACGACTATATTTTTGCCACTCTATTTCGCGAGAAATTTCTTTCCATGATTTAATGTTTTTTGTCATAAAAATGATTAGGGATGAAAATTTGAACGGAGAAAAATTGGTACCCCTTAAGGATCTAAATGATACCAATTTTTTGTAGTCAGTAGTGAGGTAACCAAAAATCTTTCTGCTATACTATTTTTTGGCAATTGAGTTATATTATCTCAACCGTATGTCCCGATTGTTCAAGTTTCTTTTTTATCAACGATATTAGTTCTCCCTTTTTTTGTTCTATTGCCTCAATTTTTTTAATTCGTTCTTGATCATTATTATCTTTTTTTGCCATCTGTTTGGCTTCTGTTATTTCTTTGTCAAATTCACTACCATTAATTTTTAAAACTCCATTATCCTCAGTTACCATATTGCTTGGCCAAATAAACTCACCAGAGAGTTCACCATCTTCATTAATAAACTTACCTAATAGTCGATTTATATCTTCATCGTAATCAAGTTTATTATAAATTGCTTGAATATCTACTCTTTGTTGTGGTGTTTTGCTTTCAAATTTTTCCGGCATAGTTTTTTATTGGTTAATTATTAAACATTTAAATTATATCACAATGTTTCATGATGTGTGATGTTTGGCAGATCTATGAAACCGCGAAACAGTAGCTTTATCAAATATAGGTGAAAAGGGAAAGGGGTGTAACGATGAATGAGATTACATATTCTGTGTTAGGTGGCAGTTGTGCTGATTTTTTATTTTTTTCTCAAAACTATTACATCCTGAAAACAAGCAGGTGCTCCCATTCCAAGTGGACTCTCGCTGAGCACGATTAGTTCAATCTGATTGTTAACGGTTGAATCTAGGATGCTTTGCTTTTCTGATTGGCTGATTAATCCTAGCCCAAGATTGATTACAGGTTGGTTGAGTTCATTTTTGCTATGAACTGTGTTGCCAATATCAACCAGATTAACCATTGCACGAATTAACTCTTTGGAGCCACCCGTTATAGTAAAACTATCGCATTTTTTAGTTTCGCCCCAAGCGCTTCTCTCAACAGGCGAATAATAACCTTTAATAATTGCGATGCCCAGTGGATAATTACTATTATCTCTGTTAAATAAACATTCATTTATGGTGCAGAGATTGTTGGTAAGATTGTATGTTGTATTATTGACTGGTGTTTTAGTTTTGGAGATATTGTTTTCGTTTTGGATCTGAGTCAGTTTATTTTGGAGCAAGACAATTCGTTTTTGCAATTTTTGTTCCGAAGTTTTTAGCTTAGAGTTTTGCCAAAAGTAAATACCTCCACCTACTGTTAAAGCGGTTACAATGGCACAAACAACAATTGCCCAGGCAGTTTTAAGACTTTGAGCTTGTTTTATTGATTGTGAGGTGGTTTGTTTTTCCATAATTTTGTGAGTTAGCCAGTTTGATTATGTTTTAAATTAAGAAAAAGTCAGCACAATTTTGCACAACGGGTGCGAGTATGAGAAGTTTCGCCGATCTTCTTTTTATTTTTTCTTTCAAGGAACTTTTTGTTATTTACTTTCTGTCAACGTATCCGAGTATGCGAAGTTCGCTTTTCGGATTTATTTGATATTATTTGGTTTAACTGATGACTATTTTAACTCACTTTCGCTTAAATTACCACTAAATGGAGAAAAGCGAATTTGGGAAAAAGGCGAGCCGAGCCTTTTTCCGCATACTCGATGTTAGGCGAGGGTGAGCGGAACGGAGTGGAGCGAAAGCGCAGCGTCCCCGTAGCGTTTTCTTTCAAATTTTTTTTGCGGTCGTGGGCTTGACAGATAAGTTATTATCTGCTATACTAAAATGTCAATAGTTGGGAAATCGTCTTTTTTAATAACCAAAAGAGAGGTTTCTCACTATTGTGAGGATCTGCTCTTTTAAAACTGAAAAGGAGAAAATCAGATGGAAAATCTATTTGGTTCTCTTACTCTAGTCCTGGCAGTTACTATGGTAGTAATTGCCTTGCCGAGTCAAATCCGCAAAAACTACCGAGAGAGAAAATGTGGTCTCAGTTTCCTGATGGTACTGCTGCCACTCGGCGTGTACATATCACGAACTTGCTATGCAATACTGATTAAGTCGTGGTATATAGTAGTGCCGGACTTTCTCGGCGTGATTTTCTCTGCCGTTCTATTGGCTCAATTCCTTTATTATCGGAACAAGCCATGAAGATCCGGGTTTAACTCAGAGCGTTGACTTAACAGTTGACGCTCTTTTTCATACGAGCAAAAAATAATTTGAAAGAAAATGTCGCCTAATGGGCGGCGTTTATGCGATCGTGGCGGGATGATGACAAGTCATCAGACCGACATGTCGCACAATCGTCAGTTGTGCGAAGCTTCGCTGAGCATAGCTGGCGTGTAACGCCGCCCATTGTGCAAAATGAGCGAAGTGAAATTTTGCGCAACGTTTGCGTGTATGAGAAGTCCCGCCGTGGCGGGATTTGGGCGGAGGCTTTTGTAAAAAGCCGTAGCCGCATACTGCGTGTTAGGCGATGTAATTTTCAAAATATTATCTTTGAAATTGCCACGTTTCTTTACCATCTTTTATAATCAATTTGCGTTTGACAAAATTCGGTTGTTTGTTATTTCTCTCATCAGGCCCAATCAAAATTTCAAAAATTCCGTTTTTTGTATCTAGGGTCAAAACTGTACGTGTGTTGTTTGATGATTGGTGCTCGTGAATTCGTGCTGTGTCTTTAAATTTCTGAATTATTTTTCGTGCATGCTCTAGATTTTCTTCTATTGCTTTATCAAGCTTTTCATCATAATCATTTGCATGAGCACCACCTGTAACTATAATATCAGAAATTTTTCCGCCAGTTTTTCTTAGGAATTCTTGAAATTTTTCTTCGAGAGACTCATCCCGTATCATGTTGTGTATCATTGCGCCAATCTTAGAATTTTGGTCATAAAGAGCTATGCAGACACACATATATAATTCTGTACTGATCAAACGCTCTCCGTTTTCGGCAATTTCGAACCTAAAAGAATCTACTTCAATATCTTCTGGTTGTGGTGTTAACTCAAATCTGTTGTTCATAGAATTTTGAAAATTATGTCGCCTAACTCGTTTTTATGCGAATAATGTTTCGTGATAAAAACTAAATATTGACAAAAAGCGAATAATTGACGGGATGTAAGTGGGTTTAACCTACTCTTTTTTGTCTAACTTTATTGTACATGAAAAGTCTTATTTTAAAAAGTTTTATTTTACAAGCGAAAAATTTGTTGAAGGTGCAATTATTCTGCAAAGATGATATTCTCTGAAAACAGCAGAAATTTATTTGTTGTATGTTGAGCAACACTAAAAAGTATTAAAAGTCCGTTTTAACCCTGCCAAAATGGAACTTGACTTCCATTTTAACCCTGCTATTTTGGCAGTGGAGCGGGAATAAAAATAATTTTTTTCAGATTCCATTGTTGGCAAAAGAGATTTTTTGTAGGTAGAATTGTGAGTGGAAGTAGTTTTGTTGTTTTTTTTGCTAAGTTAATAAAATTTTCAAAGAGTTTTGTTTTAGTACTTCATTTTTAATAGATAATATTTGCTAATTGATGAATTTAAACTATTATGATACCCTACTGCTGTAGGGTTGTACTGTTATTTTGCAAAATGTTGGTGTTTGAGGTGTGTAAAATATAATTTAATTGTAAATAATGTCAAATATGAAAAAGTATAAACGAAGTCAGTTTTATCAAATGGAAAGAACCGTGAAAGGGTTTTCAAATCACAGAAGAATTGAGATAATGTTTCTATTAGATAAGAGACCGGAATTATCCGTGAATGAAATTTGCAGGGAATTAAAAATAAATTTTAATACGGGATCTGATCACATTAGAAAACTTGCTCAGTCCGGAATAGTTATGAAAAGGGCTGACAATAAAACGGTCAGACACGCCTTAACCGAAAAAGGCAAGGCAATACTGTCATTTTGCAAAACATTGGTATAACACTCGGTAAATATTGTAGGGTGTGAATTGGAAAAAGTGAATAATTTGTTATTTTAAAGATAAACAATGGGAAACAATAATAGTTTAAATAACATTCGTAATTTTTGTATTATTGCGCATATTGATCATGGGAAGTCCACTTTGTCGGACCGGCTTTTGGAAGTGACGGGAACGGTGGAGAAGCGAAAAATGAAGGAACAACTTTTGGATACGATGGATTTGGAGAGAGAGCGGGGAATTACCATCAAGTTACAACCGGTGCAAATGATATATGGTTATCAGTCAGCAGTTAACAGTTCACAGAAAAAAGGTGACTTAAAAACTCCTTTAATTCCTCTTCAAAAAAAGGGAGAGTTAAAGGGCTATGTCCTTAATTTGATTGACACTCCAGGGCATGTGGATTTTGCCTATGAAGTTTCACGGTCATTGGCGGCGGTGGAAGGGGCTATTTTGCTGGTGGATGCCACTCAAGGGGTACAAGCGCAAACTTTAACCAATCTTTACGCCGCTTTGGAACAGGATTTGGAAATTATTCCGGTGATTAACAAGATTGATTTGCCCAATGCTGATGTGGAGAAAGTGAAAAAGGAAATCGTGCATATTTTGGGGTGCGAGCCGGAAGAAATTTTAGCGGTGAGCGGAAAAACCGGGGAAGGAGTGGAAGAGTTGCTACAAGCGATTGTGGAAAGAATACCGGCGCCAAAAAAACAGTTGATTGATTATGAAACAGGAAAGCCGGAGCCTTTGCGGGCTTTGATTTTTGACAGTGTTTATGATGAGTACAAAGGGGTGTTGGCTTATGTGCGAGTGGTTGATGGAGAAATCAAAAAGGGAGATGAAATAAAAATGATGATGACAAAAGGGGAGAGCTCGGTGGTTGAGCTGGGGCATTTTAAGCCGGAATATGTGGCGACCGACAAACTGTCGGCCGGAGATATCGGTTACATTGCCACCGGTTTTAAGAGTGTGAAGGATTGCAAGGTGGGAGACACGGTCACTTTACAATCGCAGGCCGGCGCAGATGAAAAAATTGAACCATTGCCCGGTTATGAGGAGGTACAACCGATGGTTTACGCCAGTTTTTATCCGGCGGATGGTTCCGATTATAATGTAATGCGAGAGGCGCTGGATAAATTAACTTTAAATGATGGCGCTTTTAGCTTTGAACCGGAAAGTAATCAAGCCTTGGGCAGGGGTTTTCGTTGCGGATTTTTGGGGTTATTGCACTTGGAAATTGTGCAAGCGAGATTGGATAGAGAGTTTGGAATTAAGCCGGTGATAACCACTCCCAGTGTGGTTTATCGTTTGCACAAAAAAAATACCGATGAGATTATTGACATTTATTCGCCCAGTGAACTGCCTGATGGTTCGCAGATTGCTTTCATTGAGGAGCCTTATGTGAAACTGGAAATTGTAACACCGACTGAATATTTGGGAAAAGTGATGGAATTGGTCGGAACTATCAGGGCTGATTATAAAAATACTGACTATATTGATAATGAAAGGGTGCAGTTGGTTTTTGAAGCGCCTTTGATGGAGGTGATTGTTGATTTTCATGATCAATTAAAAAGTGTCTCTTCCGGCTACGCTTCAATGAGTTATGAACTGATTGATTATCGGAGTAGTGATTTGGTGAAGGTTGATATTTTGGTAGCCGGAGAAAAAGTGGAAGCCTTTTCTCGGATTGTGCCGAAAGAAGAGGCTTACAAGCAAGGTAAAGCAATAGTGGAAAAGTTGAAAGAAATTTTACCCCGGCAAAATTTTGCGGTGGCTATCCAAGCGGTAATTGGCGCCAAAGTGATTGCGCGGGCGACTTTAAGCGCTTTTCGCAAGGATGTTACCGCCAAACTTTATGGGGGCGATGTGACACGCAAGAGGAAGTTGCTGGAGAAGCAAAAGAAGGGCAAGAAGAGAATGATGAAAACAGGCAAAGTGGAAATTCCCAGTGAGGCCTTTTTACAGGTGTTGAGAAAGTAGGCGTGGAAAATTGGAAAGCCCCGCCTTTTCTTTTGAAAAGGCGGGGCTTTGGTTTTTATGGCGAGCTTTTTCTATTTGCGCCAATATGATTGGCGAGGAGATTTTTTGTTTTTAGGGAAAGCAGGGTGTATTGCAAGACACCCATTCTAATTTTGAAGTCTTGCAAATCCCCTTTTTTGATTGCTTCCATAATATTTATAGAGTTGATTACGCTCTTAACCAATGCTTTATTGGCAGGCGTGGCCTTGATTGTTCCTTTTAGAGTTGACCAGTCTTGGTCCCGGGCCATTTGTATGACATAGGGAACATCCTCCTCTTTTTTGACTATCTGGAAGAATTCTTTAAGAATTTCTTCCAAAATTGGCTGCGTGGCCGCTATTTTTACATTTTTTAGTTCTGAAGTTAATTTTTTTATCTTCAGCTTCAGATAAAAAATATAACCGGATAAAACAAATACTATAAAAAATATGGTTTCTCTGTTCATTTTTTATTCCTCCTTTTTTATACTTGTGATTTGTAAATGTACAATATTTTAATATTGAGTATAATTTACAGTGTTAGGACTTGTCAATCGTTTTATTTTTATTTATGGACAAAGAGGAACAGTTGAAAAGATTAACTAAACAGATGTTGCACTGTAATTTGTGCGCCTTGAGAGAGGGTTGTCGGCAAGTGGTGCCGGGCGAGGGCTCGGCGGAGGCGGAAGTGATGTTTATTGGTGAGGGTCCGGGAGCCAAAGAGGATGAGTTGGGTCGCCCGTTTGTGGGAGCGGCGGGGAAGTTTTTGGATGAAATGTTGGCGGAGGTTGGTTTAAAAAGGGAGGATGTTTATATTGCCAATATGGTGAAATGTCGTCCGCCGGCTAATCGTGATCCTTTACCGGAAGAGAAAAAAACTTGTTGGCCGTGGTTGGAAAAACAAATTTCTATTATCAGGCCGAAATTGATTGTTACTCTGGGGCGTCATTCTATGGAAAAATTCTTTCCGCAGGCCAAAATTTCGCGGGACCACGGGCGGGCTTTGCGCAGAGAAATAGAAATTTTTGACGATAGCCTACAAGGAAGAATCAAGATAAAGCAGGCTTTTTTTATTCTTTATCACCCGGCGGCGGCTTTGTATAATGGAGGGATGAGAGAAGTTTTGTTGGCTGATTTCAAAAATATTCCGAAAGTTTTGCGGGCAATTGGCAATTAGATTTATCGGGTTTTTTTGGACTTTATTTTTAGAAAATAAAACGTTAGAAAAAATATTGATGGGTAAATTAAGCAGGGGTTTTATACAAGAATATAAAATTAAAAAATCTGTTTTAGAAAATCAAACTCCCGAGCAAAAGCGTGGGAGCGGAGATTTTGAGTTGCCGGGAGATGATTGGCGAGAAAAAATCAATAGTTTAAAGGAGGCCGTTAAAAATGGGCGGGAAAAATTGCGGGGATTAAAAGATGGATTAAATGCTAAAATAGGGAAACAGATTTCTGTTAGAAGAATAGACAATGGGGCTGATTATGATAAAACAGAAATTGACTGGAGTGACAATAAAGAGAAAGTTGATGAAAGTCGGCGAAAATTTTTAAAATGGGCCGGCGGAGCGGCGTTGGCCGGTTTATCTTCCGGAATGGCGGCTGAAATATTGTTTGATTTGGCTAAGGAACAGGAATTAAGAGAGAAACGATTGAGGAAGGGGAAAAAAACGGTAGGGCAGAAAAATAAAACCGCTCTACCGAAGGAAGGGGAGAGTGAGTTGAAAATTGAAAAAGGAGAAAAAGCCGATTTTGAGGTGGTTGAGGATATTTTAATAGAACAATTTGAGAAGACGGGAGAAATTGTTCTTAACCGTGAAACGAAGGCGGAAATCAGAAGATATTGGCGAAAACAATACGAGAAAGGCGGACGACAACATCGCGGTTTATTGCAGGCGCTAGAAAGAATGAAGTATTGGTTTTTTGATATCAAACAAGAGTTCAAAAAAGTGGCCAGGGAAACCGGTGTAAATATTCCGGAAAAATTAATTTATTTGGCTATTCCCGAGTCTCATTGCAAGATAGAAGCCAAATCATCAGCTTGCGCCGGCGGTTTTTATCAGTTAACCAAGCTGGCGGCTTGTGACAGAAGTCTTGGAAAATGCTTGCTTGTGGATAAAAACATTGATGAGCGTTTTGATCCGGTACAAAACGGGCGAAGGGCGGCGGAGCTTTTAGCCAATTGGTACAAGCAGATTAAGACACCTTATATAAGTGAAGAGGGAGCTTGGATATTGGTTTTAACGCGTTATAATGGTGGCTATTTTAATAAGTTTTTGAAATATGTTGGCGCAGATAAAGAGTTGATTAACTACGACAATTATTTAAGATTTAGGGAAGGTCGTCTAAATGATTTTTTACAAAAGACTTTTGATAGAGGTTATTTTGAAACAAGGGTTCGTAAAGGTGATACTTTGTGGAAGTTGGCTCGGAGATTTAGAAAGTCGGTGGCGGACATTAAGCGAATCAATGGGTTGAAGACGGACGTTGTTAAAAAGGGTGACTTAATAAAGATACCGGTAAAAAAGGAGAAGAGAGATTTGCGATTTTTGTTTAAGACTTATTTAAAGTCGTCTATGGAAAACTTAAATTATCCGGAGAAGTTTTTGGCGATTTTGGAAGTGATGGAGAAGGAGGGATTGTTTTTAAGTGAACGGAAAATTGGCAGGAGAATTAGGCGAATTTCCGGAGGAGGTTTGAGTTTGAGGAAACATAGTCAAAGATTAAGAATTCCTCTGTCTCAATTGCGGGAATTAAATAAACATATTTTAGATCCAAAGAAGCCAATACCAAAAAATGTGGAAATAAATATTCCCTTAAAATCTTAAAATAAAAGATGGAACTGGCGGTAATCATTGTTAACTGGAACGGCAGGGAGTTGCTGGAGGCTTGTCTGTCTTCCCTACAAGAACAAGTTTATTCTGATTTTGGGGTTGTTTTGGTTGACAATGGTTCCGTTGACGGTTCGCTGGAATTTTTGAAGAATAATTTTCCGGAAGTTGAAGTTATTGCTTTGTCGGAAAATACCGGTTTTGCTAAAGCAAATAATATTGGTATTAGTTTTGCTTTTGATGTCTGGGGGGTTGATGGTGTTGTCCTGCTGAATAATGATACAACGGTGGAAAAAGATTTTCTGAGAGAGCTGGTTGATTTTTGGAAGGAGGCTTTAGGAAAAAACAGAAAACGAGTTGGGGCTTTGGCGCCAAAAATTTTACTTCAACAAAAAGAGGGTAATCGGCGGGTTGTTGACGCAGTGGGGACGACGGTTTCTTTAGAAGGGTTGGGGTACAATATTGGTAATGGTGAAATTGATAATGGTCAATATGATAAAAGTCGGGAAGTTTTTGGTTTTTGCGGAGCGGCAGCTTTGTTGACAAAAAAGATGATGGAAGATGTTTTGTTGTTTGACGATTATCGGGAGGTTTTTCTGAAAGATGGAGGCAAGTTGCGCTACAAAAATTATTTTGCCGATAATTTTTTTGCTTATTACGAGGACACGGATTTGAATTGTCGTTTGCGCTTGCGGGGGTGGCAGGTTTGGGCTGTACCACGGGCGGTTGTTTATCACATTCATTCGGCGACGGCCAGTCCTTTTTCTTTGTTTAAGGCTTATTATTTGAATAAGAATCGTTTTTTAATGATATTTAGAAATTGTCCAAAGGGGCTTTTAAAAAAGACCCTGGAGATGGTCCCTCAGAGTTATCTTTCTCTTTTAAAAACAAAGAAGGGAAAAAATTATTTGGAAGGTGGCGCCGAGAAGAGTTTCTGGCAAAAATCGGGGCGACGTCTAGCTATGGTTGTGGTTTTATTTCGGGTTTTTTTGGCTTTATTGGTGAGGATGCCGATTATTTGGCGAGAAAGGCAAATTATCCAAAAAAGGGCTACCGTAACAAGTGAGAAATTTGGGCTGATGTTATCGGGCAGGTTTGATTGAAAGGTTTGGGAAGCGATGCTATATTGAAGTTGTATTTAATCTGTTTTTTTCTTGTTGAAAATGAAAAGTTTATTGATAAAAATGGGTAAAGTGAAGGCAGTAATGGAACAAGAAGGGTGGCGGAGAGGTTTGGGAAATGTTTCGGGCAAATTGTTTAAGTTACTCAAGAGTTTTTGTCGTTGGCAGGGAGGAGACATAGTTTTTATAGCCGCCGGTTTGGGAGATGCCGCTTTGTACAGAACCGATCATATAGCAGAGGAGTTAAATTTTTATGGGTTTAGGGCGGTTGTTCTTTACAAGGACGATCCTTTTTTGATGCAAAAAATCAAGAGGTTCAAAATAGTGATTTTTCATCGGGTGACCGAAGACGGAAAGGTGAAAAAAATATTATCCCAACTTAAAAGGAGGAGGCAAGTTTTTATTTATGATACGGATGATTTGGTTTTTGATTTGGAGCTTTTTAAACAAACGGATGCTTACAAGAATTTTAATGATTGGCAAAAGAAACAGTATGAAAAAAGCGTCGGTCTGGGTATTTTGAAAAATAAGGAGTTGGCGGGTATAACTACGCCGACTTCTTTTTTGGCAGGTAAATTAAAGCGTTTTGGAAAGCCGGTTTTTGTGGTGAAAAACAAGCTTTCGCAACAAGATTTGGAATGGAGTTGGCAGGCGCGAAAAATTTACTTGAAGAGAGCGGAGGGCGCAAATAAAGAGGTACGGTTGGGTTATTTTAGCGGAAGCATCACTCACAATCGTGATTTTGCCACAATTATTCCGGCTTTAACGAGTATTCTTTCCAAGCGAAAGAATGTTTTTTTGTATCTGGTCGGTTATTTGGATTTGGTTGATGATGAATTTTACAATTGTTTTGTTGGACAAATTAGGCGGTTGCCATTTGTTAGTCGGAGAAAACATTTTCAAAATATCGCTCAGGTGGACATAAATCTGGCCCCCCTGGAGATGAATGATTATTGTCAGGCCAAATCGGAGTTGAAATTTGTGGAGGCGGGAGTGGTGGGCGTGCCCACGGTGGCCGTAAGAAATCAAACTTTTTCAGAGGCGATTGACGATGGAAAAACCGGTCTGTTGGCCGGTAACACCGAGGAGTGGAGGGAGCAGTTGGAAAAATTAATTTGTGATGGAGAATATAGGAGAACGGTGGGAGAAAATGCTAGACAATTGGTGTTGAAGAAATACTTGACTACCAGTGGTGATAATAGAGATTATTATCGTTTTCTGGAAAAACATTTGTGAAGTTTTTGTTATGTTTATGAAAATTGGAAAATATAGATTGGTCTTGGTGGTTATAATTTTGTCCTTTTTGACCAGGGGCTTTTTTTTGGCGACTGTCTTTCCAATTTTTAAGGGACAAGATGAATCTCGTCATTACAATACGGTGCAATATTTGGCTGGTGCTGATAAGTGTGAAAGAACTCTGAAAAACAAGGAGGAGTTTGATTTATATCTTAAAAATGAGCAAAAGAAAGATGATTTGAGCACTTACAGATATTCGGAAGAAATCAAGGCGACGGCTAAAAATAGCCAAAGCACGGTGATTAGAGGAAAATATTATGAAAAGTTTTTGTTTACGGATGATTTGGATGGAATGGGGGAGCGCGAATTTAAAAAGAGGAGTTTTTCCAAAAGACAGGCTGTCTGTCCGCCGGATTTGGCGACTAATTTTTTAGCCAAGGATCATTTGGGAATATATCATCGGGCGATGGCTAAGGTAGAACAATTGTTAGGGCAACAAAATATTTTTGTCAGGTATTATGCTTTGAGGTTTTTGTCAGTTGTTTTGGGGTGTTTTATTTTGTTGTTTTTTTATTTGATGTTTCGGGAGGTTGGTTTTTCTGAAAAAATCAGTTTGTTGTTAACAGCTATTGTATCTTTTCAGCCAGGATTTGATATTTACTTAACCAATATTAATTATGATGTTTTTTTGATATTTTTCTGGGCGATTTTTATTTGGGAAGGATTAAGGGTCGTGAAGTATGGCTGGAGTTTAAAACGTATTCTGTTTTTATTAATTGTCGGATTTTTGGGAATTTTAACCAAACCAACCGCTTTGGCATTAATTCCAGTTTTTGTTTACTTATTAATACAAACATGGTTTACAAGGGCGAGTGTGAAAAAATTGGGAAAAGGTTGGATATTGCCAGTTAGCGCGATTGTTTTGTTTGGTGTCGGTTTGACATTTTTTGTGAGCGGAAAAATCGGATTTGATATTAAAAAGAATTTTTCATCTTTGTTTTTGTATTTGAGCAAGAGCCTGCCGAAAATTGATGGTTCATCCCGCAGTTATTGGGGGCTAATTGGTTGGGGGCAAAGCAACATTTCCTTGTATTTTGTTTGGTTGATTTGGCTATTAGAATGGTTGGCTTGGGGTGGGTTGCTTGTTTTTGCCCGGTTAGTTTTGACAAAGCAAAAATTTTCCGGAAAATTGAATCTGGTCAAGGATTATGCGAAGGCTAAATGGAAAATCTTTCTTTTTCTGTTGGTAACTATTTTAAGTTTACAAGTAACTGTCAGGTGGGCGGATTGGCGTGTTTTTGTGTATGGGGGAAAATTGTTGCTAGGGACACCGGGAAGATATTGGTTGCCGAATATGGCGGTTCATTTTGCCTTATTGGCTTTGGGTTGGCAGACAGTTTTATTGTTGTTGAGTCAAAATAAAAGTGAGGCCAAAAAGTGGTTGGAGATCTTTTTGTTGGGTTTGTTTTTCTTGTTGGCGGTTTATTGGTCTTATGAAGTCTTTGCGGTTATTATTCCCCGATTTTATTTTTAAAGGTTAAGAATGAAAGTTTTTTCATCAAGAAATTTTAACAAAATAAAATTATTCTTGTTGTTTGTTTTTGTGTTGGCAACGCTGGCTGTCGGTCTGACTTTCTGGCGACAATTTAGTTTTCCGGATTCTGATTATAAATTGGAAAAAGGGAGAAGGGTAGAATTAGGAGGCGGTGATAGAGTGGAGCAAGTGTTTTGGGTTAGCCAAGACGGCTTGGCGGCGCTGGAGATCTTATTGTCGGGAATGTTGGAAAATGAAAATACTAAACTGGAATTTTTTTTGAAGGATAGAAACTGTCAGCAAGTTTTGGCTAAGAGGGAAATTAAAGGAAAAAGAAGTTTTAACTCCAAATATCCTTATTTGTTTAATTTTCCGCGAATAAAACATTCCAAAAATAGGTATTTTTGTTTGGAGATTGAATTTACGTCTGAAAAATCTTCTAAAAAAAACAAAATAAGGTTTTTTGTAAACAATTGGTTTAAGGGGGATAATCAAAGGGATGAGCAAAATGGTGTTGAGAGAAAAGTTAAGGAAAGATTGCTTAAGCCCTACATTTTAAATGGTTCGTCGGAAAAGAATAAAAAAAAGCACTCAATATTCTTGAGGCCTCGTTATCGGAAAGTTGGTATTTGGCGGAATATAGATGAATTAAATAAAAGAATGTCGCAGTACAAACCTTGGTTTTTGAAAGGAAAATTTTTGTATTTATTGACAGGAGTAATGTTTGTTCTTCTTGTAGTAGAAGTTGGTCTGTTGCTGTTTCTGTGATGAAAGATTGTTGATGAAGTTTCGGAAATTTGTTCAAAATATTAAAGAATAATCAACAGTGACGATGTAAATTTTCCGTTGAATTTACTTTTGATACCTTTGTTTTGGGTTAGGCTCTCTCAGTATATTCTTTGGTGTTGGTGTTGATAACAATCTTGTCTCCTTTTTTGATGAACAAAGGGGTATTTATTTTGGCGCCGGTTTCAATAGTCACTTGCTTGGAGCCACCGTCAGCGGTGTTACCTTTGACGGCCGGTGGAGCTTCCACTACTTCAAAAACCATTTTTATTGGCAGTTCAATGTTGATGGGGCTGTTTTGAAAATAAAGAATGTTAATCTCGGTGTTTTCTTTGAGAAACTCGGCTTGCTCGCCGATTATTTCTTTGTCCAGAGCGAATTGTTCATAGGATTCATTATCCATAAAATAAAAGCTGTTGTCGTCGCTGTAGAGATATTGGGCTTTTTTGCTTTCAATTTCTGCCTCCTCTACCTTGTCGGAACCCTGGAAGGTTTTGTTGAGGATGGCGCCGGTTTGCAAGTTTTTTAACTTTGTTCGCAAAACCGCCCCCATGCGACCGATTTTGGAGTGTTGAGCGGTCATCACTTGGTAGGGTTGATTATCAACGATTATTTTTTTGCCGGCTTTAATCTCTGAAAGTGATAACATTTTTTTCGTAATTAGGAACAGATTATCGGGCTACGAAAGGGAGGAGGCCAATGATGCGAGATCTTTTGATAGCTTTGGCAAGTGTTCTTTGATGTTTGGAACAAGTGCCGGTTCTTTTGCGAGGAATTATTTTGCCAACGGTATTGATGTATTGTCTGAGCAAGATAACATCTTTGTAGTCAACTAAATCAATGTTGTTGGTGCAAAAGTAGCAGGTGCTACCGACATTTTTATTGCTTGATTTTTTTGGTTTATTCATAGTACGATGTTTTAATTCTAAAAAACTAAAAAGGAATATCTTCAACTTTGATTTCTTCCTGGTCGTCGTCAATGTCTATAGTGGGGATTTCTTCTTCAGCCGGAATTTCCGGTTCATTGTTGGTTTGATTGTCGGTTTGACCAGCGTTGTTGTTTGTTTGAGTTGTTTGACTGTTGGTTGTGGTGACATCGCCGGGCGCTCCCAGAAGAATGATATTTTCCGCGACGACTTCAGTCCAATATTTTTTTTGACCATCTTGTCCATCGTAACTGCGGTGAGTTAGGCGTCCCTCCAGGTAGATTTTTTTACCCTTGCCGGCATACTTGGTGATTACATCGCCGAGAGGTCCCCAGGCAACAATATTGTGAAATTGGGCATCCTCTTTTAATTCGCCGGTTTGTTTATCTTTCCAACGGCGATTAGTGGCCATACGAAAACTGGTGACATTTTGTCCGCTGGGAGTTGATTTTGTTTCCGGGTCACTGACAATATTGCCAATGAACATTACTTTGTTAAGATCCATAGTTTTGTTGGTTGCGGGTATTTGTTAAGCGCAACCAGAAGTTAATTTATTATTGATTTTGTGTTGACCAGGCACAAAATGGCAGATTGTTAATTGTCCAAAATTTCGTCTAATTTTTTGTCCAGATCTTCAATAGAGATTTCTTCTTCTTTATTCTTTTCTTTTTTCTCTTTAGCGCTTGTTTCTTTTTTCTCTTTTTTGTCAGCGGAAATTTTCTTCTCTTCCTTCTTTTCTTTTTTGTGGGTACTAGTTTCTTTATCTTTTTCCGCGGTTTTATCTTTGTCTTCTCCGGTTATTTTCTCTTTCAAATTTCTGATTTTGTCCAAAACACCGCTTTTTTTGGTTTCCTTTTCTAATTCATTTAGGACATCTTTTTTACTTTTTGTGGACTGAGCGTTTATTTCGGCAACTGAAGATTCTTTCTTTTCACCAATCTTTTTTTCTAGAGCCGGCAATTCGTCGCTTCTGACGATGATGAAGCGAGCTACTCCCGCTTCCAAGTTTAAGGCATTGGTTAAATCTTTGATGTTTTCTTTTTCTTCCAAATCAAAGCGGTAGACGGTGTAGAAGCCGTAACGTTCGTGTTTGATTTCGTAAGCCAATTTTCTTTTTTGATAAAGAAGCTGGTCGGTAATTTTACCACCGAATTTTTCAATAATTTTTTTTACCTTTTCACGCAAGTTATCCAGCTTTTCCGTTTGGGATTGAAGAATAAGAAAATTAATTTCGTAATTGGTAGCATTGTTGTTCATAAAATTTTGTTTACTTGTTTTACCATTTTAATAAATTAAAATCCATTTGCCAATGGCAAAAATGGAACGGTTGATTTCTTGGTTCCAATGGTTGGACGAGAAATCATTCGGACTTTTGGTTTGTCTGCGTTATCTTACTAAATAAACAGCCCCTTGTCAATAGTTGTTTGCGGGGGTAAGATGAAATAAGAGAGCGATTAAGGGGTTGGATAATAAATATTGAATTTAGACAGTTTTTATGAAGAAAAAAGGGATGGTTAAAACCGAGAAGGAAATTGCTTTATTGCGAGAAGGCGGAAAGATTTTGCGAGAGACTTTGCAAGCTGTGAAAGATTTGGCTTTGGAGGGAATAAGGCGAGAGGTGCCCAGTGAGGAATTGAACAAATTGGCAATTAAAATGATTGAAAAGTACGGCGGCAAGCCTTCTTTTTTGGGTTACCGAGTTGGTGGAACCGATAAAAAACCGATTCTTTATCCTTCAGCTTTGTGTATTTCCAAAAACGAGGAAATTGTGCACGGGATACCGACTAAAGATAAAGTGATTAAGGAAGGTGATTTGTTGAAGTTGGATTTGGGTGTCTGGTACAAGGGTTTGTGTACGGATTCAGCCTTGACGGTAGCGATAGGTTTGGTGAGTGAGTCAGCGCAGAAGATATTGGAAACGACTGAAAAAGCATTGGCTCTAGGGATTGGGGAGGTCAGAGAAGGGAATACTTTGGGAGATTATGGTTATGTAGTGCAAAAATATATTGAGGGGCAAGGTTTGGCAGTGGTGCGTGGTTTGGTGGGGCACGGTGTTGGTTACGCTGTGCATGAACCCCCCCATATTCCCAATGTGGGACGTCGGGGAGAAGGGTTGGTTTTGAAAGAAGGTATGGTTTTAGCCTTGGAGCCGATGGTGGCGGAGTTTAGTGGGGAGATTAAAAGTGGCCGGGATGGTTTTGCTTTTGTGACGGCTGATGGCGGTTTGGCCGGTCACTTTGAGCATACAGTGGTGGTTCGGCGAAATGGAGCGGAAGTTTTAACTTAAAGAAAAAATTGTAATAGCGAGAAAATGGGAGAAACATTTTATTATCTGGGAATTGATTGGGGGCGAGAAAAAACCGGTTTAGCTTTGGCGGATAGTGAGTTGAGGATTGCCACTCCTCTGGCGGAAATAAAAACAAGTGAATTATTGGAATTTTTGGATAAATTGCGTTGGGAATACAATATTAGAAAAGTGGTGGTGGGGGAGTTATTTTTGATGGATAAATTTAAAAATAGTATTGAAGGTGAGGAATTGAGTAAAATGAGAGAAGCTTTTCGGCGGAAGTTGGCAGAAAACGGATGGCAGGTATATTTGACGGAAGAGATGTTGTCCACTCGCTTGGCGCACAACAATTTAAAGGAGAAGGGTCTGGTTGGTTTAGATAAAAATGATAACGCCGAGGCGGCCAAGATAATTTTGCAAGGGTGGTTGGATAATCAATCTTAACGGGTTTAGATAATAATAAATTTAAATAAAACCATGAAAATTTTATCGCCGGCTTTTGCAGATGGAGATCACATTCCGCAAAAATATACTTGTGACGGGGAGGGTATTAGTCCGCCTTTAGAATTTAGAGAAGTTCCGGAAGAGGCGGTTTCTTTGGTTTTGTGGATGGAAGACCCGGATGTTCCCAGAGAAATTAGAGCGGATGGCAAGTGGCAGCACTGGTTGGTTTGGAATTTGGATTCGCGACTTGAGGGTGTAGACGAAGGAGAAGAGCCGGCCGGTGTCCATGGTTTGACGACTAGCGGTACTTTGGATTATGTGCCACCTTGTCCGCCGGATAGAGAACATCGTTATTTTTTCCGTCTGTATGCTTTGGATACAAGTTTGGATTTGCCGGAAGGTTCAACAATTGATCAACTTTTACGGGCAATGGATGGTCACATCATTGCTCAAGCGGAGATGTTTGGAAGATATGACAGGCGGAGATTTTAGTGGAGAAGCGGTTTTGAGAATATGGTTGCGTAAGAAATTTTTTGGTATTATCCCAAGCTTGAGATGCTCCTTGTTTAATAACATTCCAAGTATTTTTTAGGGAATTAGTTGCTTTTTGGTAAGCTTTAACAACTCCTCCGCCAAAAGCGGAGTTTTTAAATCCATTCCATTTTTTTCTTCCCCAATCTTTGACTTTCTCCCACCAACTCTTCTTTGGTTTGTAGAAGTTAGTAGAAGTTAGAGTGGAAGCGTAAGCGGTAGAACCGAGGAGTTTTTGGTACCAAGGGGTTTTGGTTGGTTGAGTGGAACAGTAATTGGATTGACTGGATTGACTTTGACTGCTTGAATTGTAGCCCAAGTAAAAAGATTTGGTTTTGGAATAACCTTTTTGATTTTTTCGGAATTTTTTAAGGAATTTTTTAAGGAATTTACTTGCCGAATAGGCAGGCAAGACTTCTGAAAAGGTCTT
>JALVDV010000007.1 GCA_027008775.1 Candidatus Moraniibacteriota bacterium
AGCAGATTGCCGAAAACCAAGAAAATATTGAAGCCAATACAGAATCTCTGGCCACTCTATCTGAGAACATCAACTCTTTAACAGAACTAACCACCACCTTAACCGACACCGTTACCAACCACGAAAAAAGAATAGCCAAAATAGAAGAGTTGTTAAATATCAATAGCAATAATGACGACAGTGATGATAACAATAATCCTCAAATTCCTTCCTTTACCAATCTACCGACAGTTTTAGAATCCTTGGCTGATAACCTGTCAATTCTCACCGAAAACAACAACCAAGAAGAAGATGAGAATAATCCTCCCAAAACCATCTTCTCTCTCTCCGGAGACCTTATCCTGGAAAGACTAAAAGCCCAGAAAGTGGAAGCGGAAGAGGTGGAGACAAACAATCTTAGCACTAAGAGCCTAACCATTGCCGGAAAAGGAGAAGGTAAGACAGTTGGCACAGCTCTTATTCCCGCCGGCAGCAAAGAAGTGATTGTCAAAACCACGGCCGTTAAAAACTCTTCCCACATTATTCTGACGCCACATAGAAAAGCGATGTTGAGTTTTGACAAGGTGATGGAAGGAAAAAGCTTTGCGATTTCTACAGAGGAGGTTCAGCCGGAAGATTTGAAAATAGAGTGGTTGATAATTCAGGGGGATTAGATCGGTGAGAATGGAGGGTAGCGGTTGTTGCTGAGAATAATATTCTTTGTGCGGAGTTTGTCTTGTTCTTTGTGGTAAGCTAGAGCTTCAAATAAAGTGACAACTCAATGGTTGGTGAGTCCTGAGATGTTTGTTTTTTGGGCGCGGTGGTATTAAAGTAGTGTTTAAAACAGAGTTGATTTTGTTTTAACTGTATTACAACTTAACACAACTCAGCCTCTCTGGTTTATCGGAAGATAAAGATTGGTTTTGTTGTCTTTTATCAAACTGACACAATTTTTACTTGAAAGGAATATTTTTATTTTATTAAAAGAGAAGCCAAACCGAGGAAGACAAAGAAGCCACAGACATCGGTGGCGGTTGTGATAAAGACTGTAGCTGAGGCGGCCGGATCTTTACCCAGTTTTTTCATTAGCAGGGGAATGATGGTGCCGAAGAAACCGGCAATAATTAAATTGGCGACCATAGAGAGGGCAACAACCAAACCAAGGAGAGGGTTTTTGTTCCAGAAAAGGGCAATCAAGGCTACCAGGACACCGTTAATGATGCCGTTAATGGCTCCGGCCAGAGTTTCGTTGATAATTATTTTTTTGGCGGTGCGAGAGTTTATTTCCTTTAGAGCCAACCCGCGGACAACGACGGCCAGAGTTTGAGTGGCGGCGTTACCGCCCATGCCGGCGACAATGGGCATATAAACAGCCAAAAGAACAAATTTGGAAATAGTATTCTGAAAAAGGCTAACCACACCAGCGGCCAAAAAAGCAGTGGTCAGGTTGATGATGAGCCAGCGGTAGCGGTTTTTTACTTTTACCAAAGCCGGATCCAGGACATCTTCTTCTTGACTAACTCCGGCAAACTGACGCAAATTATTGGCAGATTGTTTTTCCAAAAGTTTTAGGACGTCGTCGGAATAGATTATTCCCAAAATACTTTTATCCTGGTCCAAAACAACCAGTTTGCTATGAGGGTGTTTTTTAAAAGTATTGATTATTTCTTTTTCCGAACGATTGTATTTGATGAAAGGAATTTTTTTCAGGTATTTTTTGACTTTTTCTTCTTTTTCGGCCAAGGCTAGAGAAGACAAAGGAATTTCTCCTTTTAGCGTTCCGTTTTCCACAAAGAGGATGGTGGGAAAACGGCCGGATTTCTTTTCAAACCTTTTTAAAATCTGACTCAATTCTTGAAAGGTGATGTTTTTATTCAATTCTATGTAGTTCAGATTCATTATACCGGCGGCGGTACGGGGATCAAAACGAAGTAAAAATTCAACCTTCTCTTTAATTTCGCCGGCTAATTTGCGCAAGATATGCCGAGCTCTTCCTCGGCTGATATTTTGCAATAGGTCGGTAGCTTCGTCGGGGTCAAGGCGATTGATGATTATTCTGATTTCATTGTTGCTCAGTTTTTTGAGGAGTTGTTTTTGGATGGGTTTGGGCAGATGAAGCAGGACAAAGCCTTGCAGACCGGAGGGAACTTTCTGAAATTCGGCCAGTCTTTTCCGGACCGGGCTAATAGTGATGCGGTGAACTATTTGGGATTGGGATTTTATGCGGCTGGACATTTTTTGGAGAATTATTTCTTACAACCTTTATTGTATCTTAATTCAGTGATCATTTGAAGGAATTGTTTTAATGAAATTGACTGTGGCAAAAATCCTTGAGAAGACTGGCAGAGAAGACCGGCAAAATTCTTGAGACAGAACAGAAAAAGAAGAATCAGATTTTTGTACGTCGGTCTTGTTAAGAGGCCGGTATTTTTATTTCTTTCCAATTTAGAAGGGAGGGAAAGAGAAGTTATTTTGATATGGAAACGAATCATTGTGTTTTATTTTAAGTTGTTTTGAACATACTGGGTAGTGAGAATGTGTTGATAAAAAGCAAATAGTTGGTAGAATGTAGTTGTGTTTAATCGATTTTTTTATCTGTTCTTATTGTCTAGAGAAGGTCGTATTGCACAAAAGGCTTTGTTGATATTGAAGAACTACTTATTGAAAATATGTATGTATCGTTTTTTTATGAGATGCTAAGTTGCTTTTTTTAACTCACTCTTTATGAAAATTGCCATAGATACGGCGGATTTGGATTGTGAAAGAATTGATGGGACGAGGGTTTATTTGCAGAATGTTCTGAAATGCTTGGGAAAATTCGCTCCAAAGGATGAGTTTTTTTTGTTGCACAAAACGAAATATAACAAGTTGTTGCAACCGGTGGAGTTTGTCAATTATCATAACAGGAGTTTGGGGAAAGGTTTTTGGTGGACGCAGATTAAGTTTGCTAGGGCGGTACGGAAATTGAAAGCAGATGTTTGTTGGATGCCGATTCAGCAGATACCTTTTTTTAATTTTTCCGCCCCAGGCGGACCAGCCTCGGGTTGGAAATTTAAAATTTTTCCGTCCCGGGCGGACCAGTCTTGGGCTGGAAATTTTAGTTCAGTTTTAAATAATTTAATTTTAAATTTTAAATTAATTTTTAACGGACGAAAAAAAGATAAACGAGTTCGGGAAGTCAGTGTCGGGGGCGGTACGAAATACGTGGTGACGATTCATGATTTGGCGTTCAAAAAAGGTTTGTTTCCCGACCATTTTCCGTTGATTGACAGGTTGAAGATAAATTTCTATACGAATATGGCGGTGAGAAGGGCGGATGGAATTATTGCCGTTTCGGAAGCGACAAAAAAAGATTTAATCAGGTTTTATCCGGATGTTGATGAGAACAAGATTAGGGTGGTGTATCATGGGTTTGACAGAAAAAATTTTGAGCGAGAATTTAGTGAAAAAGAAAAGAGAGTATTTGCCAAAAAATATGGTTTGGTGAAAAGTGAAATTAATGGAAATGTCGCAGTGCAAGATTATTTGTTGTATGTGGGGGCGATTCAGCCGAGAAAGGATTTGGTGACATTAATTGGAGCATTCAACAAAATAAAATCTCAAGGAACAGTGAACAGAGAACAAAGAACGAAGAACAGTGAGCAGGGAACAGTGAACAGTGAACAAGATATAAGTGGAGATGTTTCTGGTTTGAAGTTAATATTGGTGGGGGAGAGGGCCTGGAAATCGGAGGGGACATTGCGAGAAATTGAAAATTCTGAATTTAGAGATGATATAATTGTAACGGGGAAGGTAGATTTTAAAGAACTGGCAATGTTTTATCGGTTAGCGAAAATTTTTGTTTTTCCGTCTTTGTACGAGGGGTTTGGCATTCCCGTTCTGGAAGCGATGGCCAGTAAAACTCCGGTGGTAGTGGCAGATAATTCTTCTCTACCTGAGATTGGTGGCGAGGCGGTGTTGAAGTTTGAAACGGGAAATAGTGGAGATTTGATAAGACGGTTGCGGAAACTTTTAGCAAACGAAAAGTTACGAGAAGAGATGGTAAAACGAGGGTTGGAGAGGGTTGAGAAATTTAGTTGGGAGAAATGCGCAAGAGAGACATTAAAGGTATTAAAAAAAGTGGGTAATAATTTTGACTTGTAAAAAAAGTAAGAGATGTGATTGATTTTAATTTGTAATTTGTAAATTTTAATTCAATTTTTAATAACCTCATTTTAAATGTTTGGGACAAACTGCAAGTTGCCGATTGTTAATTATTCATTTTAAAATTTACACGATTAGATTTGAATGAAAATTAAATAACAAGCTTTATGAAAATTATCAACAAATTTTCCCAGAACAAACTTTTTTTAGCGCTGACAGTGGTGATGTTTTTAGTGTTGGTGGTGCGATTATGGTCTTTTGGTAGTCTTTTGACTTTTAAGATGGATCAGGCCAGAGATATTAAATTGATAGAAAAGGTTTACTTTGATGGTCCAGAGGAATTACCTTTGCTTGGTCCGCGAGCGGCCAAGACCTATTTGCGTCTCGGTCCGATTTTTTATTATTTTGAATATTTGGCAATGCTGATTTTCGGCGATAAACCTTGGGCAGTGGCGATGCCAGATTTGTTTTTTTCTCTTTTAGGTATCCCATTGTTTTATTATTTTTTGTGCCAGATTTTTGATAAAAAAATCAGTTTCTTAACTACGACGGTTTTTGCTTTTTCCTTCTTTCTTAATCAATATGGACGTTTTGCCTGGAATCCCAATTCAATCCCTTTTTGGAGCTTGTTATTCTTTTTAAGTCTTTATAAATTGGTTGTTGGTTATTGGCAGTCCGTTAACAAAGGTGCTGTTGCCGGAAAAAATGAGCAGAGTAAGTGGGTTTTTGGTTTAACAATTGGTTACTTGGTAGCCAGTCAGTTGCATTTTACGGCAATGTTAGCTTATCCGTTGATAGCTTTCTTGGTAATTGTTTTTACGGTTGGCGGGAGGCGGGTTTTGGAAAGCAAAAGCAAAGGTTTTGGTTTTTTGCTGACCAAAGAATTTTGGCGCGATTTGTTTTTGCGTGTTCCCGTTACTTACTGGTTAGCGAGTTTGTTGCTCTTGTTAATTGGATATTTGCCGGTAATTTTTAGTGAAATGTACACCGGGGGAGACAATTGGAGACAGTTTAAATATGCTCTAAGTAGCCAGGGGAAAGCGGAATTTCCCTTTTTACTCAAACTGATTCAATCGCTAAAGTTGCACAGTCAATATTTTTGGTTTACTTTAACTTCTTGGGCTGGGGGCGCGAATAGTAAAGGAGTGGTGGCGGGATTTATCTTATTTGTGTTAAGCGCAACCATTTGGTTTTTAAGGAAGAGTTGGGGTGATTTTAAATCCGGAGTTTTGAAATACTGCGGAAGGGAAAAGAATGTAGATGGTTCCCGAATGCTATTTTTTGTTCTGATAATGATTTGGTGGGGAGTGATGTTCTGCTTGTACACAAAATTGGCTTTTAATGTTTTGAAACCACGCTATTGGTTGTTAGAGGCGCCGATTTTTTTTGTGATGTTAGCGGTTGCTTTGGAAAAATTATTCAAGAGTGGCGGAAAATCGGGGCGACTGTTGGGTTACGGTGTTTTTTTTGGATTGTTGCTGGCTAATTTGTGGGCGACGGGAAATTGGTATTGGGAATTGGAAAAACAAAAAAATAGTCCCTTACCACTTTGGTCTTTGAAATTAAAAGATGAGAATGAAATTCCTTGGAGACAGTTGCAAAAAACGGCTGACTATATTGAAAATCTGGCGAGGCAAACGGACAAGGATGTTTGCTTCTACACAACGGGAGAGTACCGGCCGGTTTATGATTATATATTCAAGCGACGCGGACTAGATAAAAAAATCAGACGAATGTCTTTCAGTCAAGATACGAATGAAAATTGTCTGTTTGTTGCCATTGACCATCATCGGCACCGGGAAACGCCGAGAATTCCGAGGAATCATAAGAATGAGTTTGAGAAAGTGGCCGGAGGTAAGAAAGAAATTGGCTTTGTAACAGTGTGGATGGTTCATCGTAAGTTGGTGAGGTCAAAAGTCGGAAGTAACAATGAGCAGAGAACAGTGAGCAGGGAGCAGAGAGCAGAGAACAGTGAGCAGGGAGCAGTGAGCAGAGAGCAGAGAACAGTGAGTAAGGAACAGGAAGGAATGAGAGGAGGACGAAAGAAAATTAAGAAACCGAGGAGAGTGGAAAGAGTGAGCTGGAGAGATTTTTTTGAATTTTTGCGGAAGAAATCGGGTTGGCACCATTGAAAGTTTTGAGTGAATTTTCTATAATAAGGGGGAATGTTGAGTTGACCCGGTAATTTGGTTGATTCCGGGTCGCTTGGTTTTTAAATTTTTATTGGATAAGATTAAACTTATGAATTACAATGAAGTGACAGTTATAGATAGGTTTTTGGCGCGAACATTGTTAAGGTTTATTCCGGAGAGTGTTACCCCCAATCAGGTGACCGGTTTGCGTTTTGTTTTGACTCCTGTGGTTTTTTGGTTGTTGTACAAAGAATATTATTTCTGGGGATTTATTTTGTTTTTGTTTAATATGCTGACGGACGCCATTGACGGAGCGATGGCCAGAACAAGAAATCAAATTACCGACTTGGGCAAAATCATTGATCCTTTGGCTGACAAGTTGGCCATTGGCTCGGTGGCGATTCTTTTGCTTTTTCGCTTCTTAAATCATTGGCTAGCTTGGGCCGTTGTACTACTGGATGTAGCTATAATGTTGGTGGGCGCTTTTGAGAAATATATTTTGGGACGGACTATTCAGGCGGAAATTTTTGGTAAATTGAAATTGATTAGCCAAGTGATAGCTTTAGCTGTTTTGTTGATTTTTGTTTTGACGCAAATTCCTTTCTTTTTGTTTTTGACGAAAGTGGTTTTGTGGCTAGCTATTATTTTGGCGACAATTAGTTTATTTAGGCCTCATTCCATATAATCTTTTAGTGACGATTAGGTTATGGCAAAAAAATCTCAAGCGGAAAAATTCGGAGTTTCCGCAGAACTATTGGCCAGGTGGAAGGCGAAACCTTTCTTTTTGCCGGGAGAGGGTCGGCGAAAAAAAACTTTGATTATTTTAGTGCACGGTTGGTCAATTTCTACCAAGCAAGTGCGTTTTTTGGCGGAAAAATTGCAGGAATACGGTTTTTCGGCCAGCGCGCCTCGTTTGCGGGGACATGGCACCAGGCCGGAGGATTTGGAAGGGGTTACTTGGAAGGATTGGCTGGCTGATGTGGTAAAAGAGATTAGACGACGTAAGCGTTCGGGTGAGTTTGAAAGGATTGTGGTGGGGGGAGTTTCCATGGGTGGTAATCTTTCTTTGTTGGCCAGCTTGGAAGAAGAGGTGGACGGCTTGTTTTTGATTGGGGCGCCGGTTTATTTAAAGAATCACCTTTTTATTAAAACTGTTTCAATAATAGCTCCGTGGTTTGTAGATTATATTAAAAAAAGGAGACCAAAGAAGATTTCTTATGAAGAGGACAGTTCTTATCAATATTTTCCCGTAATCAATATGCGAGAGATTTTGCAAACAATAAAAGAATCTGTTCGTTCTCTTAAAAAAATTAAGACACCTTTGCTAATTTTACAGACAAAAAATGATTTTTTTGTTACCAAGCAATCTCCTTGGATTATTTACAAAAACGTGCCGGCAAGAACAAAAAGAATTCAATGGATTGAAACAGACACGGAGAACCATGTTCCTCAGGGAGAGGAAGTTGATAAAGTGGCGGAAGCGGTAAGGGATTTTGTTGATAAAATTTAGGCTATTTGGGAACGGTTTCGTTTTATTCCCAGTGGGTGACAATATTCAATCTCTCTAACTCTTTTTTAAGTCGGGGGAATTTTTTTAGTTGGGGATCAAAATGAATAAGCCTTTGCGCTTCTTGGCGGGCTTGTTCAATGGTTTTAAGATCGGAAAGGGATTCCATAGCGATGTCCGGCAGTCCGGATTGAGCAGTACCCATAAATTGCCCCGGTCCGCGCAGCTGTAGGTCGGCTTGGGCAATTTTGAAGCCATCGTTGGTTTGCTCCAAGATACGCAGGCGGGAGGTTGTTTCCGGGGCTGAACCGGAAGTGGATAGAAAGCAGTAGGATTGATGTTCTCCGCGACCGACCCGGCCACGAAATTGGTGCAATTGGGCCAAGCCGAATCTTTCGGCGCCCTCAATGAGCATAATGTTGGCGTTGGGAACGTCAACGCCGACTTCCACTACGGAAGTGGAAATTAAAATGTCCAATTTTTTATTTTTAAAGTCGGCCATAATTTTGTTTTTTTCCTTAGGTTTCATTTTGCCATGTAGGAGTCCCAACTTGAATTCTGGGAAAATTTCTTTTTGTAGTCGTTGGTGTTCGGCGGTAGCCGCTTTAACCTCTGACATTTTACTGGATTCGTTTACCAAGGGAAAGATGACAAAAGCTTGGCGTCCGTTTTTGATTGCTTCCTTGATGAAACGATGGACTTTCGCCAGTTCTGCTTGGGGAACAATTTTAGTAATGATTTTTTTTCTACCCTTGGGGAATTCGTCTATGATGGAAAGGTCAAGGTTGCCAAACATCGTCAAAGAAAGACTGCGAGGAATGGGGGTGGCGGTCATACTGAGTAGGTGGGGGGTGAGATTGTTTTTTTTATTTTCCAGCCCCAAATTCTCCTGCAAAAAAGCTCTTTGTTTGACACCGAAGCGGTGTTGTTCGTCAATGATAACCAGTCCGAGATTGTTGAAGGTGACGCTTTTTTGAATAATGGCGTGAGTGCCGATTAAAATATCAACCCGACCTCTTTTGAGTTGTTTCAAAAGTTTAGGGCGACTGATTTTGGCGCTTTCTTGGTTGGCCGGCGCCAGTTGACTTTCCGAGCGAGTTAATAGAGCGATGGAAAAATCAAGTTGTCGGAAGAATTTTCTCAAACTTTTGTAATGTTGAACCGCCAGAACTTCGGTGGGCGCCAAGAGAGCCACTTGGTAGAGTTGATTAACAACTGAGAGAGCGGCGATAGCGGAAACGACTGTTTTGCCGGTGCCGACGTCACCTTCCAACAATCTGTTCATTGGTTTATCTTTGCTCAGATCTTGGATAATTTGCCAGGTGGCTTTTTTTTGAGCGTTGGTTAGCTGAAAAGGTAAATTTTGCACGAATTCTTTAATGAATTCTTCGTTGAAAGGGATGGCCGGAGCCTTTTGCTGATTCCAGGTGGCTTTGGCTAGAAACGATTTTAGTTGGATAAGAAATATTTTTTCAAAGGCGAAACGTTCTCGGGCTTTGCTTATTTCTTTTTGAGATTGAGGGAAATGAACATAGCGAAAGGCTTTGGCCAAGTCGGTCAGTTTTTGGGATTTTAGGATGCTTTGAGGAATAAATTCTTCAACAGCCACTTGGGACAGGATATTTTTAATTATGCGACGGAACCAGAAGCTGTTTAATCCGCCGGTTTCGTGGTAAATTGGCGCCAAGATGCCGGTGTTGCAGGAATAATTTTCCTCTTCCACTTGAATAATGGTTTCACTTTGTTCCCTCTGCAGAGCGCGCAAGGGAATGAATTCAAAATTTGGGTGAGAAAGAAAGGCTTCTTGCTGTTTGTTTAGACTGACTTTTCCGCTGAGGCGAATGGCGCGTCCTTCTCTCAGATTTTGTAAGGGAAGAGGGCTGTTAAACCAAACAACTTTAATTGAGCCGGTGTCGTCTTCAACGTAAGCTTCGGTGATGGTAAGACGACGATAACGAGCTTGAGTTGTTTTGAGGGAGACGATTCGTCCTTGGATGGTGATAGTTTCACCTATCTTGATTTGGTCTATTTTTTTAAATTCGGAAAAGTCATCGTAGCGGTGGGGGAAATAGTAAAGTAGATCACCAACGGTTTTGATGTTAAGATTTTCCAATTTCTTCTGATATTTTTTGCCTATGCCGGAAACTTTGTTTACAGGTGTGTTTAGTTGGAGCATTGCTATTGACTGGATACTGCTTGGTTATTTAAGAAAGACTTTTACATTTACTTTAACAGAAAGTGCGAAAAAAGTCAGTATGGGTGAGATTTTTTGAATGATTTGGAAGTTTAAAGATTGATTTAGCCGGTTGGTTTTGTAGATTAAGGTGAGATTTACGGGTTTTTGCACAATAAAAAAATCGGTTAAACCGATTTTGTGCCCTTGGCAGGAGTCGAACCTACGACCTTTCGGACCGCAACCGAACGCTCTATCCACTGAGCTACAAGGGCGACTGACGAAAACAGTTGTTTTGAAAAACAGGAAATTTCCCCAAGACTCTCATCAGCTTAACAAGAGATTGGATGGTTGTCAATTTTAAGTGTTTGTCTTAAATGATGTGTTCCAAGTGGTCCCAAAGAGACTCTTTATGGATGTCTTCCACCAGGAAACGGGAAAGTATTTTTCTAATTTCATTGGGATCTTGTTGTCCCAAAGGAATGTGAATGTAGGGCAGAAAACGGCTTTCGGTACGCAGAGAAAGTTCTTTACGGGCCATTTCTCCGGGTTCGTAAAATATCCAGAAATCTTCTATTTCGGTAAAATCATAAAATTTGTTGTGAGCGATAATGCCGGTCTCGCAGATGGCAAACCGATAAGTTTCCGGCTCCTTTTTTTCAAATAAGTAGGCGACAATTCCGGCCAAAATGACAATTAGACTAAGGAGGAAGTTGTCGGTAGCCAAACTGTAAATGAGTAGGAGAATGGCAATTACAAAAAGAGCGAGCAACCACCAGGGATGTTTGGGGAAACTTTCAAATTTTGTGACTTTCCAGGAAGCCAGATAAGGTCCATTTGATTTAATTTTGGTTTGACCGCTCATTATTGTTTTGTTTTTATTTTTTGTCTTCCATCAATTCATTCATCTCTTTCTCGGCAAAAATGGAGAAAATTACTCTGATGGTGATGATTAAAACCAGAGAGGCTAAATCAATCCAAAGGGCGCTGTTGGATTTGAGAATAACCGTTTCAATAATGTCTCTGGAGATCAAAAAGTCAAGACCAAGCAGAATGTGTTTTACCAGAATGACTCTGATTTTCCAAAAGTTTCTTTTGGTGACATAAAGGTAAAAACCATGGATTACTCCGAAAATAATGACAGCTACTCCAATGAGACCGACCAGGAAGGCGGCCAAATTTAGAGAATCCAAAATAATTTTTTGCAGATAACTGAACGTTGCCATGTTGGAAATGGTGTTTATTGTGTTGGTGGAAAGATGACGGAAAGATCTCAAATAAGTTTCTTTTTTTATTATATACCGAAACAGCAGTTTGGCAAATTTTTTAAAGGTTGCTGTTGATTAACATTGTAAATTTTGTGGCGATTACTTTTTGCTAGAAAACTGATTTTTCTAAATTAGTTTGTGGAAGATTGTTTGTCTAAAAAATAAAATCAATTATAATGAAAGGGAGATGATAGAATAATTTTGAGAAAGAGAGGAAAAAGAAAAAATAAGTTTGTTGTTTATTATGCCGGAGAAAGTTATCAGGGTTTTCCCGCGGGGATTTTGTGCCGGGGTGACCAGGTCAATCAAGGCGGTGGAAGAAGCTTTGCGATTGTTTGGTCCGCCAATTTATGTTAAACATGCTATTGTACACAACAAAACCGTTATAGCTGATCTGGAGCGAAAAGGGGCGGTCTTTGTTGAGGATTTAAAAGAAGTGCCTGAGGGGGCGACAGTTGTTTTCAGCGCGCATGGGTCTCCGCCGGAGCATTTTCGGGAAGCTAAAAAAAGAGGGTTGAGGTTAATTGACGCCACTTGTCCTTTGGTAACCAAGGTTCATTTTGAAATCGTTAAGGCTATTAAGGAGGGAAAACAACCACTTTATATCGGTCACAAGGATCATGTGGAGGCGCAGGGAGTATTGGGGGAAGCAGAGCGACTTGGAGTTTCTGTGCCGGTTGTTAAAGATGAAAAGGATGTGGAGCTTTTGGATTTGAAAACAAAAAAGCCGATTGTAATTCTGGCGCAGACAACTTTCAAGGCGGAAAAAATTAAAGAGTTGGCGAAGCTTTTACAGAAAAAGTTTGTCGGACAGAGGGTTGAGTTGATTGAAGACGATATCTGTTACGCCACCAGCAATAGGCAGAGGGCGATAACCGAATTGGCCAAAAAGGTGGAGGTGGTTTTGGTGGTTGGATCTAAAGAATCTTCCAATTCCAATCGTCTGGTGGAAGTGGCTAAGGAGGCCGGAGCGGAAGCTTTTTTGTTGGATGGCGTGGAAGATTTGCGGGCTGAGTGGTGGCGAGGGAAAAAGACGGTAGGACTATCGGCCGGAGCCAGCGCGCCGGAGTATAAGGTGCAAGAGTTGGCGGATTTTTTTCAAAAAAAAGGAGCCAGTTTGGAAGAATTGACCTTTGAGGAGAGGGAGTTGGTTTTTAAGGAGCCCTTGGAATTGGTGAAGATAAGACAAGCGTTGTCTCGGCTTAAAATTGAGTTTAATGGGGGAGGATTTGATATCAAAAAAGATTTTGTGGAAAATATTTTGCGGGAAACATTTTTGACTTTGTTGGAGAAGAAAGTTTTAACAAAAGAGGATTGTTGGCGACTAAGTGTGGCGGCGGTCACAAAGGCAACGATTAGAAAATTGAATAAAAAATGGCGTCAGACAGATAAAGAAACCGATGTTTTATCTTTCTATTACGGTCGAGAAGATGACTGCAAGGAAGGAGAGATTGTTTTGGCGCCGGAGGTTATTGCCGGAAATGCCAAGGAGGACGGAGTTCCTTTTGATTATGAGTTGGCGAAAAATTTAATTCACAGTTTTTTACACATTATCGGTTATGAGCACAGTCGGGAGATGTTTGTTTGGCAAGATAAAATTTTGAAGAGAATATTGAATAATAACTTAATAGGGAAAGAAAATGAGAAAATTTCTTAGAAGTTTTTGTTTCGCTTTAGAAGGTCTGTGGGCTTTGTTGAAAACGGAGCGCAATTTTAGAATAGAAATGGCGGTGGCTTTATTGGTTCTTTTTTTAATGTTCTACTTGGATTTAACTTTTTTAGAAAGGTTGATTTTATTCTTTGTGACAATGGCTGTTTTGATAATGGAAATCGTTAATACGGTTTTGGAAAAGTTATTGGATTTACAAAGGAAACGAAAAGATAGAAGGGTAAAATTTTTGAAAGACGCGATGGCGGGAGCGGTTTTGTTAACGGCCGTTTTGGCTTTGGTTTCCGGCTTATTTATTTTTGGGCACTATTTTTTCAAGAATTGGTTTTAATTTGACAATATTCGCTTGTTTGTTACAATAACGGGCAAACGGGGGTATCTCAGGTATCCCGTTTGAACATTAACAAGTAAATTTTTGTCAATCTCTCGGAGATTGGGCAGAATAATTTCTAGAAAGCGAGGTGAAAATATGGAAGAAAAAATAGAGACTCAAGAGGACTTGAGCAAAGGAGGGAAATTTAAGAATTGGCTTCAGGATAATATCAGGATTATTTTATCGGTTTTAATCGTGGCCACTATTGCTGTCGGGATTTATTCTTATTCCAACAGACAGGTGGAAACGGTAGCCGACAACGGTCAGGAGAAAGTGAATTTGGCCGGTGAAGTGAAGGGGGGAGAAGAAGGAGTTGTAACTGTTGAAGGACAGGGTGAAAAGAAGAAAAAGGAAGAGAAGAAAAATTCCAGCCAAAAGCTTTCTGTTGAAGAAAAAAAAGAAACTGAAAAGGCTGCTGAAGCCAAGCAAAAAACCGAGGAGGGCAAAAAATCTCAACAAGCTGAAGGTCAAGCTGTTAAGAGGGTTCAAAAAGAGGAGAACAAAAATGTTAGTGAGGAAACAGAGCATTCTTTCTTGGAAACAGCTTCGGCCGGAGACAGTTTGACAACTTTGGCGCGTAGGGCCTTGAAGGACTACTTGGCCAAAAATCCGGTGGAAGGTTTGACGCCGGAGCACAAGATTTACATAGAGGACTATCTTAGACGTCATGTAAATCATTCCAGTAGAGTTTTGGTGGGAGAGAAGATTTCTTTCTCCAAAGACTTAATTGCTCAGGCTGTAAAGGCGTCACAGAACTTGAGTGATACTCAGCTAAAAAACTTGCACAAGTATGTGGTTAGAGTGTCTAACTTATAGAATTTAGAACACAAAGACTGGTCTTTGGTTTTGACTGAGAAATTAAAATAAATTTAAATATTGATCTTTCTTGATAAAGCAAAATTCCGGCAACGTCCGGAATTTTGCTTTATCCGGAGCATTTAGCAAAAGTGAATCTTGCAAGCAGATTGATTTTTGGGAAAACGGATGATATATTTGGTTTGTCGTCTTTAAGCGTGTTTGGTGAATTTGTAAAGAAGTAAAAGTTTATGTTGAAAAATAAATTAGAAAGTATTTTAATTGAATTTTTGCGAGAGAGTGGATTTTTGACGGCTGATATTCAGTCAGACTTGCTTAAACTAGAAATTCCTCCCAATTTGGAGTGGGGTGATTTGTCTTTGCCTTGTTTTGGTTTGGCTAAGATTAAAAAGAAATCGCCGGTGGAAGTGGCTGAAGAGGTAGCTGTTTTGTTAAGGTCTGAAAAAGCGCAGAAAGACGGTTTGTCAGACAAGGTGATTGAAGTCAAGGCGATGGGTCCTTATGTTAATCTAAAATTAAAAAGCAAGTTTTCTTTTGGGGAAATTTACAATGATGTTTTTGCCAAAAAAACTGTTGCCGGGGCAACTCTTGCCGGGAAGAAGCGAGAGCAAGTAATGTTGGAATATCTTTCGCCGAATACCAACAAGCCTTTACATTTGGGTCATTTGCGGAACGGAGTTCTGGGGATGAGTCTGGCCAATATTTTGGAGGCCAGGGGAGAAGATGTTTTAAAAACAACCTTGATTAACGACAGAGGAGTTCATATTTGCAAGAGTATGTTGGCTTGGAAAAAGTTTGGAAACGGTGATACTCCAATCAGCACCGGGGTTAAAGGTGATCATTTTGTGGGTGATTACTATGTAAAATTTGCTCAAGAGGCGGAGGTTAATCCGGAGTTAGGGGAGGAGGCGCAACTGATGCTGAAAAAATGGGAAGAAGGCGACGAGAAAGTTAGGAAAATTTGGCAGAGAATGAATGATTGGGTTTGGGATGGTTTCAAAAAAACATTCAAGGTTTTCGGTTTTAAGTTTGATGTGATTTACAAAGAGTCGGAAACCTATCGTCTGGGTAAAGATATTGTTTTGGAGGGATTAAGAAAGGGGATTTTCCAGAAAGACGCCAAGGGAGCGGTAATTTTTGTTTTACCGCGGGAGTTCGGTTTAGATGAAAATGGTCAGAGGAAAAGAGTAACGCTTTTACGCGCTGATGGCACCAGTGTTTATCTGACGCAAGATTTGGGTACGGCTGTAAAGAGGATGAATGATTTTGTCTTGGATAAAATGATTTATGTGGTGGCCAGTGAGCAAAATTACCATTTTAAGGTTTTGTTTGCTGTTTTGAAAGCGCTGGGTTATACTTGGGCGAACAAGCTTTTTCATCTCTCTTATGAGATGGTCTATCTGCCAGAGGGTAAAATGAAATCTCGCGAGGGAAAGGTGGTTGACGCTGACGATTTGCTGGAAGAAGTTAAAAATTTGGCAAAGAAAGGTTTATTAGAGAGACATTCGGAAAAGAAATTATCGGAGAAAGAAGCGGAAAAAAGAAGTTTAAAGATTGCTTTGGCGGCAATTAAATTTTATTTGTTGAGAGTTAATCCTTCTCAGACGATTAATTTTAATCCGGAAGAGTCGCTTTCTTTTGAAGGCTTTACCGGACCTTATTGTCAGTATGCTTATGCTAGAGGGAGCAAGTTGTTGCGGGATGGAGGAGTTGATTTAAAGGAGAAATTAGAGACCGATTTTTCCCAATTGGGTAGTCGGTCGGAGAGAGCATTGCTAATGCTGATTGCCCGGCGAGAGGAGAAAATAAAAATGGCCGAGGAGGATTTTAATCCGGCTGTTTTGGCCAATTATGCTTTTGAGTTGGCCAAAGCTTTCAATCATTTTTATCATCAAGAGTCTATTCTGAAAGCGGAAACTGGTTTGAAAAAAGCGCGTCTGGCATTGGTGCAAACTTTCTTATTAACTTTGGAGGAAGTCTTGTCTTTACTGGGGATAGAAGTTTTGGCAGAAATGTAGATTGTTAGAAATTCTTATTAAGGGTTGTTTGGAAGTCTTTTTCAGCTTTGATAAGGTCTTTGTTTTTAAATATGACTTTCAAACTATTGTTGCTTGGTTTAACCTGGTATTCTTCGGCGACGACTTCCAGAAGTCGTTGGTCTTTGAAATAGAACTGTCCGTGGGTATCATCTTTTTGGCTGTAGAATATTCCAAAGATTCTGGCGCGCGGGTAGTTTTTTCGTAATTCGCTCAGTATTTTGGGGATGTGTTTTTCTTCAGCTCTTGATTTTAAAAAGTCTTCCGTGGAGAGGAGCGTCCAGACAAATTTTTTGGAATTATCCCAGTTTAGCCTGGCCATGGCGCGACCCCACAATTTTAGAAAAGAAAGGGGTTTGGTGCGATAAAGTTTTCTAATAATTTCTTTTTGGTTGGCTCCCAATTTGATTAATTTGGCGGCGGTGAGAAGGGTTTGGGGGGTGGTGGTGGCTTTTTGAAAACTGTCCGTAGCGTTGATGATGCCTGTTAGTAATAATTGCGCCGTATCTTTGTTTAGACTGTCCGGATAAAGTTTTTCTAAGAGATTTGTTATCATTTCTCCCACCGATGGAGAAGTGAGATCCACAATGTTTACCTGAGCATAATCTTCATTGTCGCTATTGTTGTTGATGTTTATTTTCGGCACTTCAAAAAATAAGTCGGTGTTTTTTTGGTAAATTTCTCCGAGCGATTCAAGTTGAGGGGCGCCGATGATAACAATGAGGTCGTACTTAAAGTCAGCCGGTGCCAGAGAGAAGTCACGAGGATCTATGGCGCCTTTTTCCGGAGTGACTCTAATGATTACTTCATCATCTTTCTCTTCCGTTTTGATATTTATGATTTTGTTGTGTTGAGTGTTAAAGATTAAAAGGAAGTCACGACTACCATCCAGGGAATCAATAAATATTTCATCTCCCGGTTGTTTCAGAAAAGATAGTTCCTGGCGTTGTTCCAGATTATTGTTTATTATTTTAACTTCTTTGTTGTTTGTTTTTAAAGCTTGTTCCAAAGCAAAAGTGGCGGTGAGGTGGTCAAGGTTTGGCTGAGGTGGGGTAACCAGTAAAATCTGTGATGATTTATCTACTAAATTTTTAAATTCTTTGTATTGTTTTTCCATTTTTTATGTGGAGAAAATTTTTATTTTTGGTTTGCTATTATAACAGATTAAGAAAAGAAAACAAATTTTTTGTATTAGATGACCACTTCTTGGACACTTTAGCACACCTTGAGGCAAATCTTACAAATGACAGATGGCGAATAATTTGGGTGGAGACAATTGATAAAGATTGTGGATAAATTTGGGTTTGCTTAATTGGTCTGGTTGTAAATTTAAATTGTGATTGAAAGATTCAGTATCCGTTGTTAACTGTCAGCATCAAAAGGGTGAAGAGGACTGAGAAGATAGAAAGAATCAGGAAAATAGAAGGGGTTAAAAAGTTGGGAATAATGTTTTTTATTTTCTTAATTTTTTAAACTTCATTTTTTCACGGTCGTTTCTATTATGATATTATCAATAATATCATAATATTTGTTTGTGTTGTTGTTGGGAGTTGTATTATGATATTATCAATAATATCATAATACTTGTTTAGGGAGGGTATTTTTACTGATAATGCTTGTTGGTTAAAATGAGAAGGGGTTCTGTTGTTTGACTGGGGTGTGACATTGTTGGGGGCACTTCTTGATTTTGCTTTTGGGGAAGAACTAAATTTTTTTGTTACAGTTTGTTGAGCCTGTTGGACAGAATGTTTTTTGCCGACCGGATGTTGAATGGTGTCTTGTTTGTTTTTGTTGTTAGTTAAAGATAGAGAAGAACAATAAGATAGGGACACTTCGTTTTTTTGTGATTTGATTCACGCCTGGACAAAGAAAAAGAGTTAGTGGGGAAATAAAATAACGAGTCTTAGAGCGTGTGAAAATATTAAGAGTATAAGTTTAGAAAAATTGTGAGATGTTTCACTCTTACTTTGGAGGCAAAAAAGACTACGGAAATTGTTGAGTTGAATAGAAAAACGGCACAAAACTGTTACAACAAAATTCGTAGAGTGGTAGCAAATCTCAGAAAAGATAGAATTGCCTGAAAGTTGCTTTGGTGGAAAAAGAAAGAGTAAAGACAATAGAGAAGTAAATGCTGTAGAGGGGATATCTGTTTTGGGGTTAAAAAGAAGAATAGAGAAATTGTATACATAAATTACAAAAGACGCCTCAAGAGAAAAGTCTTGGGAATAGTCTAAGATGCGACTGGCAAAGTTTTGCGGATTGAATTAAAGGGGTGGGACGGAATCTTGTTGAAAGTTAGCATACCTGGTATTTCTTTGTTAAAAGGATGGTGTTTTGAGGTGCGCTCGGGATATGAGATAAAAAATTGTAGCGTCGTTGAAATAAAAAAGTGAAGATTGTTTTCTAGTGTTGTCTGCCCAAAACGATGGCAGAAATACTTTTCGGTTGGAGCTTTTTAACTTCTCGGGCCAAAGTGAAGAGAGTGGCGCCGGTGGTGCTGACATCATCCACCAACAAAACATGTAGGTTGTTTAGATTTTTTTGAGAGGAGCGATTGATTTGTTGCCAGTCAAAGTCTTTGTTTATCTGAAAGGAATGGCGGACATTTTCTTGTCTTTGTCGGTATTTTTTAATTTTTCGTTGAGGAGTGGTGTAGCGTTTTTTGTTAACCAAATTTTTAACCAAAGGGATTTCCAGACTCGGCAATAGTTGGGAAGCGATTTCTTGGGCTAATAGTTCCGATTGATTGAAGCCTCGCCAGCGGAGACGATAAGGGTGTAGAGGGACCGGTATGATAAGGTCGGGAATTGGCAGAGAGCTTTTCCTTAGTTTTTCTATCATTATTTGTGATAAGGGGGCGGCCAGTTTTTTGACAAATTTGTATTTCAAATAATGAATGGCCGTAGCCAATAATTTGTCTTTATAATCGGCGACCACCAACAATCGGTCCAAGGAGACATTGGTTTGTTGGCGACAGGAGCGACAGATTTCCCCGTTTTTGGTAACGGATTTTTCACAGAGCGGGCAGACTTGCCAAGAAAGTTGCCGGATGCTTTTCAGGCATTCCGGACAGAGGATTTGATTTTCTTTTTGACAACCGAGACATTGTTGCGGAAAGAGAAGTTGCCGAATGATTTTTTTCAGAAAAGAAAGCATAATTTAGAGAATTCTTGGGCGAGAGCAGTCTGCTCTATTGAACCATAATTTTTCTCTTTTGCGCCAGAAGTTTAAATTTTTTTGGTGACTTGGGGGAGGCGGTTTGTTTAAGAATGAGTTGAGCAACAACCGGTTCAACCAAGTTCTGAATATTTTGTCTGACCAGACGAGCGCCTTGTTGAGAAAGATGACTTTTTTGTTTTAAGAGTTCAATTACACTCTTGTCTATTTCCAGTTGAATTTTCTTCTGGACCAGTTTTTGTTTTAGCTCGTTTAATTCTCGTTTGATAATAGTGGAAAGCTCGCGGTTGTTGAGTTGGTTGAAGACTAAAATGTTGTCTAAGCGATTGATTAACTCGGGACGCAGTTGCTTTTCCAGTTCTTTGAAAATATCTTTTTCCAGATTTTTAGCAGATATTTTTTGCGAAGGTTGTTTGGCGAAGCCGAGAGAAAGTTGTTTGCTGAATTTTTCGCTGCCAATGTTGGAGGTTAGGATAATCAGTGAATTTTTCAAATTGAGTTTTTTATTTTTGGCGTCAACCAGTTCTCCCTCTTCCAAAATTTGTAAGAGGATGTTAAGAATCTGAGGATTAGCTTTTTCTATTTCATCAAAGAGAACGACGCTAAAAGGATTTTTTAAGAGCTTGTTGCTAAATTCGCCTCCTTCTTCGTAGCCAATGTAGCCGGCGGGCGCTCCTAGAAGTCGGGAAAGACTGTGTTTTTCGGTAAATTCGCTCATATTTATTTGGATCAAAGAAGGTTGTTCATTGGGAGAAATGGCTTCGGCCAATAGTTTGGCTGTCATTGTTTTGCCAACACCGCTGGGTCCGATAAACAGGAAAGAGCCCAGTGGTCGGTTCTCTTTGCTGAGACCGGCCAAACGTCTGGCAATGGTTTCATTTATTTTTTTCTTGACGTGGGTTTGTCCAACCAATTTACGATTGAGATTTTGGGAGATTTTGCTGGCCAGAGCGGAATTGTGGTTATTGAGGACATCCAAAGAAATTCCGGAAATGGCCGACAAAGTCGTGAGAACATCGTCACGGGTAACCTTGCTTTTTTTATTTTTCAAATCTTTTTGTAAAATTCTTTCCTCATTTTGTAATTCCTTCAGGAGGGCCACCTCTCTTTTTTTAATAGCCAAGGCTTCGCGGTATTTGTTTTGCAGGATAAGTTTTTCTTTCAACTGATTGAGCTGTTGCAATTGCTGTTTTTTGTTGAAATATTTTCGTGATTTCTCCGTATCGGCTTGTTGGCTCTTGCGACGGGCGGCGCTTTCATCCAATAGGTCAATGGCGCTGTCGGGCAGGAAGCGATTGGTAATGTATCTCTTAGCCAGTCGGGGAATTTCTTTTAAGGCCGAGTCTGCAAAAGAGACATTATGAAAAGTTTCATAGTGTTTTTTAAGTCCGCGGATTATATTCTCTGTTTCAGACAGGCTGGCTTCCTGAATGATAATCGGCTGCATTCGTCGCTCCAGAGCGGAATCTTTTTCAATGTGTTTTTTGTATTCGTCAATGGTGGTGGCGCCGATGATTTGAATTTCACCCCTGGCCATAGCCGGCTTGAGAATGTTGGCGGCATCCATCCCGCCGGTGGCATTGCCGGCTCCCACCAAAGTATGCACTTCGTCAATGAAAAGAATTATATTTCCTTGTCTTTTGACGGTGGCGATGACTTCTTTTAAGCGAGCTTCAAACTCTCCGCGGAAAGTTGTGCCGGCAATCAATTGGCTTAAGTCTAGAAGCATAATTTGTTTGTTCATCAGATATTCCGGGACTTCCAATTGATTGATTTTTTGGGCCAGACCTTCAACAATGGCTGTTTTACCTACGCCGGGATCGCCGATTAAAATGGGATTGTTTTTGGTTTTGCGTCCCAAAATTTGAATAAGCCGATTGATTTCTTTCTCTTTGCCGATCAGAATTTGTTTGCGAGGGTCTATCTTATTGAGATTGGTGCAATAAACGTTCAGAATGTTGTTAGCTTCCGGTGTTGCTTGGGGTAGTCTGCCGGGGAACAAATCACGGAGCAATTTTTCAACTTCTTCATCCATTTCTTCAGCGGCAAAATCTTTGGGCGGTCTGCCGAGGGCGTGGAGAAGGCCTATTTTCTTGCCGTTTTCCAAAAAATTGCTTCCGTTTTGCGGTTCCAGGTAATTGATAAATACTTGGAGAAGGTGCTCGGTGCCTACCAATGGATTTCCGTTCAGGTAGGCCATGCGGGTGGCTTGAAAAATCAAATCGCCGGCGCTCAGGTTGCTTTTTTTTAAGGCATTGATAATAAACTCTTTGGTTTTGATGTCTAAGGAGTCAAAAATGCTTTTGCCGTAGCAACCGCTTTTCTTTAAAATATTCTCAATGATGTATCTGGCTTTGATGTTGACTAATTTTTGTCCGGGAAAGGTTTTCTCGGTCAGTTTGATAATTTCTTTGGCGTTGTTGGTAAAATACTTGTACATTTTTTTTATTATGTTATAATTCTGGTGAGTAGTTGAAATTCAGCGTTTTTTATTTTTCTGTTGCCTGATTTTATCACAAAAAACGCCTTTTATCAATAGTAAAAAGAAAAAGAAAATTACAATGAGTAGCAAGTTACTAGGGAGTTTGCTGGGTGGTATTTCCGAGGTTTTTGATAAAGACGACACAGCTGTCGGAGTTGATGTTGGGAGTAACAGTATTAAGGTGGTTTCGCTTAAAAGAAAGGGGGAAAAGATTGTTTTGGATAATTATGCGGTAGTGAGAAGCGAAGATAAACTTTTGAATTTAGCCAATCCGGGAGTTATCAATGATTTGGCGGGGGTTGTTGCCAAACAAGCTTTGGAAGCGGCCGGTATAAAAGAAAAAAAGGTGAATGTGGCCACTCCGAGCTTTACTTCTTTGGTGGTAACCATTGAAGTTCCCAAGATGCCCGAGGAGCAATTTGAGGAAGCGGTTCGCAAGGAAGTTTCCAAATATATTCCGGTGAGCATTGAAGACGTGGTTTATGATTGGCAGGTAATCAATGAAGATGTTTTGCAAAGTAATGAGAAGGCTATTACGCCGGAGGAACGACAGAAGCTTCAAAATCAGTCCAATTCGGTAAAGATTTTGGTGATCGCTATTATAAAAGAAATAAGCGCTAGGTATAATAAGGTTTTTAGAGATAATGGTTTGGAGTTGAACCTGTTGGAGATAGACTCTATTTCTTTGGCCAGGGCTCTGGCCGGGCCGGAAGGGGAGATTTCTTTGATTTTGGACATTGGACATGAAACCTGCAATGTGATCATTTCTTCTCGGGAAGGGTTGTTGTTGAATAGAACGATAGATGTTGGAGGAGACACTATAACCAGAAAAATTGCCGAAACTTTGGGAGTTGATTTTGCGGAGGCGGAGCGTTTAAAAATAGAAAAGGGATTGCACCTGGTGGATTCGAAAAGTGGAAAAAATATTTCTCTGGAGCCGGTGATTAAAATAGTGGATGAGCTAAAAAGGACACTCAAGATTTTTGAGGAAGATTTTCAGAGGTTAAAAGTGAAGGAAGTCTATTTAACCGGGGGTTCGGCGGCAATGATTGGTTTGAAAGATTTTTTGGAAAAAGAGCTGAATTTGCCGGTTTTGGTAGCCAACCCTTTGCGAGGAATCGCTTTTGCGCCGGAAGTAGAAGAGGCTTTATTGAAGCATGCTCCGCTGTTGACCATTGCTATCGGATTGGCTTTGGCCAATTTTGAAAAATAAGGAACAAAAATAAAATAAAAATAAAAAGTAAATTAAATTTTTTTGGTCTGAATTTTTAGGCCGAGAAAATTGTTGAAAAAACAGTGAAGAAGATAAATTTGAAAGCCGGGGAGATAAAGGGTGACTCCTCCTCAATCTCGGGAGGTGGTTTTGGCGCCATCCTTTCCGCAGTTTTTGTTTTGGTTTTGACGGCCGGTTTATACGGAGCGTCCTACTACCTCTTGAAACGAGAGCAGGGTAAAAAGCGGCATCTGGAGACGGAGATTGTTAATATCAAAAATAGTTTAGATAGAAATCAGGAGTTTCAAAAACTGTATGCTTTTCAAGAAAGACTTTTTAATTTGTCTGAAATTTTTAATGTCAAAATTGGGCAGGCTGAATTTCTTTCTCGTCTTTCGGCCAAAACTTTGGATAGAAATACTGTTAAGGATTTAAATATTGACTTCAAAGAAGGAAGCAGAAAGATTGTGTTGACGGAAGTTGTGCCCGATCTGTCAAGTTTGGCTGAGCAAATTGCGGCTTATAACTCCCTTGACAAGGAAGGGCAGGCTTCTTTGACTGATATGAAATTGCAAGGTGATGCTTTGGAGTCCACCATTTCTTTTAATTTAAAAGAGAAGGAGAAACAGACCGGAAAAACCGGTGATTCTTCCGCGGGGAAGTAGTTTATTGTTTTATTGTTAATAATAATTTATTCAATAACTAGATGAACATTAGGCTTTTATTTTTACCTCTCTCCATTGTTGTTTTTTTGTGGGTGACAATTGGTTTTACTAAAAGCAATTGGGATCAGTACCGGCAGACGAAGAAAGAGGTGAAAGAATTGACCGTTTCCAGAGATAAATTGGCTCGGGGTGTGAGTAAAATTAGAAAGGCTTTGGCTGATTACAAGGCTTTGGACGAAGAAACTCTTCTTTATGTTAACAATGCTTTGCCGGAGAAGAAGAAGGCGGAGGATTTGGTGGCGGAATTAAATAAGAATGCCAGTCAGGGAGGGGTTTTGTTGACCAAGGTTACTGTGGCTCAAAACAGACAGAGGCGCAGAACAAATTGTTCGCGAAAAAGCGGGACTGCCAGCGCTAAGAGTGGGGCCAGGCCAAATTGTGTGGCTCAGCCCGACAGTTTACAAGTGAGATTGACTTTATTTTCTTCTTATTTGTCCGCTAAGAATTTTTTGGCCAAACTGGATAAGGAGAATAGGGTTATTTTGCCGGTAGCTTTGCGAATATCTAAGAATACAAACAAACAACAGGCTGAGGAAAACAAGGATAAATTGGGAGAGGGTGGTACCGGAGAGGATTTGGTGAGTACCGATTTGCGTTTCAATATTTTTTACAAAAAACCGAGAAGCGAGAATTTGAGATTTTCTCAAATGTTGGGCAAGGATAAAGTTTTGGACAGTTTGTTGAGTAAGGGCTTGGCCAAGGATACTATTGATAAATTAAAAGAAGTTGTTGGCGGACAACTTTTCCGGCCGGTGGAAGTTGGAAATACCGGAAAAGAAGATTTGTTTAAAAAGAATTCGTAAAATATTGACATGGTTGATCTTGATAATGGTAATAGTAAAAACGAAGGGAACTCTAAGGAAGAGAGTTCTGCTCCAGAGACGAGCTCGCCTGCTTCAGCCGGGACAAGTGGAGGAACTTCTTCTTTAGTTGGTCAGCCGGGGCAAAAAGGGGTGAATGGCGATGACGTTGTTCAAAGTGAAGATTCTTCCAATGTTGACTGGGAGAAGTTGCAGATTGATGAGAAGGCTTTGGATCTGGTTTCTATTGAGTCATTGGATAAATTTAAATTTATTCCTTTTGAAGTGCGTGATGACTTTGTGAAGGTGGCGGTGGTTGATCCTAATGATATGAATACCCAGAATGCTTTGCGATTCTTTTCTCGGAAGGTTAGGAAGCGTCTAGAAATTTATCCGGTAGATGAAAGCACTTTTGATCTGCTTCTCAATAAAATCAGGAACAGGTTTATTGATGTGGAGAGTGCTTTGGATGTCTATGAAAAAAAGGAAGAGGAGGAGTCCAAGCGAAAGCAGACCAGTTTGCGTCGGCGGAAAACGACTACACAAATCTTGAAGGATGCGCCAATTTCCAAGATGGTGGAGTCTATCATTGAAAATGCCATTGACAGTAATGCCAGTGATATCCATATAGAACCCTTGGAAGACAGTGTTAGGGTGAGATACAGAATTGATGGCGATTTGCGGACGGTGGTTGTTCTACCGAAAAAAATAGCTCCGGCTTTGGTTTCGCGTATCAAGATTTTGGCCAATTTAAAAATTGATGAAAAAAGAAAACCGCAAGATGGCCGTTTTAGAATCAATGATTTGGGGAGAGTGATAGATTTCAGGGTTTCCTCTTTTCCGACGGCCAACGGAGAAAAAGTGGTTTTACGTATTTTGGATACCAAGGAAGGCTTGATGAAGTTGGAGAAGTTGGGAATTATGCCGCGGGAGCGTAGAATTATTGAGGCGGCTATTCATGAGCCTTACGGGATAATTTTGATTACCGGTCCGACCGGTAGCGGAAAGTCAACCACTTTGTATTCCATGTTGCGAATAATCAACAAGGAGAATGTCAATATCATTACCCTGGAAGACCCGATAGAGTACATTTTGAAGGGGATTAATCAAAGCCAAATCAGACCGGAAATCGGCTATACTTTTGCTTCCGGTTTGCGGAGTGTCTTGCGACAAGATCCGGATATTATTATGGTGGGTGAGATTAGAGATCAAGAGACGGCGGAGTTGGCTATCCATGCTTCTTTGACCGGTCATTTGGTTTTGTCCACCTTACATACCAACTCGGCGGCCGGGGCTGTTCCGCGTTTGATTGATATGGGTATTCAACCATTTCTATTGGCTTCTTCTTTGCGTTTGTTGATGGCACAGCGTTTGGTGAGGAAGATTTGTCAGTATTGCAAACAGCCGGTGGAGGATTTGCCGGAGGAGGTGCAACAGCAAATCAAAGATGATTTGCGTTTGGTGCCCAAGAAAATTTTTGCCGACAGAGGGATAGAGTTGGATGTCAATGATCCCAATAGTAAAGTGGTGGTTTACAAAGGAGTTGGATGCCCCAAGTGTCAGGGCAAGGGCATGAAAGGAAGAATTGGTATTTTTGAGGTTATTGAGGCAGATAAAAAATTTAATCGATTGGTTAGTAAAGGTGTTTTGGGCCCGGAATTGGAAGCCGAGGCTCGCAAGAATGGTTTTATCACGATGAAGGAAGACGGACTGTTGAAAGTTTTAATGGGCTTAACAACACTGGAAGAAGTGGAAAGGGTGACTGAAGATGACTGGACAGAGGAAAATGAAGAAATCAATCTTAAAAACAAAAAAGTTGAGAAGAGTGAAGGGGAGGAGAGCGATCAGAACAACTTAACCACTTAATCTTTTGAGATATAATTATTTATTTGATATTTATGCAAACGGAAAGTTTAAAAGAAAGACTAAATAAATACTTGAACTATGTTGTTCAGCAAGGCTGTTCTGATTTACATCTTTCTGTCAATGAATATCCAATTGTTCGTTTGGATGGTGATTTGTATCGCTTGGATAAAGAGCCGAAATTGACCAAGCAGGATATGGGGGAATTGGCCAAAGCGATTCTGGATGATTTGAAATTGAAAAAGTTGAAAGAGGATAGAACGATTGATTTTTCGGTGGCTTTGGAAAACGGCGATAGATTTAGAGCGAATATGTTTTTTCAAAAGGGCAATTTGAGTTTGGCCTTAAGATATATTCCGAAAAAAATAAAGACATTACAGGAGTTGAATATGCCCGCTCATATTTATAATTTTATGGAGAAGAGTCAGGGTTTGTTTCTGGTGACCGGTCCGACAGGTCACGGGAAGAGTACGACTTTGGCGGCATTAATAGATTATTTGAATGTTAACAAGCGCTATCATATTGTTACCATAGAAGATCCGATAGAATATTTGCATGAATCTAAACAATCTTTAATAGAACAACGGGAGGTTTTTTCCGATGCTTTGGATTTTGCTTCCGCTTTGCGCTCGGCTTTTCGTGAAGATGTGGATGCGATTTTATTGGGAGAGATGCGTGACTTGGAAACGATCTCCACAGCGGTGACGGCGGCGGAGACAGGGCATTTGATTTTGGCCACTTTGCATACCAATGATTCCATCCAAACGGTTGACAGGATTATTGATATATTTCCTCCGCACCAACAGAATCAGATCAGGGCGCAGTTGGCAAATGTCTTGGTGGGTATTGTTTCTCAGAGGCTTTTAAAAAAGAAAAATGGAGGAAGAATTCCGGCAGTGGAAGTTTTGATTAACAATGTGGCCGTTCAGAACCTGATTCGAGAAAAACAGACTCATCAGATCGGAACGGTTATTGATACATCTTTAGACAAAGGAATGATAAGCATCAATCGTTCTTTGGCGCGCTTGGTTAAACAAGGTATTGTTGATATTCATGAGGCGGAGGCTTATGCAACCAATTTAGACTCCTTCAAAATGTTTTTGGAAGCGGAGGAGGCTTAGTCGGGCGATTTTGTTTTTATCTATAAATTCATCATTAAAATAAGAGGAAATGCGCTTTAAGTACAAGGGAAAAAATAGAGAGGGTGTCTGGCAGAAGGGTATTGTAGAAACAATTTCCAGGCATTCGGCGGAAAAACTGTTGAGTTCCTACGGATTGACCGAGGTTGAATTGAAAGAAATCAAACCCAACAGTTTACAGGAGATTTTGTATAAAATGTTGAACGGAGTTAGCCCCAAGGAATTTGTGATTTTTTCCAGACAGTTGGCTATTTTGATAGATTCCAATGTGCCCTTGTTGTCCGCTTTGAATTCCATTGTGGAACAGACGGAAAATTCTTTCTTTGCTTTAAAATTGAAGTCAATAATGTTTGATGTGGATGCCGGCATGTCTCTTTCGGAGGCCTTGTCCAAACATAGAGATATTTTTTCCGATTTTTATATCAGTATGATCAGGGCCGGTGAGGTTTCGGGGACTTTACAAAAAACTTTGAATAAGCTGGCTGATAATATAGAAAAAAATTACGAGTTGACTTCGGCTCTAAAAGGAGCGATGTATTACCCGGCTTTTGTTTTGTCGGCGATGGTGGCTGTCGGGGCCTTAATGATGGTGACGGTTATTCCCAAGTTGCTGGAAATATTGACGGAGACTAATCAAACTTTGCCTTTGCAAACACGACTTTTGATTTGGACCAGTAATTTTATGGTGCACTATTGGTGGGCGGCTCTGTTAGTGGTGGTCGCTCTAATTATCCTGGTGACTTACTATTTGAAAACTCCTTCCGGCCGACGTCAATTCGACCAGATTGTGATTAAGTTGCCGATTGTTGGCAGAATATTGAGAAATATTTACGTGGCTCGTTTTGCGGAAAATTTGGAGACTTTGTTGGAGAGTGGTTTGCCTATCAGGCTGTCACTGGATATTACGGCGGATGTAATAGGCAATTCGGTTTTTCGCGATATTGTGAAGCAAGCGGCGGAAGAAATTAAAAAGGGTGGAAATCTGTCGGAGGTGTTGGGTCGTTACGAGGAGATTCCGCCGGTGATGGTGCAGATGGTGGAAGTGGGGGAGCACACGGGTAGAATATCTTTTTCTTTGGGAAAAATATCTGAATTTTATACCAAGGAAGTGGATAGGATGGTGCAGAATTTCTCTACCTTGATTGAACCGGTTTTGATGGTGTTTTTGGCGATTGGAGTGGGAATTTTGGTTTCGGCTATTCTGTTACCGATTTACCAGGTGGCAATGAGTATAAAATAATATATTTGGCTAAATTGGTGTTGGATATTTTTTGATTGTATGTTATAATTCTCTTGTGGAATAGTATCTGGGAAGAATTAAAATAATATAAAAATTAAAATAAAATAGAATGGAGGTGAGTAAAGTATGAAATTGAAGAGTAATTCAAGGGGTTTTACGCTGGTGGAGTTGCTTTTGGTGATCGCCATTATCGGTATTTTGGCAGCAGTTGTTTTCATTGTGATTGGTCCGGCGCGTAAAAAAGCTCGGGTAGCCACTTTCAAAGAGCATATGGTTGATTTGGTAAAGGCCGGAGCTTCTTGTATAGACAGTGAAGGGATAATACAAGATGGGCAGGCTGATGGTACGCAACCCTTTTGTCTAAATAGTGCCGGAAATCCAGTTGGTGGTTTAGACAATATTCCAGAGATAAAGGTTTGTAGAGGTGGTTCAGGTGTGATAACGATCAGTGTTCAGAATGGTGGCAGTGATGATTTTGAGATTACGGCTGATTGCCCAGTAAGTGACACTGCCAATTGTACCGCTGATTGTACTATTGGTGGTTGTACGTTTAGTGATGAATGTAATCTATAATGTTTTAGAAATCGGTTATGGGTTTTTAGGACGGGTTCGTCTTAAAAACTCATATTCCGGTTTTTAGAGTGTTAGTTTTTGTTGTGGCTTGGGTGGATTTGTTTGGGAAAGGCGTCGCTTTATTGGAGACAGTAAAGTGTTTAGATATAACATCGTATTTATTAAAGCGAAAAAATATGTTGCGGAAAAATAAAAGTGGTTTTACCTTAGTTGAGATATTATTGGTGATCGCGGTTATTGGGATTTTGTCCAGTGTAATCATGGTGGGGATTGGTGGTGTTCGGAAAAAAGCCAGAACATCGGCAGCTCTGAAAACGGCCGAGAGCGCAACGGCTGAACTGGCGCATTGTTATTTAAATGATAAGCCTATTACACCGTGGACCAATAATATAAATGGTGGCGGAATTATCTGTTCTGGCGCCGGGGAATGGCCTTCTTTAACGCATCGTTGTCATTATGATATTTTTAATGCTGCTAATTATGAGTTTTCAATTAAGTGTAATGATGACCAGCATACCATAACTTGCAATTACGCCGATGGTAAGTGTATCGTCAGTTATGGTAGCTAGCAGGTTTTTATTTGACTTTGATTAGTGAGCGTTTTGTTAATAGATAAACAGAAAAAATGAGATTTGGTTTTTTGAAGAGGGAAAATGGTTTTACTTTAATAGAATTATTAACAGTGATGGCCATTATTGGGATTTTGTCGGCGGCGATGCTGATTACTTTATCGGTTTACAAGAAAAGAGCGACGGCTAGCAAGTTGTTGCTAGAATTATCTTCAGCTATGCAAAAGGTTTATCTTTGTATTTCCGATGGAAATCAGGTTGCTCAACCGACTGATGCCGGTGGGGGTGTCATTTGTCAAGATGCAGGTGATAATGATTTGCCAAATTATGGACGTTGGCCCGAATTACCTTCCGGATATGTGTATCAATCGTCTTCTTCTTTTGGGAATAGCTGGTTTTATATGGTTACCAGTGGTGATGGTGACTTGAGGATTTGTTGCAATTCAACTTCCGGTAAATGTAAGAAATTTGATTCGGTCGCTCCCTGTAATACAACTACAGATTTAAATTAGCCTTTATGTTTTGGTTGGTATTTTTCAAGTTTTCGGTTGTTTTCGTGTTGGGTTTGATTTTTGGCAGTTTTGCCGGGGTGTTAATAGAAAGAGGAGAGAAAGGAGAAAGTTTGCGGGGGCGCTCCCATTGTGATCATTGTAAAAAGAAAATAGTTTGGTACGACAATATCCCGGTGGTCAGTTTTCTGTTGTTACGGGGCAGGTGTCGCTATTGTGGGCAAAGAATATCTTGGTGGCACCCTTTGACAGAACTGATTTTTGGGGTAACGTTTGTTGGGTTAGCTTGGCAGAGCGGATTTTTTGCCGGTTGGCTCAGTGGTGATGATATTTGGCGGACTGTTTTTTGCCTGGCCATCGGTTTTATTCTTTTGACAATTTTGTTTTGGGATTGGAAGTATATGATAATTCCCGATGGGCTGGTGGTAGGAGGGCTAGTCATCGGAGTTCTTTTTTATCTGCGCGCTTATTTGCTTTCCCCGGATACCTTGTTGGCGGTGAATACTGATTTGAGTCGTAATTTATTGGGTGGTTTGGCAGTTGGAGGATTTTTTTATTTGCTTTGGCGATTTTCTCGGGGGAAATGGATTGGCGGTGGTGATGTTAAGTTGGGGTTTTTAGTTGGGTTTTTGGTTGGTTGGAAATTGTCTTACTTTTTGTTACTCTTGAGTTATCTTTTGGGAGCTGTGCCGGCGTTGTATTTGTTGTTGATAGGGAAGGCAAAGGCTGGGAGTAAAATTCCTTTTGGGCCTTTCTTGGTTTTGGCTACCTTGATCGTTTTATGCTGGTCGGATAGGCTTAGTCATTTGTTAAAATATTGGTTTTAAATTAGCTTAAAGTAAATGTTCAAGCTGCGTTTAGAAAAGAAAAATAAAAGTAAAAAGGAAAACGGGAAAGAGGGTTCTATTGCCGGTCATTTTTTCAGGCAGGCCGGGTTTTTGTTTGTAAAAAAGGGAGTTGTTTCAGGTTTTCAGGCCGGTTTTACTTTAATTGAAATGGTGATAGTGATTGCCATGATTGGAATTATTACCGGGGCGACATTGAAACTGGTGAGATTTTCCGACATTTACAAAAATTTGACTTTGAAAACGATGGAAATTAAAGGAATTTTGCGAAACGCTCAGATTTTGTCTTTGGCGCCGCCGGTTATTGAGAAAGATGGAAACAAGTTGCTGATTTGCGGATTTGGCTTGCGGAACGACAGTTCTGATCTGTCCAAGGTTTCGCTTTTTTATTCCTATTCTCCAAATAATGAGGTGGAAGATTGTGCCAATATAGGAAATATTGGTGATGTCTGTGATGAGGTGGGTGCGGGTAATGCTTGCCTAGATTATGAGACGAAGAAATTTGATGGTTTTACGATTACCAGAGATGGCAATAGTCAGCCGGTTAAGATATTTTTCCGCTCTCCTTATGGTGAGACCGTTGGGGTTGCTGATACCGGTTATAATATTGTTATAAAACAGGCTGAAAACAATTACACCAAGACTATTAAGGTAAACAAATTTGGCAAAATAAATGAAGAGTAAGAAGCTTTTTGAGCAAAACAAAGAACGTATATCGGATGAAGCCGGTTACACTTTGATAGAAATAGTGATCGTTTTATTATTGGTAGCATTTGGTTTTGTCGGCTCTTATCAGTTATTTGTGACTTCTCTGCGAGCGGATACGGAAAGTCGGTATGAAATTATTGCCGGAGAGTTGTTGCAGGAGGGTCTGGAGATTATTAAAAACAAGAAGGAGGAGAATGATTTGAAGTGGGCTATTTGGGATCCGTCAGATGAGGATGAGCCAAAACTAAATGAGGGGATGCGGAATGTTGATTTTAACCCGATAGTTGATTTCAATACCAAGACAATTGAATTTGAAACAAATCATTTTAATTTACAGTACGATTTAGATAAAAAAGAATATGTATTGCAAAATAATTGTTCCAATTGTGTTGGACCGGTTTTTGAAAGAAAGTGTACTCAGAGTTTAAATGCTGACGAGGATGTGCTAAGGGCCAGATGTACGGTTTCTTGGCAGAGTGTTTTAGCGGGGGGTGGGGAAAGGAGTATTTTGGCGGAAACGGCTTTAACGGATTGGGAGAGATAGGTTTATTGTTCTAATTGGAAAATTTTTAGAAAATGGCAAAGTTGAAAATAAATAACAAGGAAAAACCGGGAAGATCAGATATTACGAGAAGCGATTTTTTGCAGGGCGGTTTTACTTTGATTGAGGTGGTGGTTTCTTTAGCTATTTTTGCTTTTATTGTCGGCGGGGTGACCGTTTTTGCGGTTAATACCATTAAGGCCCAACAAAGATCAAGAGCTATGCAAGAGGCGATGGATAATGCTCGCTACGCTATTGATGATTTTGCTAAGAACATTAGAACCAGTTCCAATGTTAAGGGTGATGGCTCTGGCCAATTCTTGTTTTTTGTCAGTAATTTAGATTTGGCGAAGTATTGTTACAGATTTAACGGCGATATTTTAGAAGAAGCTAGAATTGTTCCCAATACCAGTGGTAGCAATGATGATTATAATGGTGTGAAAAGTTGTAGTGATTTTTCTGACTCTGATTTTAAGCCGGTAGTGGGGGGCTCTGCTAACAGTAAGATTTCCGTGGCTGGCAAATTTCAATTTTGGCAGACTGATGTTCATTCTAATTCTCCCAAGCGAGGTTATGTGCAAATTAATGTTGATTTGATTTATAATGAAAATGGTTTGCCGGAAGATAATGCTCAGGCCCATATTCAGAGTGGAGTGTCTTTGATGGATTATGGTTTGGAAGATTTTAATTTGGAGTTATAGCTTGATTTTTGTGGAAATGGATTTTTGTTTGCAGGGAATTTGAAAATTTTAAATAAAAAATAATAATAAAATTATGAATAAACTTGTTGGCAACAATAGAGAGGGTGAAAAGGGGTCAATATTGATTCTAACTCTGCTGATTTTGGTGGGAGCTCTATCTATCGGGGTGGCAATTTCGGCCGTGTCGGTGCTGGAGAGAAAAATGACTACCAAAAGTCGGCGTTCGGTTTCGGCTTTTCAAGCGGCCAATGCCGGAGTGGAGTGGGCGATGAAGCAGATTGATGATGCTGAGCCTGATAAGAAGGTAACTGATGTTTTTGGTTTTAATGCAGATTCTGGCGAAGTTGTTTGCCCGGATGATTTGTTTTCCGATTCTTCTGACTCTAGCTGTAAGGTAATTTTATTGCAACGGAGCTCGGGAGGAGGACAAGATGAGTGGCAGAAAATCAATTCTGATATTCCGGTGAAAGATTTGGTGGCGGTTAGAGTTAAGGGTTTTTACAAGCAAGGTTCGGAAGAAGTGAGTCGGGCTTTGGAAGCCTATGCAATGCCAAACTGTGACAGTAATGAAGAGAGAGTGGCTGATTTTTGTGTGGATAAAAGTTATGTAGGTTCTCAGCAGGATTGGGGTGATGCGGTGGAAGCGTGTGCCGATTTAGGAAAAAGGTTGTGTTCGGCGGCGGAGTTAAAAGCGGTTGAAGGCTCTTCTCTGACTTTGGGTAATGATATTGGTTCACGTGATGAATGGGCGGCGGATGCTTCCAGTGGTGGACAAAGAATCTATTTTGGCCATTCTGGCTTAGGAGAATCACCCTCGGGAACCGATCATGATTTTCGCTGTTGCCGAAATCGCTAATTTGAAAAAATGATATTAAGAAAGTGGGAGATTGTTTTTGTTGTTTTGTTGCTTTTATTGGTAGGATTGGTAACTTATTGGGCGATTGGGCGAGTTCGTTTGAGGGAGGACTTAGCTTTGGTGCAAATTGGTTTGACGGATGCTTTGCTGGCGGCGAAGAAATGTCTGGAGGCTGGCGGAACGGTACAAGACCCTTCTTTGGGTCGGCCAGGTCGGGTTTTTGTTTGCAGTCGCCAGGAGATTAGCGGGGAAGTTTATCCTGATCTGCAAAAAATTTCTCCACATCATTATTTTTATCAATATTCTCCCTTAAAAGGCGAATGCAAAATTTTGTCAGAATGTCGGCGACAAGATATTTTCCCGACTTTTGGAGTGTTGTTGAAAGGTAGCTCAGTCTTACGTTGTGATATAAGAAAAGGTTTTTGTTATACGGTGCAAAATTGAAAAAATAAGTCCGATAAATAATAATTAGTTAAAAAATATGTTGAAAAATTTTAAAAGAGAAATTGGTTTCGGTTGGCGCGATTTGGTTTTTGTGATCGTTGGCTTGATTGTTTTTGTTTTTTTGTTGATTAAGGTATTTGCTGTTTTACCGACAAATAATCATTTAAAGCTTGCCCCAAGAGCCACTCCCGATTATGCGTCAACCGGTAAAATCTCGGCAGAAACAATCCGGAAAGAATCTTCATCCGTTAACCCGTTGCCTGCTCCAGGATTGGCTAATGGCACATTATTGACGGAGGTTGAAAGTGATAAGAAAAATTTTGCAAGAAAAATAGTGAAAAATGGCAACATTAAATTGCAAGTTGATGATGCGCTTGCAACCGCCGAAAAAATCCAGGAAATAGTGAAAGGATTTTCCGGAGATCTTTTGAATAGTAGCAGTTCCAAAAATCGGTACGGAAGCCGGCAAGTTTTTCTTTTCTTTCAAGTGCCGGCGGACAAGTTTGAAGAAGCTCGTCGGGCCATTAAGAATTCCGGCGGAGAAGTTCTGGCGGACAGTGTCAATACCAGTGATGTGACGGCGGAATACGTTGATTTGGAAGCTCGCTTAAAAAATAAGAGGTTGGAGGAAGAAACTTTCCAAAAGATGTTGGACAAAGCGAAGACAGTGGATGAGATTTTGAAAATAACTAGAGAAATAAACAGGGTGAGAGGAGAAATTGATCGCTTGGAAGGGCGAAAGAAATATTTAAATTCTCAAACGGCTATGTCCAGAATCAGTGTGGAGATCACGGAATTTGTAAAAGCCGGTCCGGGGGAATATAAGTGGAAACCGGCGCGGAGTTGGCAGAGGGCTTTGCATAAGTTGGTATTGGTTAGTCAAAAGGTGGCGGATGCGGTGATTGAGTTTGTGGTGGTTGATTTACCGTTTATTGTTGCCGGTTTAATCTTACTTTGGCTTTTGTGGAGAGGTGGTAAAATTATTAAAAATCGTTTTTAGGTCGCTTGCGTAGTTGGTTTTAAAACAATTTTGAGGAAATATTGGGGTTAATTGATTGAAACGGCTTCATCTTGAAGTTAATATTTCCAGAGATAGTATTTCCAGAGTCATTTAAACTGAAAATACGGTGGTGTGAAAATTTTGCCGAGATGACACCATTGTTTCCTGTCGGGGGTATTGTTTATTTTTTCCGGTCCGGTCTTTTGTCTTTTTTGTTTTTGTGGTTATTATCCGAAAAACTTTCTATTTTCGGTTTTTTGTGCTACTTTGGGAATTAACCCGGGCTGTTTTGTTTTTTGCCGTTAATTTGAATGTTATGGAGAATTTTTCTTTGAAGGAGTATGTGGATAATCAATTGAAATTTCGTCTGATTCAATCGGAAGTGAACCGAAAACTTTCTTGGAGGTTGTTGTTGAACAAAGAGGCCAATTGGAAAGAAAGAACATTGGCCGTGTTTAATCTTCTGACTCATTTGTTGCCGGAAAAAACTGTGCGGCGGTGGCGCAATGTTTTACGTCAAAAGGATTTAAGCAAATTGCCGTTTAAGAAGGATTTTATTATTCACCGGGTTCAACTGGGTGAAGGTTTTTACAAAGATGTTCATTTATTGGAAGCCAAAAATAAGGAAGAAAAATCTTACGTGGTAAAAATTGAGTATAGTGAAGGATTCAAAAAGCTTTCTTTAAAAGAAGCCGAAGAAATAGCTCAAGAGGAGAAATGGGAATATCGTCTTTTGCGTGAATATTATAAAATAGACGATTTTATTCCCGAAGAACTGGTTTTGTTGGCGGAAGCTTCAAAGGACGGAGGTCCGGCGGTGATTACTTTACAGGCTTTTGCCGGGTATGATTTGCGGGATATTTTTGAAGAAATTGGCAAAAAAGAATTAGAAAAGAAATTGCTGTCAAATAAGAAGTTGAGGGAATCTTTTTTGCGATTCGTAGAAAAGACGGATAACTGGTTGACTAAGAAGGATATAATGGTGGATTTGACGGGAAAGAAAAATATTGTTTTGGCTGTTGATGAAAATGGACGGGATGTTTTGAAGTTTCTTGATCCTCACTCCATCAGGTATTTTTCCAAGGATAAAGAAGAAAGACCGGAGAGAACGGAAATTTTTTTGAAGAAATTGGAATATCTCAAATCAATTTATGAGGAAGTTAAAAATGAGGAATGACGAGAACGGTTTTGTTGATTTAAGGTTATTTGGAAAAAGATAAGTAAATTTTGACGGTTGTGATTATGAATGAATTTAAAAGAGTTTATATTGTTGGTATTGAAGGAGCCGGTACTTCCGCTTTGGCCGGTATTTTGAGGGTGCAAGGTAAAGAAGTGGTTGGCTCAGATGAAGGTGATCATTTCTATTATGATGTTCTGCGGCGGCAAGGAATAAAAGTATTTCATCGTTTTGATAAGGATAATCCTCGGCGAGCTTTTGCCGGTCAAAAAATTGATTTGGTGATTTATTCCACTGTTTTTTCGCAGAAGGATAATGTGGAGTTGCGGGAGATAAAGAAAAAGAAATTAGCCAAAGTGGTTTGGGAGTACCCGCGGGCTTTGGCGGAGGTTTTCAACAGGGCCGGTTTTGGCATAGCTGTTTGCGGCACCCATGGGAAGACAACCACTACGGCCATGTTGGGAACCGTTTTGCAAAAGCTGGGGTTAGCGCCGACTGTTTTAGTGGGAGCCAAGGTTTTGGAGTGGGGCAGTAATTGTTTGGTTGGGAATCGTAAGGACTCAATTTTGCTTGGTTCGCAAAAAATGGATTCTTGTACTGATTGTTTTGTGATTGAAGCGGATGAGTATCAGAATAAATTACGCTATTATCAGCCACGGGCGGTGATTTTGACGAGTGTGGATTACGACCATCCGGATTTTTTCAAAAGCGAGGAGGAGTACAAACAAGTTTTCAAAGATTTTGTGGCTAAAATTCCGGCAGACGGATTTTTAGTAGCTTACGCGGGAGACAAGAATGTAGTTGAAGTTTCCCGGAGCGCTTCTTGCGAAGTGGTTTTCTATGACAAGTTGGCGGCCAAGGATATCTTGTTAGGTGATGATTTTTGCAGTTTGTCTGAGTGTCGGGGGCGAACCTTCGGTTGTTGTCCGGCAGGCAAAGAGAGTCAAGACAAAATTCGTTTGTTTGGCGAACATAATCTGCTGAATGCCATGGCTGTTTTTCGCTTGGCGCAAAAGTTGAATCTGGATTTGGATAAGGTGAAAAAAATTTTACGGGAATTTCGGGGGACGGCCAGGCGCTTTGAAATAAAGGGAGAGTTTCAGGGAGCGTTGATTGTTGATGATTACGCTCATCACCCGGCGGAAATTAGGGCGACTTTAAAAATGGTCAAGGAGAGATATCCGAATAAAGTTTTGAAGGTGATTTTTCACCCGCACACTTTCAGTCGGACTGAGGCTTTGTTGAGCGAATTTGTTGACAGTTTTAAGTTGGCAGATGAAATTTATTTTTTGGATATTTTCGGTTCGGCCAGAGAAAGGGAGGGAAAAGTGGATAGTGATGATCTGGTGGCTTCGGCCAGAAAAAAATATCCGGAGAAGCGAGTGGAAAATTTACAGACGATTGAAAAGGCAGTTGAGTATTTTCGGAAAAATCTTGGTCGCGATGATATTTTACTGACTATGGGCGCCGGCGATGTTTACTTGGTAGCGGAGAAATTACTTAAATTCTAAGGCATAGCCAATGATGCGGAGAAAATACTTTTATTGGTTTGTTTTGCTTTTATTTCTTGGTGTTCCGGTTGTGTTTATTCTTTACCAAAGTGTTTTTTTATCCAGGTTGGTTGGCGGAGATTATTTTCAAGAATACAGTGATTTAGAAGCGAAGAAAATGGAGGTTTTAGGTAGAAGTGACCTCAGGAAAGAAATAAATCAGCATAGCTTGTTCACCGTCGGAAAGAGAAGGGATGATAAAGTAGTCAAGCAAGTTCTGGTAACAAATTCGCCGAAAATTTTGTTTTTGGGGGATTTGATGTTGGATCGGCAGAATAGGATTTTGTTGGACAGAAAAGGCGCGGGATTTTTTACAGAGAAAATAGAACACTTGTTTTGGGGTCAAGATCTGAATATAGCTAACTTGGAGGGCCCAATTACCACTCGGTCATCGCTTTCCGTTGGTCAGCCGGTGGAAAATCCCAATCATTTTCGTTTCACTTTTAAACCCAGGGAAACTATCAATTTTTTACAGGCCAATCGGATAAACTTGGTAAATCTTGGTAATAATCATATTCTTAATTTCGGCTCTAAGGGATTGGAGCAGACGGAGGAAGTTTTAACTAAAAACAACATTGATTATTTTGGAGATCCTCTGGATTTAACCAGAATGAGTATCGTAAAGAGGGTGGGAGAATGGAGAATCGGTTTTGTAAATTATAATCAGTTTGTCGGTTTTTCCTCGGAACAAGTTGTTGAGATAATTAAAAGTTTAAAAACGAAGAGTGATTTTGTAATTGTTTATTCTCACTGGGGGGAGGAATATAAATTGGTTAACAATGCTCGCCAACAGCAATTAGCTCATCAATTTATTGAAGCCGGCGCCGATTTGATTGTCGGCAGTCACCCCCATGTTGTTCAGTCAATAGAAGTTTACCGAGGGAAGGCTATTTTTTATTCCTTGGGAAATTTTGTTTTTGACCAATATTTCTCCAAGGATGTTCGTTCGGAACTGGCGCTTCTGCTGACAATAAAGAATGGACGATTTGAGTTTACTTTGCTACCATTGTTTAGGCAGAATAATGGACAGTTGGTTTTGATGGAAGGCGCACAAAGAAAAGATTTTCTAGCCGGTTTGGCGGAGAGATCTTCGCTGGAGAAGGAAATTAAAAAAGAAATTAAAGAAGGTGTTTTTATATTGTCGGGCAAGAAAATTAAAGACTGAAAGAGCATTAAATTGGATATATGAAAAAACTTTTTGTAAAAAAGAGATTGGATTCATTGAAAGAAACCAAAAAATGGGCGCGAGAATTCTTGAGAGATTTGAAAAGAGAGGCCGACAAAATAAACGTGGTTTTTCTGCAGGGAGACTTGGGTGCCGGCAAAACCACCTTCAGTCGTTTTTTATTGGAGGAATTGGGAGCGACTGGTCCTTTTACTTCGCCGACTTTTGTGATAATGAAAGAATATGAGTTGAAACGGCCAGAGAAAATGGAGAAGGACGATTTAGTTTGGGAAAAAATTTGTCATTGGGATTGTTACCGGGTGGATGCCAAGACGGTGCTGGATTTGGGTTGGTGGGAGCAGGTGACCGATAGAAAAAATTTGCTGTTGGTGGAATGGCCGGAAAAAATCAGTGAGATTTGGCCGGAGAATTATTGGTTGTTAAAATTCAGTCACGACGGAGAGATGGCGCGAATGGTGAGAGTGGAAAAGGTTTTGGCAAATGAAAATTAATTTTTTTGGAAGAGAGGAGCTTAATCGTTAAATTAAATTTTTATGGAGCTAAAAGAATTTTTAAATCTTGTTCGCAGGGAAAAATTTGTTTTTTTCGGTCTTTGGGCGACGATTGTTTGTCTGGCTTTATTCACTCTTTATGTTCAGCCCAAACAATATCAGGTGGAAAGCAGTTTTGTGTTGGGACGGCAACAGGTGAAAAATGAAAAGGCAACCTCTGGCGAAGGGGAAAAATATGATTATTATTACCAACTGGAAGCAAATAAAAGATTGGTGGAGATGATGATAAATCTTTTGTCGGATGAAAGTTTCCAGGAAAAAGTTTTTTCCGGTCAGATTAAATCTATTCCAAGCGGGGAAAAAAAATTCATAATTAAACACTGGCGAGGCAAGAAAGGGGGCGCCGGTTATTTCAGGGTTTATGTGGTTGGTCACAATTTGGAGCAAACAGGCTTGGTTGCGGAGGCGATAGGGAAGGAGTTTAAGGAATTTATTGGTGATATCAATAGTAAACAGAGCAATTTTATCGTCTTGAAAAGTGGAAAGCCGGTCGCGCAAGAGAAAACCAAACCCTACTCATTGACAATGCTTACCTCCTTTTTGTTTGGATTGTTGGTTAGTTTAGTTTTTGTTCTGTTGAAGGATTATTTGCGAGAGAATGTTAAAAGTGATGTGGACAAGAAATAATTTCCGTGCTTATTTGGAAGAGCTGTTTAGAAGCAAAAATAAATGTTTATGAAAAAAGAGAAAAGAAGGAAAGACAAGGTTAGAATAATTGGTGTGGACGGGCGTTGTTTGTTGGATGCAAATTATACCGGTGTCAGTGAGTACACCGTTTTTTTATTGAAGAAAATTTTGCGTGATTATCCCAACTATCGCTTGCGAGTATTTGTAAACAGTTTTCATAAGGTTGAGTTGAAAAAAAAACTGCCTTGGCTTTATCGTTCGCAACGGGTGGAGGTCAAGTACTACAGAATTCCCAATAAATTATTAAATTTTTCCTTTTGGTTTTTCGGTTGGCCGAAATTGGATAAGCTCTTGGGTGGAGTTGATTTGTTATTGGTTCCCAATATTTCTTTCTTGGCGGTCAGTAAAGATGTTTTTTTTATCTTGACACTTCATGATTTATCTTTTGAGAGATGGCCGGAAACTTTTTCTCGCAAAAGACGTTGGTGGCATTTTTTTGTCAATCCCAGAAGGTTGGCGCAGAGAGCGAATGAAATTTGGACAGTTTCCGATTCTACCAAATCAGATTTGGTTGATCTTTATGGTGTGCAAAAAGAAAAAGTGAAGGTAAAGAATTTATTTGAGGCAAAAATTATTTCAGGTCCGAATAAATTGGATGAAAGAAGAAAGAGGGAGGTGAGAAAGAAATATAACCTCCCGGATAAATTTGCTTTGTACTTAGGAACAATTGAGCCGAGGAAAAATATTCTAACTTTGTTAAAAACATTTGTTTATTTGTGGGAAAAGAAATTAATTGACCAACGTTGTAAATTGGTCTTGGCCGGACAGCTTGGCTGGAAGTACGGAGAAGTGGTTAAGTTTATTGAAAAATCCTCTTGGCGACGAAATATCATCCTAACCGAATTTATTGAAAGCAAAGACAAGAGATGCTTGTATGCGATGGCTGAACTCTTTGTTTATCCTTCTCTGTTTGAAGGTTTCGGTATTCCGGTTTTGGAAGCGATGGCTATGGGAACGCCGGTGATAACGGGAGACAACTCATCTTTGCCGGAAGTTGTTGGTTCGGCCGGTATAATGGTTGACGTGGAAAGAATTGATGAGTTGGCGGAGGCAATCAGGTTGATTCTCAATAACCCTCATTTAGCTGATTACTATCGGCGGAAAGGTAGACGACAGGCGCAGATAATAAATGACCGGAGCGCTAAAACAAAGCTTTTTGCCGATTGATTATTTTAGGTGAAATTTTTGATTTGCGATGGAAAAATGATTCTGATTTGACATTTTTCTGTTTTTGTGTTATCTTTGGGAAGTTATCAGAGTTCTTGAAGCGGGTGGAAATTGTTGTTTTAGGGCAAGTGGGTAGGATAATTTGTCGGGAGGCAAGAAGTTTTGCAGAGAGTAAAGTGAAACTTTTAATTAGAAGGTGAAGTATAGTGGTATAATTTATTTTTGAAGAATGAAGAAAATTACGGAAAAAGAGTGGCGGAGGGCAACAGATTTGTTCTTAAATGAACTAAGCGAGAGACAAAGAAAATTAGTTTCTCGCCGTTTTGGTTTACAGAATAAAAAAGCGCGGACATTGGCCGCCATCGGTAGAAGTGAGGGAGTGTCCAGAGAACGTGTCAGGCAGATTGTGACCGGCGCTTTGAGAAAACTTAAAAAGAAAATAGAAAGAGCCGGAGAGAATGAAGAGAAAAAAGAGTTTTACAAAACGATTCTTGGGAGAATTGAGGAAGAGGGCGGAGTTATTGGCCGGAATGTTCTTTTGCGAGAAACATTGTCTGATAAGACGACTCTGTCGCGGGCGAAGCGAGCGGGAATGATTAGTTTTATTTTAAGTTCTTTGCCCGGTTTGCAATACAAAAAACCTTCCGTTCGTTTTGGTGAGTTGTGGTATTTGCCTCAGGCCAAAGATTTTGTTACTAAAGTTGATCGTTTTCATAATGATTTGGTTGCTTATTTTGAAAAGCAGCAGAGGCCTTATACTTTTGCCAAGTTGCGAAAGGAATTCGGATCTTATGCAAAGGCTTATGCAGAAAAAGGAATTAAAAAATTAGAGATTGACAAAAAGAAGCTAGGGTTGCTTTTGCGGGAAAGTTATCTTTTAGGAGAGAATATTTTGGGGCAATGGGGATTAGCGAAGTGGAAGATTGTTAGGCCGACGGCTGTCAGGGAGAAAGCTTATTTGGTTTTCAAAAAAGAGAGGGAGCCTTTGCATTTTAGAGCGCTGACGACACGGATTAACAAGTACTGGAGTAGTGGCAGGCGCGCTTTGCCGCAAACGGTGCATAACGCCATTATTAAATATCCGGAGTTTGTGGTGGTTGATTTGGGGACCTACGGCTTAAAGGAATGGTTGTATGAAGAAAATGATATTCGGCAGAGGTTACTGGATTTTTTTGAGAAAAACAAAAAGGCCTCCATTGAGGAATTAGTGAGTTCTTTGAAGAAAACAAAAGAAAGCAGGGTTCGTCTGGAAATCACTTTGCGAGCAATACTGCACAGAGAAAAGATGTTTATTCGCCGAAATGGTAAATATATGGTAAAATAGTCTTGGCGTAGAACTTATCTATGGTTTTCCCTTTCTAATGTTCAGTTAGGCTTTCTGGATGTTATTTTCTATCTGGTGTTTGAGGCTTCGTTGATTGAAAAAGGAGTCAAACATGTGTCTGAAAATAATATTCAAAAGGCTTGGCGGATAAAGGGTTTGAAATGATGACTCCGAATGAATTGACGACGAGGGCAGTAGGAAACGGAGCGGTATTTTCTCTTGCTTGTCTTGTTTTTTGGAAATTGTCAAAATAAAATATGATAAAAGAGGAGAAAGAAAATGTAAAATTAAAACATCTTTGGCAGTTTTTGGCGGGAGGTTCGTTGGTGGTTTGGTTTTTAATGTTTTTTCTTTTTCCGGCAGAGGCAAAGATTTTTTGGACGACCATATTTGTGCTTTTCAAAGATTACTGGTGGATAGTTTTGCCTTTTCCGATGTGGGAAATTTATCAATCAATGTGGATGGAACAGGTGGTGGGGGCTTGGTTGTCCAGTCGGGAATATACGTTATTGGAATTGATTCCTCCACGGGATATTGAGAAAAGTCCCAAGTTAATGGAACATGTTTTTGCCGGAATAAATGATTATTCCACGCCGAATCGTTTAGAGATTCATTGCGGTTGGCGTGTTTTGCAGCCACGTTGGTCTTTTGAGCTGACCGGTGATGAAGGGATGGTCAGATATTTTATTCGTTGCCCGAAGGCCTCCAAGGCGACAGCTGAAGCGCAAGTGTACGCTCATTATCCGGATATAATCATCAAGGAAGTGGAGGACTATGTGAAGAAGGCGCCTCACAATATTCCCAATGCTCGTTGGGATATTTGGGGAGCCACTCTAACCTTGGTTAAGCCGGACCCGGTGCCTATTAGGACGTACCGACAGTTTCAGGAGGAGGTAACCGGTAAAATGATTGATCCTCTGGCTAATATTGTTGAGGTGATGGGCGCCTTGCCCAAGGGTCAACATCTCTGGTTTCAAATTTTATTGGAAAGTGAGAAACCACCGAATTGGCACCCCGCCAGCTTGGCCTATATTCAAAGTTTAATTGATGAGCATTTGGGTAAAAAAAATGGAAAAGAGTTTCCTCTGTTGAGATTTTGGCATGAATTAAAGTTGTTGCCGGGGAACCTTTTGAGCGCTTTGGCGGGCAAAGAATTAGCTACACCACCAAGCAGTGGAGGAGAAGAAGAGCCGGAGTTTAATATAAATAAACTGCCGCCGGGAGTGCAGGAAAAAATAGAAGCCATCTCGCAAAACATTTCCAAACCCGGTTTCCGAACAGTGATAAGGTTTATATACTTTGGCACCAGAGATAATTTCAACAAGGCGCTGGGAGTAGCCGGTATTATGGGTCCGATAAAACAGTTGGGAGACGTTAATTTAAATGACTTGGTGCCTTCAAATTTAACTAAAACTTTTGCCAATTACTATTTTGATGAAGAGAGGTTGTTACGGAAGAAAAGAAAAATTTATAATGATTTTATCTCCCGAGATATGGTTGGGCTTTGGATGATTATGAATACGGAGGAATTGGCCACTCTTTATCACTTCCCAGATATGTCTATCAGAAGTCAGGCTATTACCAGAGTGGAATCCAGACGGGAAGAAGCTCCCGCCAATTTACCGGTTGATTTGGAAGTTGAAGAATAAAAATCCAAACTTAATCAGTTAAGTAAGCTAAAATAACAATGGTTGAGACAAAAGAAGAAATAAATTTCTTTGCCAAAACCAATTTTCGCAACAAGGAGCGTCCTTTCGGAATAAAAACCGATGATCGGCGCAGGCATTTCTATACTCTGGGAAAAACGGGAATGGGTAAGACGAGCATGATTCAGAATATGGCCATTCAGGATATTCGCAGTGGCAAGGGTTTGGCCATTGTTGATCCGCATGGTGAATTTGCCGAGGAATGTTTGAAGGCCGTGCCGGAAGAAAGAATCAAAGATGTTATTTATTTTAATCCGGCCGATTTGGAATATCCGATTTCTTTGAATATTTTGGAAAAGGTTGATCCGGAACATAGACATCTGGTTTCTTCCGGTTTGATAGGAATTTTTAAAAAACTTTGGGCTGATTCTTGGGGTCCTCGTTTGGAGTATATTTTACGCAATGCCATTTTGGCTTTGTTGTCGCATCCTTCTTCCACTTTATTAGGAATCAATCGTTTGTTGGTTGACAAACAGTATCGGGAAGAGGTTCTGTCTTACGTTGACGATCCGGTGGTGAGTTCTTTTTGGAAGGATGAATTTTCCAAGTATAACGACCGTTTGTTAACAGAGGCTATTTCTCCCATCCAAAATAAAGTTGGTCAGTTCTTGTCAAGCGGTTTGATTAGGAACATTGTGGGGCAAACCAAATCTTCTTTTTCCGTCAGGGAAGCGATGGATAGCAATAAGATTTTGATTTTAAATCTCTCCAAGGGACGGATTGGAGAGGATAGTAGCGCTTTGCTGGGAGCAATGATGATTACCAAGATTCAACTGGCGGCAATGAGTAGAGTTGATATTCCCGAGGCGGAAAGAAAGGATTTCTATCTTTATGTTGATGAGTTCCAGAATTTTGCCACCGAATCTTTCGCCGGTATTCTTTCAGAAGCCAGAAAATACCGATTGAGTTTGATTTTGGCGCATCAGTTTATGGCTCAGTTGGATGAGTCGGTGATGAATGCCGTTTTGGGTAATGTGGGAACGATTGTAGCTTTTCGAGTGGGGGCGATGGACGCGGAGATTTTGGAAAAGGAGTTTGAGCCGGTTTTTTATGCCAATGACTTGGTTAATTTGGACAAGTATAATATTTATCTGAAGCTGATGATTGACGGAGTGGCCACTCGGCCGTTTTCGGCAACTACGTTGATGCCGATAGACACCAGTGATACAGCTGAGAATCTGGAGAAAGTAATAGAAATGTCTCGCCGGCAATATGCTCACGATCGGGCGACGGTGGAACGGCGCATTATGGAATGGAGCGGGATGCGCAGCGGGGCGGTTAGCAAGAATATTGAATCTTTAGCCAAAAACAGAATACGTGATTTGGTGAAAGGAAGCGCAAATGTTTCGGCGCAGAAGTCGGTAAACGATGATCAAAATAGAAACAAAAAGGGAAAAGGAAAAGGACAAGCAAAAAAAGGCGCGGGAAAAGCGAAAGTAACGAAAACCGATGCTTTGATAAATGAACTGGGAATTGGTTTGGGAGAAGAGACAGTTGGCTCTTCGGAGGGAGATCTTGAAGTGGGGCAATCGGAAGTGTCTCCGATAAATGCGGGAAGAGAAGAGGGAACTATATCAGGAGAGCCGAAAGCAAACAAAAAGAAAAAGGCAAAACCAGCGGAAGAAAAACAACAAACAAGGATAAAAGTTAATTGCTCCGGTTGCGGTATAGAAACAGAGGTGAATTTTCAGCCGGATGGAGTGCGGCCGGTTTTTTGTCCGGAATGTTTGAAGGAGTACCGTCGTCAACAGGCCAAGTTGAAACAAGAGATGGAAATGGCCAACTCAGCGTCGGCGCAGATAAATGAGTCGGGTCAAACAAAAGATAAATCAAACGTTAATAGGCCGGTGTTGACGAGAAAAAAAGAAGCAAAGAAGACGTCGGTGGATACCGATGAAGTCAAAAGATTAATTCAGGAAGCTATTGATGGAAAAAAGTAAAAGTGTTTTAGTTGGTTTGAGCGGAGGGGTTGATTCCTTGGTGACAGCTCATTTGTTACAAGAAAGCGGTTATAGGGTGAAGACTGTTTTTTTGAAACTTAGGGATGACAAGGCCGAAGAAGCGAGGGCAAAAATGGCAGCCGATTCTTTGGGTTTGAAATTGGGTGTTTTTGATTTACGAAAAGAGTTCGAAAAAACCGTTCGCTCTGATTTTGTAAAAAAATATCAAAAAGGTTTGACTCCCAATCCGTGTGTCTTTTGCAATCCGGAAATCAAGTTTGCTTTTTTGCAAAAAATGGCTGATAGATTGGATTGCAAGAAAATAGCCACCGGACATTATGCCAAGGTGGAGTGCCGGCCGGAAAGTGAGGAGAAAGATAAAAAGTGCTTGTTGATAAAAGCTAAAGATAAATCCAAGGACCAGTCTTACTTTCTTTACAGGTTAAGCGCAAAGCAGTTGCGGAAGATTTTGTTTCCCTTGGGCGGTTTGAAAAAAGCGGAAGTTAAAAAAATTGCTCAGAAAAATAATCTACCTTTACCAAAGGCGGAGTCTCAAGATGCTTGTTTTTTGGTTGGTTCCAACTTAGATGATTTTTTGCGTAACAATTTGTCAAGCAATCTTTTTACTCCAGGAGAGATTGTGGATGAAAAGGGTGAAAAAGTCGGGACCCACCGGGGGCTGTTGTCTTACACAATCGGGCAAAGAAAGGGGATAGATGTTGGGGGAACGGGTCCTTTTTATGTCAAGGGTAAGGATTTTAAGAAAAATGTTTTGTTGGTGACACGTCGTCGGGATGACTTGCTTTCTGATAAAGTTGTGTTTAGGCAAACAAATTGGCTGGCCGGTTTGCCTGAAAAGGATAAACAATATCATGTTAAAATCAGATATCAGATGAAACCGGTGAGGGCGACTGTGCAGAGAAAGGGTAGTCATTGGGAAGCAGTGGCGCAGGAGGGAGACGCCTTTAGTATGGTTACACCCGGGCAGTCATTGGTGGTTTATGATGGTGATGTGGTTATTGGGGGAGGAGTGATAGAATTTGTTTAAAGTTTTAATTTTTTGAGAATGTCATTGTAAAATTTCACCAAATAGTCAAAGTGGTGTATAATTTTTGTTGAAGAATTCATCGGGTTCTCCTTTTTCAATATTTAGTCAAGCTTTTTGGATGTTATTTTTTACTTGGTGTTTGACACTTTGTTGATTGAAGAATAAGTCAAATATATGTCCGAAAATAACACTCAAAAAGCTTGAGAGACAAAGAGTTTAGGAGGGTAGCTCTAAGTGAATTATGGAAGTTTTGTTGGTTGATTCTGTTTTAAATTAAAATTATGAATAATGAGACAAATATCAGGGAACTGAGAAATCTTTTAACAGCTCTCAATGTTAAATTGGTTGATTTGGAGGCCGATGAGAAAAGATTGAAAGTGGAAAAGGAAAAATTGGCTTTGGAAATTAGACGAAAAAAGAAGGAGAGGCAGAGATTGGAATTGTTTATCAGGGAGTTAAAAAACCGAGAAAAAGAAATTGAAAAAAAGTTTTTTGAATTCTCGGCGGATAAAAAACGTCTTTTAAAGAAGAGGGAGGAATTATTGGCCAAAATGAGATTGCTTGAAAGTAAATCTGATAATAATTTTTAATTAGTTCTGGGCAATGAAAAATAAAATTCATAATATTACCTATGCGCCACCGCCATCAGAATTACCGGCCTTAAGAGGTGAACCGGAAGATAATGTGACTTACTTTGGGCGAACAAACTATTCCAGCACCTTGCAAGAAAACAGGTATGTTTTCGGCATTAAAGATGAGGACAGACGTCGTCATATGTATGTAGTTGGTAAGTCGGGAGTGGGAAAGTCAAAGCTGTTGGAATTATTGATTAGGCAGGACATTGTCAAGGGTAAAGGGGTTTGTTTACTTGATCCGCACGGGGACATAATAGAAGATATTTTGAATTTTATTCCGGAAAATCGGATAGAGGATGTTTGTTTGATTGATCCGGGCGATGCGGAATTTCCGGTGGCTTTTAATCCCCTGGCTAATGTGGATGAAGGTTTTAAGTATCAGTTGACCCAGGGAATGATAGAGGTTTTTGAAAAACAATTTGGAGCCAACTGGACGCCTCGTTTGGAACATGTTTTTCGTTTTACAATGTTAGCTTTGTTAGACTATCCGCAGGCGACGATGCGAGGAATGATTTCCATGCTAACCGATCGGGAATATAGACAGAAAGTGATTGAGTATATCAAGGACGATATTGTAAAGAAATTTTGGGCGATTGAATTTGCCGATTGGTCGGAAAAGTTTGATTCGGACGCGATTATTCCGTTGGTAAACAAGTTAGGACAATTTTTGGCTGACCCGATGCTAAGAAACATTTTTGGCCAAGCGGAAAACAAAATTGACTTGGAGAAGTTGATGAATGAAGAGAAGATTATTTTAATAAATTTATCCAAGGGAAGATTGGGCGAGGAGAACTCTTCTTTTTTTGGTTCTATGTTCATTACCAAAATAAAGCAGGTTGGTATGGCGCGGGCGCAAATTCCGGAGGCGGAAAGAAAACCTTGTTTTGTTTACGCGGATGAGTTTCAAAATATCGTTACGGAAACTTTTGAAAATTTGTTGTCCGAGGCGAGAAAATACGGTTTGGCTTTGATAATGGCGCACCAATATGTGGGACAACTTTTACCCAAGGTCCAATCGGCGGTTTTTGGCAATGCCGGTACCATTATTGTCTTTCGGGTTAGTGGGGAAGATGCAGTCAAATTGGAGCCGGAGATGGCGCCGATATTTAAAGTGAAGGATATGATCAATCTTGGCCGGCGAGAGTTTTATATCAAGTTATTGATTGATGGAGAGGCTTATGATCCTTTTTCGGCGGAAACCTTAGATGTCTTGCCGCCCAACCATGAATCATATAAAGAAAGAATTGTTGAAAGTTCACGGAAGAAATATGCCAATCCTTTGGAAAAAGTTTTAACGGAAATGAAAAAAGCGGAGGGATTGGTGGAGGAAGATTCGGCGCAAAATGGAGAGGTAACAAATTCTCCAATGGATGGTGTCGGGTCGGCAAGGATGGAGGGCACTGCGGAAAAGAATGGTTCTGTTGAGGAGAGAAATTCTGTTGAAACGGTGGGGCGAGAAACAGATGTTAATAGCAGCGCAGAGGATGGCTTGGAACCTTTAATTTAATGATGATGTCAAGAAAAATTCCCGAGAAAATTTTGGAAAGGGTGGAGAAATTGCGAAAAACGATTGATGATTATCGTTACCGCTATCATGTCTTGGATGATCCGACGGTAACGGATGAAATTTACGATTCTTTGATGGAGGAGCTGCGGCTTTTGGAGAAGAAGTACCCGGAACTGGTAACTCCGGACTCGCCCACACAAAGAATCGGCGGGAAGCCCTTGGATAAATTTAGAAAAGTTAGGCATCGCAATAAACAGTGGTCATTGAATGATGCTTTTACTTTGGAGGAGTTGCGAGATTGGGAAGAGCGCAATTTGAATTTTCTGAAAAAAGAAGTGAAAGACCAGGAGCGGTTGAAGCGTTTGCGAAAATTGCTGCGGGAATATACAGTAGAATTGAAAATAGACGGTTTGAAGATTATTTTGGAATACGAAAAAGGGTTGTTGGTTCAAGGAGCCACGCGAGGAGATGGCTTGGTTGGGGAGGATGTTACAGAAAACATCAAGACTATTCAAAGTATTCCTTTGCGTTTGAACTACCCTTTGACATTGACGGTGGTGGGTGAGTGCTGGATGCCTAAGCAGGAATTGGAGCGTTTAAATAGAGTTAGAAAGAAAGAAGGACAACCGCCTTTGGCTAATTCGCGCAACGCGGCCGCCGGTTCCATCAGACAGTTGGACCCCAAGGTGGCGGCTTCGCGAAAATTGGATTCTTTCATTTACGATTTGGACTGGTTGCAACCGGGACAAAATTTGCAAGGCAAGGTTGTTGAGTTTCCGCCAACCCAGTTTGAGGAATTGGCCTTTTTGAAAAAATTGGGTTTTAAAGTCAATCAACACTATCGCCTTTGTCACGGCTTAGAGGAGGTGCAAGAAATGTATCTTCACTGGCAAAATAAAAGAAACAAGCAACCTTACGGTATTGACGGGTTGGTTTTGAAAATAAATTACAAGGAGGTTCAAGATTTGTTGGGTTATACCGGTAAATCACCGCGTTTTGCCATTGCTTACAAGTTTCCCACCGAAAAGGCGACAACGGTGATTGAAGATATTCAATTGCAAGTGGGACGAACGGGAGTTTTAACACCGGTGGCAATTTTGCGCCCGGTGCGTATAGCCGGTTCAGTGGTTTCGCGAGCAACCTTGCACAATGAAAGCGAAATCAGAAAGAAGGATATTAAGATTGGCGACACAGTTATTGTTCACAAAGCCGGTGATGTTATTCCGGAGATTGTCGGAGTAATTAAGGAGATGAGAACGGGCAAAGAAAAAGAATGGAAAATGCCTAAACATTGTCCGGTTTGCGGTGGAGGTATTAGAAAGGAGAAGATTTTGGATAAAAAAAGAGGAGAGAGTGTAAATTATTATTGTGAAAATTTGGATTGTTTTGCTATTGAGAAGGAGCGTCTGGTGCATTTTGTTTCTAAGAAAGGTTTTAACATTGAAGGTTTGGGAGAGAAAATAATGGAGCAGTTGATTGATAGCGGTTTAGTGAGGGAGCCGGCGGATATTTTTCGTTTAAAAGAGGGCGACTTGGAACCACTGGAGCGTTTTGCGGAAAAATCGGCCAAAAATATTGTTGAGAGTATTCAGAAGAGCAAAGTTGTTGATATAAACAATTTTTTGTATGCTCTGGGAATCAGGTTTTGGGGAGAGGAAAATGTCGCTCTATTGACCAAGGAAATGTTTAACCCCGATTCAGTTTTGTTCTATAAAAAACTTGGTCTGAAGTCTATTAAGAAACCGGCTGATCTGATTACTTATTTTGACAAGATTTCCGAGGAAGATTTGTTAGGCATAAACGGTGTGGGGGAGCGGATGAGTCAAAGTATTATAAACTGGTTTAAGAAGAAAAAAAATCGTAAACTGTTGAAAGATTTGAGTAAGTTGGGAGTAAGGTTTAGCCCGGAAAGTGTTAAAACGGAGGATTTGACCGAAGAAAAAAACAGTCCCTTTTATGGCAAAACATTTGTTTTAACGGGTAAATTGGATTCTTTTTCGCGCGAAGAGGCAAAAAATATCATCAAAAAAATGGGCGGAAAGGTATCGTCTGCTGTTTCCAAAAATACAGACTTTCTTTTATTGGGCAAGGACCCGGGCTCTAAGTTGGTTAAGGCGGAAAAATTGGGTGTGAAGATTATGTCGGAGGAAGAATTTAAAAAATATTTACAGGAAGCTTCATTTGCGTTAAAACAGTAGATAAAGGTTGGAAAATGTTTTAAGGGGAAACTGAAGGTGGTAAATTTGCAAGCAGGTCGTTATTGGTTTTGGTTGCTTTCCTTGATAAAGGCTCAATCTTTGTGGACGTGAGAATTGAGTCTTTGCTTTCTTATTGTTGGATGGGCAAAAAAGGCGGATAATATCATTTCTTAAACAAAATGGCTGGAGAAATTGAGCAAATAAAAGAAAGAGTGGGGGTGGTGGAACTCATTGGAGAATATGTTAAGTTGGAAAAAGCCGGGAGTAATTATCGGGCGCTTTGTCCTTTTCATAACGAAAAGACGCCCTCTTTTATGGTCAATCCGGAGAGGAATTTCTGGTATTGTTTTGGTTGTCAGGAAGGCGGAGACATTTTTACTTTTTTGCAAAAAATAGAGGGTCTGGAATTTAGAGAGGCTCTGGTTAAGTTGGCGGAAAGAGCCAATGTTCAGCTGCCGCGTTTGCAAAGAGGAGATTATCAAAAAGAAAAGTCTGAGAAGGAGGAGGTTTGGCGGGCTCTGGAATTGACTACCGAATTTTACCAAAGACAGTTGTTGAAAAATAATAAGGCTAGGGCGGTAATTCAATATTTAAAAGAGAGAGGTTTTACTCGGTCGGTGATTTATGATTTTAAAATAGGTTATGCTCCGGAAGGATGGGATAATCTCCTCAATTATTTGCAAGGAAGGAAAATCAGGCCGGCTGTAATGCTGAGAGCCGGCTTGTTGGTTGAGGGGAAGGCCGGAGGAATGAAAGAGCAGGGGAAGTCTTATTATGACAGATTTCGGGACAGGATAATGTTTCCAATTCTGGATGCCAGTGGTCGGACGGTTGGCTATTCGGGTCGGATAAATCCCACCGAAGAAAAGACGGCGGTGGCCAAATACATTAACACGCCTCAAACTTTAGTTTACGATAAAAGCCGAGTGCTTTACGGTCTTTATCAAGCCAAGGAAGCTATTCGGCGGAGTGGTTACGCGATTGTGGTGGAAGGTAATGCCGATGTGGTCCTGTCTCACACGGTTGGCGTGAAGAATATTGTAGCGGTTTCCGGAACGGCTCTGACCGAGGAGCAAGTGGCTTTACTGAAGCGTTACACTGATAAAGTGATGTTGGCTTTTGATATGGATGAGGCCGGACGCAAAGCGACGGAACGCAGTTTGGCGGCTTGTTTGCGTAATGATTTGGAAGTGAAAATTATTTTGTTGACTGAGCGTTATAAAGATGTTGGCGATGTTATTCAAGATAAACCTCAGCGTTGGCCGGAGTTCATTAAAAAGGCTTTGCCGGTGATGGAATATTATTTTGATACTTTAATTAACGAGGAATCAATTTCTGATATACGGAGAAAGAAATTAGTCATCAGAAAGTTGATAGGGATTATAGCAAACATTGCCGATCCGGTGGAGCGATCCTACTGGTTGAAGAAATTGGCGGCGAGGACGGCGGTGGAAGAAACTTTGTTGACAGATTTGCTGAAAAAAGTTAAATTGAAGGATGTGCAAAAAGATATTGAAGGGAAAAAAGCGGAAGAAGGACAGTCTTTTAGAAGCTTCAGAGAGAAGGAGGCGGATCGGTATTCTGTTTTGCAGTGTCGTCTGCTCGGTTTAGCCAGTGAATTTAGGGAAGAGTTGAAGGATGAGTTACGTTCTTTTCCGGCTGAAAATTATCTTTCGCCGATGTTTTTGACTTTATTTGAAAATGTTCGACGGGAAAGTGTTGATAAGGAACAAGAAAATTTGTTGAACAAATGTGTTTTGGAATTGAAGTATAAGAAAGAGGGCGATGATTTGTTGGAAGTTGAAATCAAGCCTCAGAGGGAATGGACGTTAGTGCTGGAAGAAATGGATAAAATAAAAAAACAAGCCAGGATTAAGGCGATTCAAAAAAAATTGAGGCTGTTGGAGGAACGGGGAGACGAACAGGGCGCGCAAAAATTACTCTCCAAACTAACTGAGATTTTAGATACTTAGCTAATTGTATTTAAGTTACTTCTAAAAAGAAAATGACACTTGCTCAAAAAAACAAAAAGAATATAAAGATTGGCCGGGCTGGTTCGGTAAGCGGGCGGATGGCTGCAAAGACGGTTGGACGTCCTAAAAAGAAAACGGTGGCGATTAGAGCCAGAGTGGCACAACAGCAGAGAAAGCGGGCGACCGGCAAAGAGCCGAGAAAAAGTCGGGAAGAGAACTCGGTTAAGGAAGCGGTTTCCGGAGGGAAGATTACCGAGGCGGAGTTAAAAGCAAAGAGTAATTTTTTGGAAGAGGGTCGTCGTCGGGGCTTTGTGACGGAAGAGGAGATTGTGCAAACATTTGGGAGTATTGAAGATAATGTGGAAGAGATTGAGGAATTGTATGAGGAGTTGGAAAAAAATGGAATAAAAGTTATTGACTCGGAGGAGGTTATAAAAAATGAGATAGAAAAAGAAAGTCAGGAAGACGAGAAGGTGCAAAAGAAGAAGTTTGAAGAAAGGATAAAAGCGGACAGCGTCAATCTTTCCGATTCGGTGCAAATGTATTTGCAAGAAATAGGAAAGACCGATTTGATTGATGCCAAAAAGGAAATTGAATTGGCCAAAAGAATAGAGAAAGGTGATGAATTGGCGCGCAAAGAGTTGACGGAGGCCAATTTGCGATTGGTGGTTTCCATTGCCAAGAAATACGTGGGACGAGGACATAGTTTGTCTTTTTTGGATTTAATTCAGGAGGGTAATATCGGCTTGTTCAGAGCGGTGGAAAAGTTTGATTATCGAAGAGGTTATAAATTTTCCACTTATGCTACTTGGTGGATCAGACAGTCTATTACCAGGGCGATTGCCGACCAGTCTCGCACAATCAGAATTCCTGTCCATATGGTGGAAACGATAAACAAATATATTCAAACGACCAGGCGCTTGGTGCAGGAATTGGGTCGGGAACCTTTGCCGGAGGAGGTTGCTTCAGAGATGGGGATAGATGTTGATAAAGTGCGTCATATTATGAAAATTTCCCAGGAGACCGTTTCTTTGGAAACCTCGGTCGGTACCGGAGAGAATGAAAGTACCTTGGTTGATTTTATAAAAGACAATAAAACGGTTATGCCGAGCAAGGCGGCGGCCAGAATGTTGTTGCGGAAATATATTAATGAATCTTTGGAAACTTTAACTCCGCGGGAACAGAAAGTTTTGAAAATTCGTTTTGGTCTGGAGGATGGCATAACTCATACCTTGGAGGAGGTTGGTCGTGAGTTTGGAGTAACGCGAGAGCGAATTAGACAAATTGAGGCCAAAGCTTTGGAAAAAATAAGGAATGATAAAAGGAGTAAAAAATTAAAGCATTACTAGGTTTGTTTTGTCTGTTGATTTTTGTTAAGAGGGCTCTTTCGGGAAGACGATAGTTCTGCTACAATAATTTTATACAAGTTTATACAAAAATAAAAATGGATTATATTACCACAATTGATGTTGGCTCGGATAATGTAAGAACTATTATTAGTCAGGTTAACGACGAAGCTCTGCCGCGGATTGTGGGGGTTGGTTCTGTGCCGACCGAAGGTATGCGTCGGGGGGCGGTGGTGGAAATTGAAGAAGTAAGTGATTCTATCAGGAAGTCGGTGGAGATGGCTGAACTTCATTCCGGGGTTCAGGTTAGTGAGGCCTATGTTTCGGCAAATGGAACGGACCTGGAATTTATGGAAATCAAGGGAGTGGTGGCGGTTGGTTTGGCTAACGGTGAGGTGGTGGAGAGTGATGTTCAGCGAGCTATTGAAGCCGCTCAGGCAATTAATCTCCCTCTAAACAAGGAGATAATACATGTTATTCCTCAAGGTTTTCAGGTTGACGATCAGGAGAAGGTTAAAGATCCGGTGGGGATGAGCGGGGTAAGGTTGGAAATGACCGGAGTGGCTATTTTGGCCGGCAGTTCCAATTTAAAAAACTTGACAAAGTGTTTTGACAATAATGATATATCGGTTCTGGGTTTTGTGGCGGCGCCTTTGGCGGCAAGTCAGTCGGCTTTAAACAAAAGGCAGAAAGAATTGGGTAGTGTGTTGATTGAATTGGGCGGAGGAGTGACATCTTTAATTGTTTATGAGGAACAAAATATTTTGGATGTGAAAGTGATTCCCATTGGTATGAATTTGGTGACCAATGATGTTGCCATTGGGTTGCGAACATCAGTGGAGGTGGCGGAAAAAGTAAAGTTAAAATATGGCTCTGCTTTGCCAGCGGAAATCAGCAATGACGATGAGATTAATCTGGCTGATCTGGACGAGGAGGAAGAGGGGGTTGTCTCTCGCAAGTACGTGGCGGAAATAATAGAAGCCAGAGTAGAGGAAATTTTTTATGAAGTGGAAAAGGAATTGAAACGAATAGAAAGAAGCGCTCTGTTGCCGGCCGGTTCAATTTTGAGTGGAGGAGGCGCTTATGTTCACGGAGCAGTTGATTTGGCTAAAGATATTTTGAAGCTACCGGCGCAAATTGGTTTCCCTAAAGAGATGAGTGGCTTAACAGACAAGGTTGACAGCCCAATGTTTAATGTGGCGGTAGGGATGTTGTTGTGGGTATTGGAAAATGAGGATGTTTCGGAGGCGGGGGTGAGTAGGGGAAATTTTCTGGAAAATTTAAAAGGGGCCTGGCCGGAGTTGGCGGAAAAAATTAAAAAAGTTTTTAAAAAGTTTGTTTAGAAATTTTATTGGGCTTGACTAGGTTAATTTGTTTTGTTAGAATTATTGACTAGATAAAATTTGTTGGGGAGGCTAGAAAATCTTATTTTATCTTGGAAAATTGAGTAAAAAATAATGTCAATAAAATAAAAGTATGGTTGAAATAAAACCGGATGTGGAGACCTTTGCGAGGATTAAAGTAGTGGGTGTAGGAGGTAGTGGAAGCAATGCGGTAAGCAGGATGGTGGAAAGTCAAATGACTGGGGTGGAATTTATGGTGGTCAATACGGATGCTCAGGCTTTGCATCACTCTTTAGCGGACGAAAAGATTCACATCGGTAAGAATTTGACACAGGGTTTAGGGGCTGGTATGAATCCGGAAATTGGTCGGCAAGCGGCCGAGGAAAACAGAGATGAGATTCATGAGGCTTTGAAAGGTGTAAATATGGCTTTCATTGTTTATGGCGCCGGTGGAGGTACGGGTTCCGGAGCCGGTCCGGTGATTGCCGAGGCGGCTAAAGAGGCTGGTGCATTGACTATCGGGGTGGTTACCAAGCCGTTTTCTTTTGAGGGCAAGCAACGAGCGATGATTGCTGATGAATCAATTGAGAATCTGAAAGAAAGAGTAGATACTTTGATTGTTATTCAGAATGATAAGTTGTTGCATATGATTGACAAAAGCACTTCTTTAATTGAGTCTTTTAGAATAGTTGATGATGTTTTGCGACAAGGAGTGCAAGGTATATCAGATTTGATTACCAAGCCGGGTATTGTGAATCTTGACTTTGCCGATATAAATACGGTTATGAAAGAGAGTGGTAATGCTTTAATGGGTGTTGGCGTGGCTAGCGGAGAAGATAGGGCGGCTCAGGCGGCTAAATCAGCTATTAATTCTCCTTTGTTAAATGTTTCTATAGAAGGAGCGAAAGGGGTTTTGTTTAATATCAGTGGATCCGACAATGATTTAACCCTGGCGGAAATTAATGAGGCGGCTGAGCTGATTACGGAGAATGTTGACCCCAACGCGCGTATTATTTTTGGGGCCTCGGTGGACGAGCAGGCCAATGAGGGGGAGATAAGAGTGACAGTAATAGCAACCGGATTTGATTTTGATTCGCGAAGTAGTAATGATGATTTGTTATCCAGTAGAAAGCCTTATCTGAGAGAGAAAAAAGAAAAAACTCATCAAGAGGATAAGGAGAAGATTAGTGAACAAAAAGAAAACAAGCTTTCAGTGAAGGGTAATGAGGAAATCAAGGAGGACAAGATTGGATTGGTTGGTGAAGAAAAAGAGGAAGTAAAAGAAAAAGGTTTTAAGTTATTTAACAGAAAAAATAATCGTCAAGAAGATAAGGAAGAGAGTGGGTTAGGTCTGAGTACCAAGAGTGGGAGTAACTCCTTTGATGAAATTGATGATGTGGAGGTTCCCGCTTTCATTAGGAAGAAATTGGGAAAATAGTTTTTCGCTTTTCGGTGGTTTGACCAGTCTTGGTTGCGGTGTTTTTTGTTGGTGTTTTTTGGAGGCGTGGCAGGAGTGTTAAGGCGCCTTGGTCCATTAGTTTGATATCCTCTTTTTTAGATAATTTTCCGAAGAGCGCTTAGAGAACCAAGGTTTTCCGAAAGTTTTCTTGACAATTTTTGTTATTGGTAGTAAACTTTGCGAAGTAGTTTTTATCGTTTAGATGATTTTTGTTTTATAAATTTTTTGAGTAACTAAAATATGCCGACAATTAATCAGTTAAGAAAAAGAGCGAGAAAGTCAGTTAAGAAAAAGCCGAAATCTCCGGCTTTGACTTTTTCTTTTAATTCTTTAAAAAACAAGCCTGTTTACAAGAGAACTTCTCCTTTTAAAAGAGGGGTTTGTGTGAAAGTGGCGACAACCACTCCCAAAAAGCCCAATTCGGCTTTACGTAAAATTGCCAGAGTTAAGTTGACAAATGGGATGGAAGTGACAGCTTATATTCCCGGAATCGGACATAATTTGCAGGAGCACTCCATAGTTTTGATTAGAGGTGGCAAGGTGCCGGATTTGCCGGGGGTCAGGTATCATGTGGTTAGAGGTGTTTTGGATACGGCCGGTGTAGCTGACAGAAAGAAAAGTCGTTCCAAATACGGAACCAAGAAGCCGAAAGAATAAGATAAATTTAGAGATTTTATTTAGTGTTTAGATTTCAAATAAAAGAGAATAATATAAGGAAGTATTATGTCTAGAAAAAATAGAGTTTACAGAAATTTTTGGAAAGCTGATCCCAAATACAACTCAATTTTGGTGGGTCGTTTTGTTGGTCATTTAATGAAAAGAGGAAAAAGAAGTGTGGCGGAAGAAATTGTTTATGAAGCTTTTGATATTATTCACCAAAGGGTGAAAAAGGGAGGTTTGAATGTTTTTGAACAGGCGATCAAGAATGTTTCTCCTTTGATGGAGTTGAAGGGGCGACGAATTGGAGGCGCCAATTATCAGGTACCGGTACCGGTGTCTGGAGATCGTCGGATTACTTTGGCAATGCGTTGGATTTTGGAAGCAGCGCGGGCGCGGAAGGGTAAAAAAATGTCGGAGAAGTTAGCCGATGAACTTTTAGATGCAATGAATAAGACCGGAGCGGCTATTAAGAAAAGAGAAGATACTCATCGGATGGCAGAGGCTAACAAGGCTTTTGCTCATTTTGCTTAGGATTTTAAAATCAAAAGTTGGCTTGCGGATATTAGTTTCGTAGGATTGGTTGTTTTTGTCTTTTTGGGTGGTATTTTTGGGAGGAGCGCAAAGGGGAATGATTTAGTTTTTGTAAATATTTGGAGTTATTTTGGGGAAACAATCCGGAAGCATTATTAAGGAATATTTAAAAATTTGTTTGTCTAAATTTATTTTAAAATTAAAATTATGCCTAGAGAATATCCTATAGAAAAATATAGAAATATTGGAATTATCGCTCATGTTGATGCCGGTAAAACGACTACAACGGAGCGGATTTTGTTTTACACCGGAATCTCGCATAAAATTGGAGAAGTGCACGAAGGTGAGGCCACGATGGACTGGATGGAACAAGAGCAAGAACGGGGGATTACTATTACTTCGGCAGCCACGACTTGTTTCTGGTTAAATCATCAAATTAATATTATTGATACTCCCGGGCACGTTGATTTTACCGTAGAAGTTGAACGTTCTTTGCGAGTGCTTGATGGCGGTGTGGTTGTTTTTGATGGTAAGGAAGGAGTGGAGCCACAATCAGAGACGGTTTGGCGACAAGCCGACAAATACAATGTGCCACGTATTTGTTTTATCAACAAAATAGACAAAGAAGGGGCCAGTTTTGAATTTTCTCTTTCTTCAATTAACGACCGTCTTTCTCCCAATGCGGTTGCTATTCAATACCCAATCGGGCAAGGCAGTGATTACAAAAGTCAAGAGAGTGACCCGGAGAGTGTGGGGATTATTGATTTGGTTAAAATGAAAGCTGTTTATTTTAAAGGAGATAACGGTAGGGATGTTGAAGAGAAGGAGATTCCCGAAGAGATGAAGGCAGTGGCGGAAGAGTGGCGAGAAAAGATGCTGGAGAAAATTGCAGAGCTGGATGATAACTTGATGGAAAAATATTTGGGTGGAGAAGAGATTTCTGAGGAGGAGATACACAAGGTGATTAGAAAAGGAACTATAGATGGGGATATTTATCCTGTAATGGTTGGTTCCGCTTTTAAAAATGTTGGTGTGCAAAAAGTTTTGGATGCAGTGGTGGAGTATTTGCCTTCTCCGATAGATATCCCGCCGGTGGAAGGAACTTTGGTTTCTGATCCGAGTAAAAAAGTTGTGCGAGAAGCCAGAGACGACGAAAAGTTAACGGCCTTGGCTTTTAAAGTGGCAACTGATCCCTTTGTCGGTCAATTGACTTTTTTCCGGATTTATTCCGGCACGATGAAGGCCGGCTCCTATGTTTACAACGCTTCCAAAGGTAAAAAAGAAAGAATTGGACGAATTTTGCGAATGATGTCTAATGACAGAGAGGAAATGGAGGAGATGTATGCCGGTGATCTGGGAGCTTTAGTGGGGATGAAATATACAAAAACGGGAGACACTCTTTGTACCGAGGATGAACCGATACTTCTGGAAAATATTGAATTTCCGGAACCGGTTATCTCGGTGGCTATTGAACCGAAGACAAAGGCTGATCAAGAAAAAATGGCTATAGCTTTAAGCAAACTCTCGGAGGAGGATCCCACTTTTCAGGTTAGAACGGATGAAGAGACGGGGCAAAATATTATTTCGGGAATGGGAGAGTTGCATTTGGATATTATCATAGATCGGATGAAGAGAGAGTTTAAAGTGGAAGCCAATATCGGAAAACCGCAGGTGGCTTATCGGGAAACAATTAAGAAGGAGGCGGAAGCGGAAGGTAAATTTATTAAACAATCCGGTGGTCGCGGACAATACGGTCATTGTTGGTTGCGAGTAAAGCCGGCAGAAGAAGGAAAAGGATTTGTATTTCATAATGAAATTAAAGGAGGTGTTATCCCACAGGAATATATTCCTTCGGTGGAAAAGGGAGTGAAAGAAGCTTTGAATACCGGAGTGTTGGCCGGGTATCCGGTGGCGGATGTGGATGTTACTTTGTATGATGGTTCTTATCATGAAGTTGACTCTTCGGAAGCGGCTTTCAAAGTGGCCGGATCAATAGCTCTTAAAGAGGCCTTAAAGAAGGCCAATCCGGTTATCTTGGAACCGATTATGAAAGTAGAGGTGACAACACCGGAAGAATTTATGGGTGATATTGTTGGGGATATCAATGCCAAAAGAGGACAGGTGGAAGAGATGATTGACAAAGGTGAAGGTAAATCTGCCTTGAAAATTATTAAAGCCAAAGTGCCTCTATCTTCCTTGTTTGGTTACGCTACCCAGTTGCGGTCAATGAGTCAGGGACGAGCCAGTTATGCTATGGAATTTGATCATTATGCTGAAGTTCCAAATAATATTGCCGAGGAGATCAAGGCCGGAAAAGTGAAATAGCTGATCGTTGAATTAAAGGTAAGAAGAGAGTTTTGGAAAAATTCTGAAAGTAGTTGACAATATTTTTTTCTTCCCTATAATTAAGGAAGTCACCGAAACTATTTCGGTTGGTTTAATAAGTTGTAAAAATTTAATCAGTAAGAAGCATATTCACAGGCAAGTTTTGTCTGGGAGTGTGCGCAGAAAAAACAAATGGCAGAAACATTTGACAGAAGTAAACCCCATGTAAACGTGGGAACAATCGGTCACGTTGACCACGGAAAAACGACCTTGACAGCCGCTATTCTTCATGTTTTGGGAATGAAGGGTCAGGCTCAAGTTAAAGGAGTTGATGAAATAGATAAGGCTCCGGAAGAAAAAGAGCGTGGAATAACCATTGCAACCGCTCACTGTGAGTATGAATCAGATAAGCGTCATTACGCTCACGTTGACTGTCCCGGACACGCCGACTATATTAAAAACATGATCACCGGGGCGGCGCAAATGGACGGAGCTATTTTGGTTGTCTCCGCTACCGATGGTCCAATGCCTCAAACCAGAGAGCATATTTTGTTGGCCAAGCAAGTTGGAGTGCCGGAGATTGTTGTTTTCATTAACAAGGTTGATCAAGTTGATGACCCCGAGTTGGTTGATTTGGTTGAGGAAGAAGTGCGAGAGTTGTTAAGTAAATATGATTTTGATGGAGAGAATGCCGCTGTTATCAGAGGTTCGGCTTTGAAAGCTTTGGAGACTAAGAGCGTTGATGATCCGGATGCTAAACCTATTTTGGATTTAATAAATGCTTTGGACGAAAAGATTCCAACTCCGGAAAGAGATGTTGATAAACCTTTCTTGATGCCGATTGAGGATATCTTCTCCATTGAAGGACGAGGAACGGTAGTTACCGGAAGGATTGAGAGAGGGAAAGTCAATCTTAATGATGAGGTGGAAATTGTTGGTTTGAGAGATACACAGAAGACAGTTGTAACCGGAATAGAAATGTTCAACAAACAGTTGGATCACGGTGAGGCCGGTGATAATGCGGGAATTTTGTTGCGAGGTCTAAAGAAAGAGGATGTGGAAAGGGGTCAAGTTTTAGCTGAACCCGGCTCAATTACTCCTCACACCGAATTTGATTCTGAGGTTTATGTCTTAACCAAAGAAGAAGGCGGACGTCATACTCCATTCTTCAAGGGTTACAAACCACAGTTTTATATCAGAACAACAGATGTTACTGGTGATGTAACTTTGCCAGAGGGGACCGAGATGGTGATGCCCGGAGATACGGTTAACTTGAAAGTTAAGCTGGTTGCGCCGGTAGCAATGGAGGAAGGAATGCGTTTTGCTATTCGTGAGGGTGGTAAAACAGTTGGCGCTGGAGTGGTAACCAAGATCATCAAGTAGCTTTCTCACTTTTTACCCTAGCAAGAACAGGTCCTTAATTTCGGGACCTGTTTTTGTTTTCTGTTTATAAACTGTTGATAATTTTTTCTGAAATTTTGAAAAATCCCTATAATAAGGGATTTTTTTATGGTGTAGAGAGAGATTTGACTGGTGTTGTGAGGTGGGGTATAATGTAACTGTAGTGGTGAAATGTGGGGAACATTTAGATTTTAATTTGTAGGTTTTAAATTTTAGGCGGGAGAATTTCTGGATGTGATGCTGGCTAAGGTGAAAAAATTTGGATTAAGTACCGATGACTAAGGCTTAAAATTTAAAATCGTGTGCAGAGCCGTGTTTATTGGAGAATATCAGCATATTTTAGACGAGAAGAAAAGATTGGCTGTTCCGGCTAAATTTCGTAAAAGTTTTCGGCCGGGCATCGTGTTGACAAGGGGTTTGGACGGTTGTTTGTTTGTCTACACTATCAAAGAATGGGAAAAAATTGCGGAAAAACTGGGTTCCTTGCCACTGGGAGAAAGAGATACGAGAAGTTTCATCAGGATGGTTTTGGCTGGAGCGACCGATGGAAAATTGGATTCTCAGGGTAGAGTTTTAATTCCCGGCTATTTGAAAAAATATGCCAATCTGAAAAAGGAAGTAGTGATAGCCGGATTATTTAACAGGTTGGAGATCTGGGATAAGGAGTTGTGGGAGAGTTATAAAAAGAATGCTGAAAGAAATCAAGATGAAATAGCGGAGCAATTGGGACGGCTGGGAATGTATTAGTTTAAAGTTGTTTGGAGGGACAAAGAATTTTTGAGGAGTAATTTTTCAAAGAATGGCTGATTCAGAAAAAGAGTTTCATAGAACAGTTTTGTTAAAAGAGACCATTGAAGCGCTGAACATTAAAAAAGGAGATGTAATCATTGATGCCACCTTGGGGGCAGGGGGACATGCCTTGGAGATTTTGCGACTGATTGGCGAAAGAGGGAAATTGATTGCCTTTGATGTTGACAAAAAAGCGGTGGATGATTTTAAAAAAAGAATTACCGAGAATTTTCCCGAGCTAAGGAATAGATTAATTCCGGTGGTCGATAATTTTAAGAATATAAAGAAAGTAGTGAAGAGATTGCAGGCAGAAGGCAGGATTAAAAGGGATAAGGTTAACGGTGTTCTGGCTGATCTGGGTTGGCGAATAGAACAGGTTGCAGATGAGCGTTACGGTATGAGTTTTAGAAAGGAGATGCCTTTAAAGATGAATTTCAGTGGGGATGATAAGGTTCTGACGGCGGAAAAAGTTGTCAATGAATGGTCGGAGGAAGAATTGAGAAATATTTTTCAGTCATTGGGAGAGGAAAGAGAAGCTGGTCGGATAGCTAAAAAGATTGTTGAGAGTCGGCAAAAGGAGCGAATTGTGACGACGACGCAATTGGCGGATTTGATTACGGATGCCAAAAAAAATAGGAATGGTCGTATTCACCCGGCTACCAAGGTTTTTCAAGCGCTGAGAATAGTGGTGAATGCGGAGTTGTCAAATCTGGAGTTATTTTTAGAAGGAGCTACCGATGTTTTGGAAAGTGAGGGGAGATTGGTTGTAATCTCTTTTCACTCTCTGGAGGATCGGACGGTTAAAAAGTTCTTTCGGGCAAAGGCGAGGGGATGTGTTTGTCCGGAAGAACTTCCCGTCTGTGTTTGCGGACAGTCTAATCAATTTATCATTCTGCAAAAAAAAGGAGTGAGGCCGAGCTTAGCTGAATTGAAGGAGAATCCCAGAGCGCGAAGCGCGGTTTTGCGAATATTAAAAAAAAGAAAATAAAAATAAAATTTAAAATGTCAGAGGGGGAGACTTTGACATCTTATGGTTGTTTACCTAGGGGTCGCTGAAAAAGTTGCGGCGACCAATTTGATTTCTCGCGATAAAGTTAAAACTAAAAAAAGAGTAGTCGATGGCAAGGAGCGATTTCCGCTTCCCGGCTGGCGTTTTTGTTTACTATTGTTGGTAACTTTGGTGTTGTTTTACGGGTATTTGGCCAACAGAGTGATTGTACTTGGTCATACGGTGGAGCAATTGGAGAAAAAAAATAAGACTTTAAGAGCGACTAATACTGAAATGAAAGTGAATGTTTCTTGGTTATATTCGGTGGGCAACCTGGAAGAAGAAGCGGAAAATTTTCAAATGGTTGTCCCACGAGAAATTTCTTATTTGAATGTTAACAGAGAAATAGCTTTGAAATAAGTGATTTTTTATGAAAAAAAAGAAAAGTCGTAATCTGGTTAGACGTTATGTTTCGGCCAACAGGATGTTGTTGCTTATTCTGTTGGTTGTTTTTTTAGTAGGCGGTATTCTTTTTCGTTTTTATTTTTTACAGGTTAGAGAACACGAAAAATACGTTGCTTTGGCGGAAGCTCAATATAAGATTAAGAGAAAGCTAGTTTCTCGGAGGGGAGAAATATTTTTTCAAGAAGGAACAAAGTTGGTGCCGGCGGCGGTGAATAAAAATATGCCAACTCTTTATATTAATCCAACAGAGATAAAAAATCAGGAGAAAACGGTTAGTTTGTTGACAGATATTTTGGATTTAGATGAGCAATTTGTCCGACAAAAAGTTAATAAAATTGATGATCCTTACGAAGTGCTGAAGAAAAAGTTGTCTGAAGAAGAAGTAAAGAGGGTGAAACAAGTTTCTTTGCCGGGGGTGTATTTACAAAATAAAGAATGGCGTTATTATCCGGGTAAAACTTTAGCTGCTCAGACTCTTGGTTTTCTTGGTTATAAGGAAAATGAATTAGTGGGGCGGTACGGGGTGGAGCAATATTTTGACACTATATTGCGAGGGCAAGCCGGTTTTTTGGAAGAAGACAAGGATGCCCGAGGGAATTGGATGGCTATTGGTAGTAAAATTTTTAATCCTTCTTATGATGGAGCCGATTTGATTCTGACCGTTAATCCCACCATTCAGTTTAAAGTGGAGAAAGTTTTGGAGGCGGCGGTAAAAAAACATAAAGCGGACAGCGCCAAGGCTATCGTAGTGGAGCCAAGAACCGGTAGAATTCTGGCAATGGCCGCTTGGCCCACTTTTGATCCGAATGAATATTATCGGGCGGAAACAAAATTGTTCAAAAATCCAAATGTCAGTGATGCTTATGAACCGGGTTCGGTTTTTAAAATCCTGACGATGGTGGCCGGTTTAGATGCCGGACGAGTAACTCCTGAAACGGTTTATACTGACACGGGAGTGGTTGAGGTGGGTGGATTTACCATTAAAAATTCCGATGGTAAAGCTCACGGACAACAAACAATGACGCAAGTGATTGAAAAGTCTTTGAATACGGGAGCCATTTTTGTGGAGAAGCGTTTAGGTAACAAACTGTTTGCCGATTATATCAAGGCTTTTGGCTTTGGTAAAAAAACTGGTATTGAATTACCGGCGGAAGTTTCCGGAAATATCAGTCACTTACACTCTAAGGGTGATACCGAGTATTATACTGCTTCTTATGGGCAGGGGGTAACAGTGACACCTTTGCAACTGGCTATGGCCTATTCCACTTTAGCTAATGGTGGAGTTTTAATGAAACCGATTATAGTTGACAGAATAGAAAAAAATGGTCAATTGCTGAAAGAGCGAAAACCTCAACTGGTAAGACAAGTTGTTTCAGCGGAGAGCACCAAACAGGCAGCTTTGATGTTGGAAGCTAATGTTAAAAAAGGACATGGTAAATTGGCCGGTGTTCCTGGTTATAAAATTGCCGGAAAAACCGGAACAGCTCAAATTCCTGATTTGCAAAATGGCGGTTACTTGGAGGGGGCAACGGAAGCAACTTTTGCCGGTTTTGCGCCAGTGGAAAATCCGGTTTTTGCCATGGTGGTAGTTATTGATCATCCGCGAGATGTTGAGTGGGCAGCGGCTACGGCGGCGCCGGCTTTTGGAGAAATCTCCCGTTTTCTTTTGAGTTATTTTTCTCAAAAACCAACGGAGGCTTATACTGAGAAAGACTGGGAGATTTTCCATAAAAAACACGATTATTTGTTGGACATAAAAAATCAAACTAAGGAGTATGAACAGAATGATGAAAATGACACCGACTGATTTGTCAGTTTCGTTTTGGTTAGGAATGTTTTCAGTCTGTTCAGATTTTTTGTTAATGAATTTTTTGTTAGTGAGCCAAGGAAGTTTTAGATAAAATTACTTACTCATGGAGATGTCAACTTATTATGATATTATTGATAATATCATAATATATTTGTTATCTGTGGTGGGGTGGTATTATGATATTATCAATAATATCATAATACCCGAAAAGTTTGTTGCTGGGGGGGGTAGTGACTGAAAAGATGAGGATTATTTTTATTCCTGCCTTTTGATGACGGTAGTCGATCTATTGATATTAAAGTTCTTGTTTACTATCTATAACCATAGTTTGTTTCGGTAGCTAAGGCCAATAAGCTGAGTGCGATTTCTTTTGTTTATGGTTGGTTTTGAATTTTTTCTATTGTTTGTTACCTGTGGGATTTTTTAAATACGTTGACTATTTGAAAAGTTGCTCTCTTGTGTTTGACCCATCAAGGATTCTCTTTCTAAATTTTTTGCCCATCAAACTTTCCGGGCATTATTTTCAGATTTATATTTGATTTCTTCTTTAAGCAACAAAGTGTCAAATATCAGGCAGAGAACAACATCCAGAAAGCTTGACTGAATATTGGAAAAGAAAAATCCTAAATGAGTTTATTGGTAAAGTGTCGAGTAAATGATTAGTAGGAGGTGGTGCCGTTGAGGTTCAGACAATGTTGAGAGATGAGGTAGGGATTTCAGAGAGGTTTGGGGTTGTTTGTATTGCGATTATTTTGTACACTTTGTTTATCAGAAGAAATTGTTATACCAGAATGATTAGCCCACAGTTTTGTTTTGAATATTTTTGGAGGGGATAAGTTTTAGTTTAATTGTATGCTGAGAAAGGAAATTGTTTTACAAAAAATTTTGAGAATTTTAGCCGGTGCTGTTTTGAAAAAATACCAGTCAAGGGTGGTGGCGGTTACCGGCAGTGTGGGTAAAACAACCGCCAAGGAAATGATTTTTAGAGTCTTATCCGGCGATAAACTGAAAGTTTGGAAAAGTCAAAAGAACTACAATAATGAGTTGGGAATTCCCTTGGCGATTTTGGGGATTTCCGGGGAGAAAAAAAATTGGTGGGGCTGGTTGTCTGTTTTGTTGCGAGCCGGACAATTGATAATTTTTCCCAATAATTATGCTGATGTTTTAGTTTTGGAATTGGCGGCTGATTCCAGGGGAGATATTAAATATTTTTGCAGCTTCATTCCAATTGAAGTGGGGGTTGTTACCAATGTTGGAATTTCTCACTTGAAAAAGTTTGGCAGTCAGAAAGCTATTTTTGAAGAAAAGACTTATTTACTGAAGAGAGCAAAGGAGGTAGCGATTTACAATAGAGATTCTTTGGAAGTAGAAAGCTTAAAATTAAAGCAAAAAACTTATTCTTATGCTTGTGAAAAAAAGGCTGATTTTAAAGCGGATGATATTGACTATTTTTACAAAAAAGATAAGCGTTTGCCTCAGGGTCTTGTTTTTACAGTAAAGCATCAAGAGAAATCAATGGTGATTAAATTAGAGGGTTTGTTTGGCAGGGGTTATATTTACGGGGTGTTGGCTGCCTTGGCGGTGGCCCAATATTTTGCCATTGATTTAAATAAAGCCAAGAAGCGTCTGGAAAAAACAAAACCGCTTTCAGCACATTTGGAAGTAATTCAAGGAAGAAGGGGGGCTATTATTATAAATGACGTTTACAATAGCGCGCCTGACAGTTTGCGAGAAGCATTGCGGTTGGTGAAAGATTTACCGGCGGAGAGAAGGTGGCTGGTTTTGGGGGACATGTTGGAATTGGGCGAATTTGAAGATAGCGCTCATCGGGAAGTTGGCGAGCTTTTATCTTCGGGAGAGAAGAATTTTGTTCTGGTAACGGTGGGAGAGAGAATGAAATTGGCGGGTGAGGAGTACCAAAAACGAACCGGTAATAAATTTTTTGCTTTTGCTAAGGCGGCTGAGGCCGGTCGGTGGCTAAGAAAAAAAATCAGGAAGGGAGATGTTGTGTTGGCAAAAGGCTCCCGAGGAATGAAAATGGAAGAGGCGGTGAAGGAATTGGTGACGGGGAAGAAAGCAAAAATAAAGAATTCTTAAGTTGCTTTGTTATAGATGTATGAATAGAATAATTGAAACTTGCAAATTCGTTGTTGATAATTCTCAACATGTAAAAATAAACTCTGAAAAAGTTAATGAGTTTGTTAATTATTTTAATCATTCTCATATCAAACATTGGATTGATGAATCGCCATTTAATCTCAGAAAGTTAAACCCAAAAGATAGATTGCATTTTTTGCTCGTGTTTAACTCAATTAGTTTTTCTTATTGGGGCGACCCAAAATGGAAAATAATTTATCATTCCAAAGAAGTTGATGGTGCTTATGGAATGATTTGTGCCATTGCCAGAGCAATAGAGAATAAGATTCCCATTTTGGACGCGAAATTTCTTTCTGAGATTAAAGAAGAAGAGCTTAGTAAAATCTTAGAGGGCAATGTTCAAATTCCTCTTTTTGAAGAAAGATTGAATATTTTACGAGAGATTGGAACAATATTACTCAAAAAATTTGATGGTGATTTTACTAATCTCCTGAAAAAAGCAAATGGCGATTCACAAAAATTATTGAACCTGATAATTGAAAATTTTCCTTCTTTTGAAGATTCGTCAACTTACAAAGGGAGACAAGTTTATTTTTACAAGCGCGCACAACTTTTAGTCGCGGATATTGCACAAGCTTTCAATGGACATGAATTTGGCAAGTTAAAAAATATTGATAAACTAACTGCGTGTGCCGATTATAAATTACCTTTTGTTTTAAGAAGATTAGGCATTTTCTCTTATTCAGATTACCTCACAGATAAGATTGACAACCAAATTCAAATTGATAAAGACAGCGAAGAAGAAATAGAATTAAGAGCAAATACTATTTGGGTTGTTGAATTAATTAAACAAAAGGTAAAAAAGAAAATTGCACACGCCGATTCTATTCATGTAAATGACCATATTTGGTTGTTGGGACAAGAAAAATTAAAAAATGATAAACCTTACCATTTAACCAGGACGATTTCTTATTAAATTACTTAATTGCCGGACAGTTTGGAGTTGGCAGGTACTCCTTGCTTGCAAAAAGGAGATATTTGCGATGGCTTTCGTGATTAGTGTTTTTTGATTTTTATATTTCTACCTTTGTAGTCTTTGAAACGATATTTGGTTCGGCTTAATTCCCCGGGACGGTAAGTGCACCAAGGATTTGGATACTCATCTGGATCTAAACAACATTCCAGGTCAAGGTGAATACGTCCTTTGTTATTTTTCTTGCTTTTGCCAACATATTCGTGTTTTTTCTTGGCGCAAACGTAATGACCATTAACCAGTTTGGCGCCGCCGGGGATGCGAGCACGACGACGGGCCAGAGTTAATGCATTCACTCGTGGTCTTGGACGAAATGTGTAATAAAAAGAGCGATGCAATTTTAATTGATTATTCTGCCAAGAATATTCTGTAAGAGAGTTTTCTTTTTGTAGGTAAAAAGTAGATCTATTTGAATTTGACGGAAAAATAAAATTTGTTATTACCGGATAAGCAAGCTCCGAAGGGAAAACATTTTTAGGAAGAGAAGGGATGAGCAGGTTGCTCCGAGTGATTATTGTCAGTGATTTTTTTCCGGGATTGAAATGGAGCAAAAAGAGTTTTTCTTGTTTTTTTTCGGGGATGACAATAGGCAAGGAGAGGAATAAGTCTTTTTGTAAAGAAAAGATTTTAGGTTGGGGAAAAAATATTTTGTTGCCACTGAAAGGAGTAGACGGGGAGAGATTTGTTTCAGCAATAATTTTTTCTTGTTGCCAATCAAAAATCGTAACTATAATTTGATCTTTTCTCTGATGGAGGACTATGATTGAATGGTTATTGAAAGGGTAGAAACCGATAATTTTATCGGCAGAAAATATATTCTTTTTTTTCAATTGATAGAGTATAATCTGTTTTGAGCTTGGACTGAGCGCAATTAAGCCGGAAAGTGTCAGCTGGTCAAAAGGGGATGGAGAAAATTGGATGGCAGTGTAAGAGGTTATTTGATAGTTTTTGGGATTGACAACAAGACTGTCTTTGTTTTGAAATTTTTGCAAGTTAAATTTTAGGAGAGCAACTCTATTTTTACTAAATTTTTTGTGCCAAAAAGGAGCAGAGTCATTTTTTTGGTAAACTAAGGCGGAGAGCTGATCTTTTTGAATGTGAAATTGATTGTCCAAAGGTGCTCCTTCAACTTGTACCAAATTTGGCAAGATGTTGTTTAAATTGATTTGAAAAATTTTTGAGGTGGGCAACATTCTTCTAGGATTGTTACGCAAAGGAATCTGGTTGGTCCAGAAGTAGAAATTGCTTCCTTCTCGCTTGGTGGCGATTGGTTGATTAGCGAGAAGGTGTTTTTGTTGGCAGGCCGATAAATTGTTATTGTCTACTTGACAGACAGTGAAGGTATGCAATTGAGGGTTACCAAGGAGCGCCTCGTTATCATACCAGACTTCCGGTGGGGCTATTTCCATTTTTTGCCAGGAGTTTTTGTTTCTGGCAAAAAGGTTGAATAGGTTGTTTAGCTTGTCTTTTTTGTTTAGGGGGTGTTGGTTGTAAAGGAGTAATCTTTGTTGTTGATCTAAATAAACACCAAAAGAGGGGTTAGCTCTAGTCAGTTGAAAAATGTGACCGAGAGCTAGGCGTCCGATGGGAGAAATCTTGAAAAAGTAAATATTGACAGATTTCTTTGTTGGCTGGTAAAGACTCAACAGAAAGCCGTTTTTTGTCTGGAAGGCGTTTAAATTTTGAGGTTGTTTTTCGCTGAAGGGTAGAGCAACTGAACTGATGAAGCGTCTGCTTTTGGTGTTAACGGAATAAAGTTTGTTATTTTTGTAAAGAATCAGGAATTGTCCGAACTTAAGAGGAAAATTTTGTTTATCTAGAAAAAGATTTTTGGATTTTGTTGGATTGATTGTTTGAGGAGCCAGGTTTTCATTGAGGCCACTATCTAGGAGGTTTGTAGTCAAGCGTTGAAACACTCTTTCATCTTTAGTAACACTGAGATGATGCGCCGGAGGAAATTTTGGGGAGAACTTTTCCTGCTTTTGGATATTTAAGAAAATAACGATAAAGATGCTAACCAAAAATAAAGAAAGTAAAAAATACTCGGTCTTACCCAAAGTTTTAGTCTGAGCTGATTTTGCTGAGACTTTGTTTTTTTCTGAAAACCGGGTCTTGTTTTTTTGTGAGGATGTTTTTTTGGTTTGCTTTTTATTGCCCTTCATTTTTATTATTTTCCCGGTTATTTGTTTCGTTGTTATCAGCTTTGCCAGAGTTTTGTTTGAATAGTGTATCTTTCAATTTTTGATAGCTTTCACTACAGACATATACATCAAAAATTCCCATATCATATAGTTTCACTCCGGCTTGAAAACTGCGCCAGGGTTCACTGTCGTACAATAATATTGTGTGGGCGGGGAGGTGGTTTTTGATTTTTTCTATTTTCTCCAAAGGAAAATTTAAACTACCGGGAATGTGATCTTTCTGGAAAATCTCTTCGGGTCGCGTATCCACAAAGGAGAAAACTTTTTTTTGTTCCAGCATCTTTGTTTTGATTTCCTGTGGTTTGAGAAATGAAACTTTTAAACGGTCGCTGATTTTATCGGCTTGCGGTTCGGAAATGAGGGGATAGTTTTCTTGAGCATATTTTAAAATTCCGCCGTCAAGATATTTAATGTTTAAACCTTGTTCAGCAAAATGTTTAACCAATATTTTGCCTTTCTCAGTATTGTGTTTGTCAATGATGATAATTAATTTATCAGAGCGGAGTTTGTCTATATTTTTGGAGATTTCTTCCAAGGGCAGATTGATTGAAGATTCAATATGTTTCTTTTGATAATCTTTTGATCTTCTGATGTCTATCAATTGAACATGAGGGTGATTTATCCAGCGAAAAACTTCGCGAGGAGACGCCAGAGGGACCTTGATTTCATTTCTTTCCCGACGACTTTCGGTCAACTTTATTTGTAGCGCTTCCTTTTTTTTCTTGGCGGAGATGGTGCGGTAGAGGAAATAAGAAAGAATGAGAACAATAGCCAAAAGACCGATGAAAATCGGATGAGTGAGAATTTTTTTCATTTTGGGAATTGGTTTTTTAGCTGACATTATTTTGTTGTTAACCGAGCGGAAATAAAGTGAGGATGCCCGTTGAGGAAGTCGTGAATAGACATTTCTTTTTTACCGGCCGGTTGGAGTTTGATAATTTCCAATGAATTTTTACCGGTTTGAATTAAAATCTGACCATTGGAGTTGAAGATTGTACCGGGTTTTAGTCGGGGCTGTTGGATGGGTGATAATTTTATTTCTTTGAGAATGATTTTTTCTCCTCGGTAGAAACTGTAAATTTGAGGCCATTGATAAAAAGCTCGCCAGCGATTGTAAATTTGTTCGGCGCTTTTTTGCCAGTTTATTAAGCCGTCTTGTTTTTTGATAAGTTGTGAGTAAGTGACTTGTTTTTCATTTTGAGGCCGAGCGGGTGGGATTTTTTCTTGTTTTTTAATGTAATCCACAGTTTTATGTAGCAACCGGCTGGAAAGATTGATCAGTTTTTTTTCTAATTGAGGATAGCAGTCGTTGTCCTTAATGACAACTTCCTCTTGATAAATAATTGGTCCGGCGTCCATTTTTTCGGTCATTAACATAATGGATGTTCCCGTTTTTTTAAGTCCTTGGAGGAGAGTCGTTTGAATTGGGGAAGGACCTCTGAGTTGAGGTAATAGAGAGGGGTGGACATTTAGGGCGCCCAGCCGAGCGCTTTCTAGGATTTCTTTGGGTATCAACTGTCCGTAAGCGGCTACAATGAAAAGATCTGCTTTTTCTCGTTGAAAAAAATTAAGACTTTCTTTGTTTAAGCGCGCAAATTCTTTTATTGGCAAACCCGCGTTTCGGGCCAATAATTTGGTCGGATTGGCTGTCAGTTTTTGCCGGCGACCTACCTTCTTATCCGGGTGTGTAATTAGATAATTAATATTGATTTTTTCTTGTAATAAATTCTTGAGAATCTCTGCGGAAAAATTGGGAGCTCCGAAAAAAAATATTTTCATAAAAATGTGCGCTAAGTGGTAAAGTTTATTTTAAGTGGAAAGGCGGGTTAACAAATTTAACGGAAGATTTTTAGAGAAAATTTTGTTTGATTGAAATCATTTTCTCTTTCTCCCTCTCCGTAAATAGGATACCTCGTAAATGATCAAATTCGTGTTGAATAACCCTGGCCAGTAGGCCGGAGGTTTTTAGTATTTGTTTTTGCCCGCTGCTATCGGTAAATTTGATTTTTACTTTGTTGGGACGAGTGATATCAATGTATTTTCCGGGAAAAGAAAGACAGCCTTCCTCCATTTTTACTTCTTTGCCGGAAAGTTTTTGAATTTCCGGATTAATAAAGGTTAGGAGTTGATTGTCAACTTCGGCAATAAACAACTGGAGACTGTGACCAACTTGAGGAGCAGCCAAGCCCAAGCCGTTGTGAGCGCGCATTGTTTTCACCATCTCGTTGATTAAATTTTTTATTCTCAAATCAGTAACATCTTTGATGGGAATGGATGGTTGTTCCAAGACCTTGTTGGGATAAGTAATGATTTCTAACATATTTGTCTTTTATTTCTCTTGACTGCTTTAGTTTAGCAAATTATCCCGGCTTTGACAATTGTTGCGTCGGATTGTTTGGTTGATGTGATGGGAGTATTTGGGGGGTGCTTGTTAATCTAATTATGGAATTTGTTTGGACACATTAAGACATTTAGCGGTTATTTTGGTTAGCGATCATCTTAACCTGAGGAACTTTTCTCACTTTTCTGTCGGCGGCTCCTGGCAAACCAACCCCGGGGAAAGCGAAGGAACTTACGACAACGATCCCTTTGTCCCCAATGCCGATGTCAGCATCAGATACTTAAGAATCAAAGGCCCGGAGCAGTCTTATCATTAAAGAATGTTGTACCATTATGATATTATCAATAATATCATAATACTCTCCTTGTCATCTTAAAAATATTACTATGGTATTATTGATAATATCATAATGACCAGGATAAAATTTGCAATCGAAATTTTGTTTTTAAAACTATTTTGAAGACAAAATTTTGATTGAGAAAAAATAATTTTTGATTGACAAATTCAGAAAATGAGCCATAGTGAAGTGTAATTTAAGGTAACGAACAACAGAAGACGATTGAGGAAATTTTTAGAGAATTATAATAAACCTAAATTTAACTTTATCTAATTTCATGAACAAACGAAATTTAATCATCGGAATAATTGTTTTAGTAGCTCTTGTTGGAGGAGTTGTTTTGTATGTTGCTTTGCAATCACGGGAAATTATAGAAGTAAAACAGAGTAATGCGGAAAAGACAAAGGAAGATGCGAAAGAAACTAGAAAACAGACTCAAGAGCAAAAAACAACAAAAGAACAAGCCAACAAGCAAAATCAAACTGATAACGGAGAATTAAAACCGGAAGAAAAAATCGATACTTCCAATTGGAAAACTTATCGGAATGAGGAGTTGGGGTTTGAGTTTAAATACCCACGTAGTTGGGGTGATATAATTGTTTGGAAACAAAAATGTTTTGATGGTTATAGGAATGATGCTAAAATTAAACACGGAAATAAAGAGCCATGTCTACAGATTGCACTGAAAGCTACGAATATGAAAGGATTATTTTTGGCTACAGAAACTCCGAATATAATTGGAAGGCGTGTGCCGAGATGCGGGTTTTGGGGTGATGGAAGTAGTTTGATTAAAAATGAGGATTATATACGTAATTTTTGTATGAAGAATAGTGATAATAAAAGTTGTAATGTTTATGTGACACATAATAATCTTGTCGTAGCTAAGAATTATGAATCAATGCCTTTTTCTGAAGATGCTAGCTATGTTTATTACATCAGTTTTAATCATCCGCCTTTTAGGGGGATTAAGATGTCATCTGCTGAGTTGCCTTATACAAAAGAAAAAAATACAACAATAATCGAAAATATCATTAGTAGTTTGAAGTTTTTACGATAGAACTACTTAAAAGTCATTGAACTGCAATTTTAGTTCGGTATTACTAGAGTTAAAATTGTGGTTTAAGGTAAAAACTTATGCCGCAATGTTGTTTGACAATTGAATAGAACAACCAAAAACCAAACCTAGGAGGTAAGAAGAAATGAAAAGAGTAATTTTTTCGGTAATGATTTGTTGTTTGTTTGTGTTTCTTGCAGCCAACTTTGCTCAAGCAAAGTTCGGAGTGCAGTTGCCGTTTTTGGATGGGCGCGCTTATGAGTGTATGCAAAATAGCGATGACAGTCCATCTCATGGTGACAAATTAACTAGATACGACCTTGACTTCGGTATGCCACGAGGAACACTGATTGTGGCGGCGGCTGGTGGTGAGGTAATAGCCACTGAAAACAGATGTGTTGAGGGTAACACAGGTTGCGGTCATGGTTTTGGTAACTATATCAAAATCAAGCACGATGATTCTCATGCAACTCTGTATGCTCACCTCCAACACAACGGTGTAATTGTAAATGTTGGCGACCATGTTATTGCCGGACAGCCGATTGGTTTTTCCGGGAATACGGGCTATTCTAGTGGTCCACATTTACATTTCGGTATGCACGAACCGCGAAGGGACAGTATCGGCAAATCCATTGACGACATTGAAATCTGGTCTCGTGATAGAAATACAAGACAAGATATCTGGCGTTTGGTTGGAATTCCCAGAAGTAATGACAGGGCATTTCACTGTCGTCTTAACAATGGCACGCGTGGTCACCATTACGAAGCATTGGATATCAATGGCTTTATTTTTTCACCTTTTCAATGCGCTTCCCTATCCGGCAATGCTATTCATTGCTGGCGAGGTGAACCGGATAATACCGGCAGATATCATATGGCTGGATGTGAAGATGCTTATTATCATGTTAGGTATTACAAAAACTCTTCCGGTTATCATGCTCAAGAATTAAGTACGGCCAACGGAAGAGATTTGTGTAACAGTCATACGGGTAGCGCCGATATGCTGGCTTATTTATCCGGCAATGGTTATGGCGGCGGCTCTTCCACCGGCGGCTCCTGGCAAACCAACCCTGGGGAAAGTGAGGGAACTTACGGAAACGATCCCTTTGTCCCCAATGCCGATGTCAGTATCAGATACTTGAGAATCAAAGGCCCGGGGCAATCTCATTACCATACCGAATCGGGAGCGGTTTTCTCCCCCGGTCAGACTCAGGAAATAAGATTGGAAGCCAAGATCAAAAACGAGTCCAATGACAATGCCGACCTAGCCAGAATCCAATACTGCGCCACTACCAAAAAGAAATTCCGTCATGATGAAAGAATTTGGATTGACGAGGATTATCTTGATCATCAGGAAAGAGAGCATGACTTTGATCCGGGAGAAACGATTACCAAGCATGGTCAAGCTTTTATCACCTTAGCTTCAGACCTGAGTTCCATTACTGTTTTCAAGGGAGACAGGTCTCACACCTTCCCCATTACTCAAAAACACCTCTACGAAAAAAAGATTCCCGTCTATTTCTGGATAGATACTAAGATAGAGGTGGGCAATGATGAGGATTATGATGTCTCTTGCAGTGTGGGCAGTCATTGTGGAGACGAATACGCCAAATTTGAGGTTCTCTTGCCTTGGTTCAACTCCAGCTTTAATCTTTCCAGCGTGGGAGGAGAAGCTCCTTTGCAAGTAAACTTCACCAACACTTCTCAAACAGGTAACGGAGCTACCATTTCTTATCATTGGGATTTCGGAGATGGAGAAACCTCAAACGAAGAAAACCCCGTTCATATTTACAACCAAGCGGGGACTTACACCGTAAGTTTAACAACCACCTCTAACTGGGGAGAAAGCAGAACTTCCCAAGCAACGGTAACAGTTAGAGAACAACCAGTAGACGGCGTAGTGGATACCAACTACGGTTCCACCGATCCCAATAATCCCAAAGAGTTAACTGATAATATCAATCAAGGTTACTGTCTCTTCGGCACGGCTTCTTCTTTGTCCGGAGACGGAACTATTAACAATCCTTGGCAATGGACTTGCCAAGGAGAGAATGAGGGAATGGATGAGATAGGTTACGCTTATCTTAGAAACTCTATCCTAAACAAAGGAAACCTAACGGGAGTTATTTACTTACTCCTGTTATCAGATGATTAAAAACCAAAAAACCAGAAAAAGGAGGAAAAGAAGATGAAAAGACTTTTAACCTTAACTCTGACTTTAACCATTGGAACCCTTTGTTTATTCTTCGTTACTAGTGTTC
>JALVDV010000008.1 GCA_027008775.1 Candidatus Moraniibacteriota bacterium
AGCAGATTGCCGAAAACCAAGAAAATATTGAAGCCAATACAGAATCTCTGGCCACTCTATCTGAGAACATCAACTCTTTAACAGAACTAACCACCACCTTAACCGACACCGTTACCAACCACGAAAAGAGAATAGCTAAAATAGAAGAGTTGTTAAACATCAATAATAGCAATGACAGCAATAATGATGATGACAACAATAATAATCCCCAAATTCCTTCCTTTACCAATCTACCGACAGTTTTAGAATCCTTAGCTGATAATTTAGCAATTCTCAGCGAAAACAACAGTGAAGAAGAAGATGACAACAATCCTCCCAAAACCATCTTCTCTCTCTCCGGAGACCTTATCTTAGAAAGACTCAAAGCCCAGAAAGTGGAAGCGGAGGAGGTGGAAACAAAGCAAGTGACGACCAAAGTTTTAGCGGTTGTTTCTCAGGAAGAAGAAGATAGTGAAAATCATAATGCTTCAACCGCCGGTAAAGGGATTATTCAAAGCGGGAAAAAATCTGTCTTCATAAACACTTCTGCTGTGGAGGAAAAAGACAAAATATTTATTACCCCCCGGGTAGCCACCAACAAAAATATTGCCGTCACTGAAATAAGAGAGGGGGAAGGGTTTTTGGTGGAAGTTCCAACCAATTTGTCTGAAAACGAAGAGGTTATCAAGTTTGATTGGTTAATAGTCAAATAAAACCTTCTCTTTTTGCATAAAATTTGTCAAAATAAAATTCTTCATTATTGGAATCTGCCAGTTGAGTTCTAAATATTGCCTGAAAGAATGTTTTTAACAAAAACAATAGTGTTTGATATGAATTTTGGCAGAGACGATTGTTTGTCTTGCTAAAAGTTAAAATTAGGGTAGTATATAAAAGTAAAATTAATTCTTAATTATCCGAATTCACAATGCAATATTTAAATGCAAACTGGTTCATTCAGTGGATAGTTGACAAAGGTGTGCCGGAAAGCACCGTTATTTTAATTTTGATGATTCCGGTGGTGGTGACGGTCATCGCTTTTTTTCGGCAAATAGTGGGAATAAAAGCCTTTGGCATCTATACACCGGCTATGATTACTTTTGCTTTTTTAAGTATCGGTTTGCAGCCGGGCAACACGATTCTTAATGGTGCCAAGTATGGAATTTTCATTTTCGCTGTTATAGTAATTGTTGGAATTTTGAGCAGAACTTTGGTTAAAAAATTCAGATTACTTTATCTGCCCCGAATGGCCATAGTCATCACTTTGGTTTCTTTAGCCACTTTGGCTGTTTTAGTCTTGGGTGGCTCGTTACAGAGAACTGGCTTGGCCAGCGTTTCCATTTTCCCGATTGTTATTATGATTACTCTGGTGGAAAAATTCGTAGCTACTCAGATAGAGAAGGGCTCGCGGATAGCTATCATTCTCTCCCTGGAAACTTTGGTGATATCTTTGGTGGCTTACTTCTTAATTACTTGGCCACCATTGGTGCAAATTGTCAGAGATTATCCCTGGGTTGTTGTGCTCACAATCTTTGTCAACATATTCCTCGGACACTGGAGTGGTTTAAGAATTACGGAATATTTCCGTTTTGGCAAACTTATAAAGTAAAACGATGTTTTTCCGAAATAAGACAATTTTGGGCATCAATGCCCGCAATTTACTGTATATTCGTCCCAATAATTTAAAATCGGCCAAGAAGTTGGCCGATGATAAGTTACGTTGCAAAAGAATTTTGAAAAAAGCTGAGGTACCGGTACCACGTTTAATTAAAAGCATTAAAAGTCGGGAGGAGTTGGAAAATTTTGATTTTAACTCCTTGCCAAACAGTTTCGTTTTAAAACCCAATTTTGGCTTCGGTGGAGAAGGTATCCTGGTTGTTTACGGTCGCAAGAAGGGACGAGAAAATGTTTGGGTTAGAGCTGATCGCAGCCAAGTAACAGAGGATGACCTGCGCAACCACATCAAAAACATTTTAGACGGATACTATTCTCGCTTGGATACCCCCGATTTTGCTTTTTTTGAAGAAAGAATTCAACTTTACAAAGGCTTCAAACCGTACGTTTTCCGCGGAGTGCCGGACATTAGAATTATTGTTTACAATCACGTTCCGGTAATGGCCATGATGAGAATACCGACCGAAGCTTCCGGCGGAACTTCCAATCTTCATCGCGGAGGTATTGGGGTGGGAATAGATATGGCCACCGGTGTAACCACCACTGCCATACAATATGACAAGGTGATTGAGCGTTCGCCCAACGGGCTCCTACTCAGTGGAATTAAAATCCCACAATGGACAGAGATTTTGAAATTGGCTATCAAAGCGCAAAACATTTCCAAGTTGGGTTACCTGGGAGCGGACATCGCCATTGACAGAAACAGAGGGCCGGTTTTTATGGAACTTAATGCTCGTCCCGGCCTGTCCATTCAAAACGCCAACCAAGAAGGTTTACTCTTGCGTTTGAACAGGGTGGAAGGTCTGAAAATAAAGACCATTCGTCGCGGCGTGGCTTTAGCGCAAAATCTTTTTGGCGGAGAGATTGAAGATGAAATAGAAAACCTTTCCGGCAAAAGAATTATCAACAGTACGGAAAAAATAATGATTATCGGCCGGAATAAAAGAGAAATTAGAACGGAAGCCAAAATAGACACCGGCGCCGGTTTTACTTCCATTGATACCAGTTTGGCAAAGGAATTGGGCTATGAAGAGACTCTGGAAAAATTCAATGAAATTTATCAACAAAGTGGTGGCTGGGAAAAATTAAAAGACAAGAATAGTAAGACTAGAGAGGAACTATTTAAAAAAGTTCCTTTCCTGGCTGATACAGCCATTATCCACTCCTCCCACGGAACCAGTTATCGCCCGGTGGTTAAATTGAAAATCATAATGGACAAAGTTACCATTCCGGCCTTGGTAACCATTATAGACAGGGAACACCTAAAATTTCCCGTTATCATTGGTCGTCGCAACCTCAAACAGTTTTTAGTGGAGGTAAAATAATCTCCACGAGTTTAGCCAGCATTAATTACAAGTTTACGAATCATTCACCGTGTTCGTTATGTAAACAATTCGGTATCTTAATGTCTAGATGTGTCTAAGTAAGTGCACCGAGTAAAGTGAAAAATATCCAATTAAAAATTAAACAAATTATTCTAGAATTAGTTCCGGTAGTAGTAATGATTTTGTTTATTCCAATAATTCAAAATGATTATGTTTTATTGTTGGTATATGGGATAATGATTACCGGTTTATTTCTGATAAAGTATGTTAAATTGGATTGGTTATTTTTCACCTTTGCCTTGATTGCAATGACCGCTTCCGAAACATTGTTTGTTTCCACCGGCGTAGAAGTGTTTAAAAGAAACAGCCTATTCGGATTAATGCCCATTTGGCTACCGGTTCTCTGGGCCTACGCCTTTGTGGTAATGAGAAGGGTGGTAAAAATTTTAGAAAATTAAAAAAACAAAAAATAATGAAAATAATATCAGTCACCGGAACTAAAGGAAAAACAACTGTTGTCAGAGCGCTGGATTTTGTTTTACGAAAATCGGGGAATAAAACCTTGCGAGTAGATACCGACGGACATTATATTAATGGTCGTCAAAAAAGTACTTTAGAAGATAGTAAAAAACTTTTTATGTTAGTACCGACGGTTTGCCCGGGGAAATATTTGCTAGACGCCAAAAAAATGTATCCCAATTTTACCGCTATTTTTGAAACAGCCATTGGTAGCAGCGCCAGTGCCGGCTTAGGTTATGGTTTACACCAAATCGGCATTTTTACCAATGTTTTAGAGGATCACCTTAAAGCCAGCAAGCGTTTGCAAACCAGAAATGATTTAGCCAAAGCTAAAAGATTTATCTTTAATCGGATAGATCTTGGCGGTACTGTTATTTTCAATGCTGATGATAAATATGTCTGCTCTCAAATTGAGGCGGTACCAAAATTTAGAAGACCAGTCTATCTTTTACCAGTTGGATTTAATTTTGAATATTTCGATTTAAACAAGCATTTAAAAAGAGGCGGAGAATGGATAACAGTGGAAAATGGTTGGGTGGTTGTGAAGAACAGAAAGAAAACAGATAAAATTGTGGAACTCAAGGAGATAGTGTGGACATTTAATGGAGCTTTTCAACCATCAGTCTTCAATTTAATGTTTATAGTAGCTGGACTTTACGTGCACAATAACAAAGAAATAACAGCCAAAAATATAAAATATTTGAAAAAATATCGCTTTGATAAATTTGGTGGACGCTTGACATTATTGGAAAATAAAAAAGGAATAAAAATTTTAGTTGATTATGCCCATGAAAAATTTTCCTTAGCAGAAGTGGCCCAATTGGGAAAAAGTATCGCCAAAGGAGAAGTTTGGGGGGTGGTACGCTTGGCGCCGGATCGACCGGACAAAGTAATTTATGAAACCGGAGAATACATAGCTGACAAATTTGATAACTTAATCGTCTACGATAAAATTGATGGAATAGTGCGTAAAGAATACAAAGGACGCAAAAGTTTTTTTAATCGAAAAATCGGCGAAGTGTCTAAAATATTTTATCGGGGTATTAAGAATAAAAAAAAGAATGGAAAAGTGTTAAGGGTTGTCAGAGAAGATTTGGCGATTAAAAAATCAGCCGAATTGGCTCAGCCGGGCGATACGGTAATAGTTATTTGCGGAGATGATCACCGTCGGACAATTAAATTGGTGCGAAAATACTTTAAAGCAAAATTTATTTAAAAATTTAATAAGTGTGTTTATGCGACCGCGATTCTTTTTGTTTACAGATAACCTCAAAGATCAAAGAGTAAAAAGATTTACAGAAGAGTGTAAGTCCAGAAATATTGAGGTAAGATTAATTAATATTTACAGGGCCATATTAACAGACAGGGTCATTTTTGATGAAAATGATGAAGAAATAATAATAGAAAAAAATGATATAGCTTGGGCTTTGTCCAATCTAACCACCGGACATTTTGTTGCCAAGAAATTAAAAATGGAAAATATTCAAATTTGGCCCAATGCAGAAGCAATTGATTTCGCCGACAAGTTTTTTACCAATATGTTTTTTTCTCATATTGGTATTCCGACACCAAAAACAGTTTTAATTAATTCCTATCATTTTGATAAAACGGTTAATAAAGTCGGCGGCTTTCCTTGCGTGATTAAAAAAAATGTGAGCACAGTTGGTAAATTTGTTGAAATTGTAAACAATGATAGTGAAGCTAGAAATTTTATCAAAGAAGCTTTTGATCAAGCCAAAAACAATATTCTTCCCTTAAATCGCTTAAGATTTTTGTTCCAAGAATTTATTAAAGAATCCGCCGGCACCGATTATCGCGTTCTCTGCCTGGACGGCAAAATTCTGGGAGCGATAAAGAGAGAAGCTCAGGAGGGATTTAAATCAAACGTTTCCCTGGGTGGCAAAGCTACTCAGGTGGAAGTTGACGAAAAATTGCGTGAATATTCTCAGAGAATTATGCAGAAGGGTAAATTATTCTATGCCGGCCTTGATTTCATCAAAAAAGGCAATGATTACTTGGCTATCGAAGTCAACACCTCCGCTCAATTTAAAGGTTTTGAGAAGGCCACCGGTATTAACGTTGCCGGAAAAATTATTGAAGCCTTACTGAAAAAATAAAAACACTTAACACCGGGAAAACGATGCTAGAAAAAGGTAGATTTCAAACAATCAGAAAAAGAGGAGAAAAGATATTGGACAGACTTTCTCTGGAGCAGAAGCTTGACAAAGGTTTAATCAGAAAATTGCTTTTTGAAGAGAGCTTAAAAGGGGACGCCGGCTTATCTCCGGAGGCAAAGGAAAAGATTTTTAACAGAGCCTTAAACAGATATTTTTTACTGCACAAGATTGGCGAAAAAGGAAACAATACTTGTCTGGAAGCAATTCACGGACAACTGGCCAATGAAGGAGAAATCTGGAACATACTGTCAACACAAAAAGAATGGAAAGACCTGCGCCGAGAGGATGTTTTTAGAAAAGCCCGAGAACTCCAAGAAAAAATCATTGCTAATGGCTATCCAACCAAAAGGGTAGGACCTATTATCAAGGAGCTTAAACAAGCCCACCGGAACGACAAATTAGCCCTGGCCATTTTGAATCTAAAAATTATTTTTGAGGACCACACTGCTTCCTTAACACAAGATGTGGCAGAAGAGAATGAGGCTTCTTATTTGGTAGCGCGCAAACACCGAAGAATACTTGATCCCAATCGGGAGCCAAACAGTCGCAAAATGAAAACCAAGGAACGATTAGAGTTTGGTCACGGTTTGCATTTGGCTGAATATTTATTTTTGCAGAAAGTCTTCAAAAAAACTCTCGATCAAGAACAAGTGGGAGAAGTGGAAAAACCATTTCTACATATTTCTCTGCACGGTAAAAGCGACCGACCGGGAGATGTTGGCGATATCATTATTGGCAACGCTTTAAGAGACGGCAAAATGCCCTGCCACCCGCAAATAGCCAACTGGTTTGCCGAAGAATTAAACAAAAGAATTAAAGAAAGTGATATCAAAAAGAAGGACGGAGAATACTGTCAGGCGGCAGTGGCCATTGAGGGTCAACGTTGGTGTGGCCATATCGTTCATTGCCACCGGCGCTACGGCCTGGGCGATTTCAAAGGCATACCTCTGGGAGAAAATTACCAATATATTCAAATGGAAATGTCCCCTTTTTTTAGACAGGATTATTATGTTCAGTTAAAGAATATTCTGGCTGAAATATTGCGTGAATTTACAAGAAAATTTTCCGACAAAAAATCTTTGGCAATTTTTCTGCAAGAAAATTTGACCGAAGTGGACGAAAACAGGTTGGAAGGAAAATTATACTATCAAGATGGTCTGCAAGAAACAGAAGAAGTTAAGGAAGGAAAAATTGCTCTGGGGGCTTCTTTGCGCCGAGCCTTCCCTGGAAAATTAAAAACGGGCGATTTAGTCTATGTTTATAATGCCGGTAGTGAAGACAGTGAAAACAGATTGATTTTGCAAGTAGTGTCGGCCAAGGCAAAAAATCGTTCCGAAGAAGAAAAAATCGGAGTTCGTCGCCCGGCTATTAATCCGGCCATCGGTCAAAAACTCCAACAAGGCAACAGGAAAATTATTATAGAAAAGAAAGTTAACTGAAACAGCAAAACCCTTCGCAAAAGGGAATAAATTATTGCCTGCAAAGTTTAAGATAATCATCTTCCCGTTATTAGGCCAAAGTCAATCGGCAATTTGTGCTTCTGTACCGTCAAGCCATCTTCTTCCAAAATTCCCACCAAAAAACCTCCTCCCAAACCAAAATTTCCTCCGGGCGCCGGGATGGTTACCATTTTTACCCGTTGTCAAATTTGAGCATTAACACTTTTTCTCGCAGGAAAAAACTATAGACAAGTTCTTTGTTAGTTAGATTATAGCAGATACCCAACTTGTAAACAATTCAAGAAAATAAAGAAGGTAATATTTACTTTTTTTCTGGAGAGGTTATACTGACAGAGAGGATAATGTTTTTACAAAAGAGTAGAGCGGAAGAGGGTGTTTTAGTTTGCCTGAGAAACTAAGATCGGAAAAACAGACGGACAAAATACAAATAGGACTGAAAGATATAAGTTAAGTAAGTAAAAAAATATGACGGAAAAAATTTCCCTTAACAAAGAAGCAGGGTCGGAAGTAAATGAAGTGGTCAACAATATTTGGGGCTCCTGGCGAAATCTTTACCAACTTGTTCAACAATCTTTGCGCGAATATCAAGAAAACGGCTGTAAAGAAGAAATTGGTAAAAAAGAATTTTTTCAAAATTTAATAAAATACGACAATTTATCTGCCGAGGAATATGCCTTAGCCAGGAGAGCCATTAGAGTGGTTTTGCAACAAATCAAAAAAAGAATGCAAAAAATTATGCAGACCGCCGATGATTTTTTGCGGGAGCTGACCGTTGAGGAGGCTAAAGAATGGCAGGAAGAGGAGCTGAACAGATCTGGCGGAGTTGACCCGAATGACATTTAAATATTCAATTTTAAAGTTAAAATTTTACTCCCACTTTTGCGCTTGGTTTTCGCGCAAGTTTGGCTTTCACCATTTTATTTACGCAAAACTAATTAACCAAAAATAAACTTTTTACAATTATGACAACCGAACAAGAAAAGAAAAAGACTATTGGCTTGGAAGAAATAGTTTCTTTCAGTAAGAGAAGGGGTTTTGTTTTTCCTTCCAGCGAAATTTACGGTGGTTTTGGCGCCGTTTATGATTACGGTCCTTACGGAGTGGAGCTGGCTAACAACATCAAAAGATTTTGGTGGCGAGAAATGGTACAAAAAAATGCCAACATTGTTGGTTTGGATAGCGCTATTTTTATGCATCCCAAGGTTTGGGAGGCCTCCGGCCATACGGAAAGTTTTAGCGATCCTTTGGCGGAGTGTAAGCAATGTCATTCTCGAGTAAGAGTTGATCATCTTTTGGAAGAAGCGGGAGTTTTTGCCGACGAGAAAATGAGTGAAGAGGAAATTAATAAATTACTGCAAAAAAATAAAGAAAAGTTACGTTGTCCGAAATGTGGCGCTAGTGACTTTTCCAAAGCCAAAAATTTTAACCTACTGGTGCAATCCAATCTGGGGAATTTCACCGGTAACTGGCAACAAAACCCCGTCTATCTGCGAGGAGAAACTTGCCAAGGTATTTATATCAATTTTAAAAATGTTTTGGACAGTACTCGCCAAAAAATTCCCTTCGGCATTGCCCAAATTGGCAAGGCTTTCCGTAACGAAATTACCGCTCGCCAATTTATTTTCCGCAAAAGAGAGTTTGAACAGATGGAAATGCAAATGTTTACCCACCCTCGGGAGGCGACAAAAATTTATCAGACTTGGAAAGAGAAAAGATGGCAATACTATTTAGATTTGGGAATTAAAAAAGAAAACATTCGCTGGCATCAGCATGAGAATTTGGTTTTCTACGCTCAAGATGCTTGGGACATTGAATATCGTTTTCCTTTCGGTTTCAAGGAATTGGAGGGTGTACATTATCGCACCGATTACGACTTGAGCCAACACAGCAAAGTTTCCGGCGCCAAGCTTCAATATCGCGATCCTAAAACCAATGAAGTTTTCACACCCCATGTAATTGAAACATCCGTGGGTGTAGATAGAACTTTCTTGGCTTTGTTAACGGAGGCTTATCAATCGGAAGAGTTAGCCAATGGGGGAACTCGCGCTGTTCTGAAATTGCCCGCTTTTCTGGCTCCCATTAAAATCGCTATCTTTCCTTTATTAAAAAACAAGCCGGAGTTGGTCAAAAAAGCCCGACAAATTTTTGACTCTTTAAAAAACGATTGGATGTGCGAATTTGACGACAATGGCAACATTGGCAAGCGCTACCGCCGTCAAGATGAAATCGGCACGCCTTACTGTGTCACTGTTGATTTTGACAGTCTTAATGACAATAGCGTGACTGTTCGAGAGAGAGATACTATGGAACAAGTCCGTGTTAAAACTGAAGAGTTAAAAAATTGGTTCCAAACAAAAAATCTTTCTCTCTAGCTACCCCCAACTCAAATTACAACACAACACCAAAATCTGTTAAAACCCATACTTCCCCTGATCGGCACCCAATAAATGTTCCATTTCCCCTCGTTGCTCTTGACAACTTTCTCCTTTTCTCCTAAACTAACCCTCCAACCGGTTGAAGTGGGACGGGAAAAGAAAAAGAGGAGAAAAATAGAAAAGAGAAGAAAAGAATTGCAAAAAGAAAAAAACCAAAAGAAAAACAAATACTTTAATTCCTTTTATCTCAAATTCAAAGTATGAATTCTTCTTTTGGTTTTTCTCTTAGAAAAAGATATTCTAGGGCCTTCA
>JALVDV010000009.1 GCA_027008775.1 Candidatus Moraniibacteriota bacterium
ACCGGAAACATCTAAACTATAGGCTGGGTTGGTTTTGCCAATGCCAATATGACCATTACTGCCTTTGATAAATAAACTGTTATTGTCAAAAGAAAGATTGTGGTTGTCCAGATTGACATTGCGGTTATTGTTGAGGGTGCCGTCTTCGGTGTAAAGATTATGGATTTCTACCTTAGTATTGTTAGTATTGATTTCCAAATCAATTTCACTTACACCTCCCGTTCCCGGGTAAGCGGGTAGATCTAAAAGAGAATTATCTATTTTTCCGTCTTCGTTGAGAACAATAATATTTCCCGGTTTGGTGCCGACTTTTAGTTTATTGAGAACCTGAGAAAAGGATTGACTTATTTTTCTATCTATAATGCTTTCCAGCTTTACTTCTTCTTCCTCTCCTCCCAAAATAACCGCTTTGCGGGGAATCATTTCTGCATCTTGGTTGATACGAATTCCCAGATAGTATTTGTTGTAAGGTAAGCCGGGAGGATTAAGAGTGGCTTCCAGTTTGCCGTCTTTGATTTCTATGGTTTTATTGGTAGACCAGACTCTTTCTTTTAAATCTGCGTCAGAGGGATAAGGATCTTTTTTTAGGCGGTTGATTTTGTATAAGGCAAATCTTACTTGATAAGAACCGTCAGCTACCAGTTGGCCGTTTTTCTTATCAAAAATCAAAGCTCGGACAATAAAAGGCTCTTTCTTTTCCGCTGAAGCTTGGTGAATAAAAACTCCGATACTAAAAAGAACCACTGCCAAGAGCAGGCTCAGTTTGATTTTGTTTTTTGTTTTGGTTGGCATTTTTGATTTTGGTTAAACAAAAACTTCAAAAAACTGGTCAGTCAATCTGGTTTTTTGTTTATGTTTTCCGTAATTTTCGCTTTGTTTTTATTCTTTTTCAATACTGATGGCTTCAACCGGACAGCTATCAATGACATCCTGGATGTCACAGTCGGCTCCGGAACAATCATCGGCAATTACCTGGGCTTTGCCGTTTTCTAGTTGGAAGCACTGGCTACACATCAACTCACAAGTGCCACAACCAATACATTTTTCTTGATCTACTTTAACTTTCATTTTTAATTGGACTTATTTTTAATTTCTTGGTCAGTATGTTTTCTTTTTTGATTTTAACACAAGAAAAAATTTCCGCAAGTGTTTTGTTGCTTTGCGTCTTCTTACATCTCAGCGGTTGTATTTTCGGAGAGAATGGAGTAAGATATGGTTATGAAAATCATAACGATTAGCGGAGTTGATGGCTCCGGTAAAACAACTCAGTTATTACTGCTTAAAGAATATTTGGAAAAGAAGGGTTTTTCCGTGATTCTCTTTCATTCTGTTAGCTTCTCCTTGGTCAACAATCTTTTGAAAAAGAAAAAAGAAAAATTGGCTCGGCGGGTGAAAGAAAAATCAAAAGTTAGTCAAGAACAGGTTTCAATTTTTGAAGAAGAACCGGCCAAGGCGGTCACTCGCTCCGGTTGGTTGGGAATTTTAGCCAGAAAATTAGTCCTGCTGATTGACCTTTACCGTTTCAGACGACTGCTCACAAAACTTTCCCATGAAGGAACCGACTACCTATTGTCTGATCGTTATTTTTATGACCAAATTATTAATATTCTTTATCTTTCTTTCCAGGAAAGGATTTTGCATAATTTGACTTCGCCTCGGAAAAAGAAAGTGCCGGTTAAACTCTCCCTTTTACTGAGGCTGGCTGACAGGTTGATTGTAAAACCAGATTGGTCGTTTTTTGTTGAAATTAAACCGGAGGTTGTTTTGAAAAGAGATAAAGAGTTGGAACAAGATAAAAATTACCTTCTAATTAAAAATTCCTTGTATCGTAAGTTTGTTCCTCATTGGCAAATTAGGGTTTTAGATGGTCAGGATAGTATAGAGAATATTCAGGAAAAAATCAGAAATATCATTGGTGTCTAGCAAATAGCTGTGTAATCAAAAGAAATCTAGAGTGGAAATTTATTCCGGCAAAGCAGATAAGTTGATGTGCGCGCTTGTTGATTTTTTTTCTGAATGTCGCCAAGTTTGTTACCTAACCACCCTGGATTGATTGCGAGGCTATTGGTTATTAAGGACTAACGAAATTACTAGAAATGTCTGCAATTATTAAAGTTTCTCTTCTGCTAACTTTGGCGGAATTGTTTTTTAATCTTTCCGGTTATATCACCCACGCTATTTTGGGGAGGACATTGGGTCCGGCGGAATATGGACGCTACGGCTTGGTTATCACCGTGGCCACAATGATTGTCACTCTAATCGGACGAGGAGTACCGGTGGCCATGAGTAAATATCTTAGCGAAGTTTATTCTCGGAAACCAAAGGAACTTAAGCATATCAAAAAAGTTAGCGCCGAAGTGCAATTTGTTTTGGTTTTTTTCTTGACTCTGTTTTATTATTTGGCCGCCCCTTTCTTGGCTGATATTCTCAATGACTTTTCTTTAACGCCTCTTTTTCGGTTATCAACTTTGATTATCCCCGCCTTTGCCGCCGCCAGTTTTTACGTTTATTTCTTTACCGGAGTTCACAAATTCAAACTTCAGGCTTATCTGAAATTTTTTCGCGGACTAAGCAAGATTGTTTTGATTGTGGGTTTGGCCTACTTTTTCAGAACAAAAGGCGCCATTCTGGGGCACGCTTTGGCTCCTTTCTCTGTTTTTGTACTGGCTTTGCTTATTGATCAGGGTTTTATTTTGAAAAGCAAACGAAAGGGATCGGATGACAGGATTAAGACCAATTCAGACTCAAAAAGAGAAAATTTGGAAGCAAGCGGAGAGAAATTTGCCTACAAAAAACTTTCCCGCCGAGCTTTGCTTAATTTTGCTTGGCCAATCACCCTTTTTATGATTTTCTACGAGATTATGATCACCATTGATCTTTATATGGTCAAGGGTTTATTGGAAAGCGATCGGCTCACCGGTTTTTATAACGCCTCTTTGACTGTCGGTCGTCTTCCTTTTTATGCTTTTTATTTCCTGACCATTATTCTCCTGCCGAAAGTTTCGGAAATTAAAGCGCGCCGTGACAACCGGCAAATGCAAAAAACTTTGCAGAGCGCCATGCGCTTCTTGTTTATTTTGATTATCCCCAGCGTTAGCTTGCTGGCGATTTTTTCTCGTCCCACTCTGGAGTTGTTTTATGGACAAAAATATTTAATGGCTACGCCTCTTCTGCAAGTCCTGGCTATCGGTCTGGGATTTTTGACCGTTTTCTACATTTTGGCTTTTGTCTTGAACGGCGCCGGGAAGAATAAACTGCCGATGTGGATAGCCCTGGTTGGAATGATTGTCAACAGCGGATTAAATTATGTTCTCATAAATAAATTGGGAGTGTTGGGGGCCGCTTTGGCTACCAGTTTGACTTCTCTGCTTATAATGGTTTTGGCGGTTGTTCTAACGGAAAAATACGTGGCCAGCTTTTTGAATGTAATCTCTCTTTTAAAATATGCCTTGGCCACTGTCGTAATTTCGCTAATCGCCTATCATTTACCTCAAGGAAAAATAATTTTTATTTTTGAATTTGCCGTCCTTTTGGCAATTTATTTTGCAATCTTGCGAATTTTGGGTGAAGTAACCGACGAAGATTTAAATTATTTGCGTCCCTTTTGGAAAAAGTTTTTGAAAAATAATTAGTTGTGTCACTTGTTAATTTCGTCGTTATCGGTAAAATATTAGTAAAAAACATATAAGATGTGATATATCGTGCGCAAAATACTGTTTAAATCATGGAATTATATACACTGGAACTAAATTCATAACATCTTCAAATGTCTAGAAAATACACTTTTTCTTTCTTGTTTATCATTCTTTTGCTGGGCTTCGCTCTGAGATTTTACAATCATCACCAATGGCTTTTCTTTAAATGGGATCAAGGACGGGATGCCATTTTGTTGGCGCCGGCCGTCAAATACGGTCCGGAACATTTACCTTTATTGGGACCGCGAGCCACTAAAATTGAGGGTGATTACCTTCGTTTGGGACCAGCTTATTATTATGTTCAGTATCTGACAGCCAAAATTTTTCGCTCCGTTCAACCACCGGTCTTTGCTTACTCCGATTTATTTTTCGGTGTTTTGACAATTTGGTTGCTCTACCTTTTTCTTCACCTTTATTTTTCTCGCTCCATTTCTTTACTGGGAGCGCTCTTTTATTCCTTGTCTTTTTTGGCAGTGCAATATTCCCGTTTTTCCTGGAATCCCAATTCCGTGCCTTTTTTCACTTTGCTGACTTTCTACAGTTTGTTACGTTTTGCCGGGGCGAAAACTTTTAAAAGTAGGCTGGGCTGGTTAAGTTTGTGGGCGCTGGCTTTTGCGGTAGCTTCCCAATACCATTTTTTCGCTTTTTTTGTTTTGACTTTCGTCTCGGCGAGTTTTTTTGTTTTTTATTTTTGGCGAGAAATTACAACCTTTTCCAAAAAGAAAGATTTTTTTTCCACGCTGAAATTCATTCTCTCTCAAAGAGGTTTGCGCTACTTGCTGAGAAAAATTTTTTCAAGGGCTTTTATTTTTTCCGGAGCGATTATTCTACTCATTTTTGCCTTTGTTTACAGTCCGGTCATTATCAGTGATTACAAGACCGGGGCCAGCAATACCAAATTGTTTTTTAAAATGTTTAGTGAATCCGGTCGGGCAGACAAAACATTTACCCAAAAACTGTTGAGAAATTTTCGTCAACAGGGTGATAATTTTTGCCTGCTAACCACCGGTTTTAAACACCGGGCCGGACATAAAAACGATCCCTTAACGGTCGGTTTTGGTCTAGCTTTACTTTTCTCTTTTTGGCTGATTCTAAAAAAAGAATGGGAACTGAAAAGAAATTATCCGGAAAAATTTAAATTTTACTTTCCGGTTTTGCTTTTCATTTGGTCGGCGGGATTTTTTCTAATCACCATTCCCGCTTCCTACCAACTGCGTCCACGTTATTTTGTGCCCGTTTTTACTTTGCCGGCTATCATACTCACTTTTTGGCTCTCCCTTTTGGACCGCAAGTTGGTAAAACATAATTTCATAATTTTACTGATCTTGACTTTGCTGGCTTCCTTCCCTAATATCTACAACCTGGGGCGGTGGTTCAAAGAGCAAAAGCTTTCTCAAGAACACTCTTTCAAAACTTATCATACCTTGATTTTAAAGCATCGTGACGGAGTGACCCTGGGACAATTGGAAAGAGCCAGAGATTATTTAATTGAAGAACAAAATAATTCTCCGTCTGAAAAACTATACTACAATACTCCTACTGAATACTATTTACCTTTTATTTATCTATTAGCCATCAAAAACAAAAACGAGAAAATTTTGCCGGTAAGAGATTTGTCGGAACTGGCCGGGAAAAGAATTATTTACGTTATCAATACCGGAGCTGATAAATCTGCCGGTAAACAGTTGAAGCCTTTTTTACGAAGAATCTCTTACCGACAATTTGGACAGCTGTTTGTTCACAAAATGACGGTGGTAAAAAAAGAGGAGTTGCAAAAAAGACTGGCAGAGAGAAACAGGAATTTAGCGACAAAAGGAGATTTGGCAACGGAAAAGAAAACCAAGCGATTATTTTGGCGTGATATTTTTGGCACTGATGATGATTTAGACGAAATATTGATTAAAAGTAAGTAAATATTTACAAAATCGCCAATTTTTAATTTTGAATTTGTTAAGTTTATGGTGGTTGCTAGACAGGTGGTTTTGGATGAAAATACGCTCTTCGTCTGCTGGAATATTTAAAAAATTAACTCATCCCCAAGAATGAAAGAAGAAGTAAATTATTTGCGAAAAAAAAAGAAGTCTTTGAAAAAAGGGTCGCCTTTTGTAACCATTATTCCGGCCACTTTTAATGAGAAGGATAATATTGCTCCCCTGGTGGAAGGTATTAAAAAGACGATGAGCAATACACCTTATGATTATGAAATCATTTTCGCCGACGATAGCAATGATGATACTCCACAGGAAATCAAAAAATTCGTAGTTAAATATCCGAACTTGGTGCGCTACTGGCGAGCTCCCGGTCAAGGTCTTTCAGCCGCTTTTATTTCCGCTTTTTCTCAGGCCAAAGGAAAATATATTGTTTGCATGGATGCCGACTTGCAACATCCACCGGCTTTAATTCCCAAGTTGTTACGGAAGTTGGATAAAGGCGCGGAAATCAGTATTGCCAGTCGCTATATTCCGGGGGGCAGTAATGAAGGCCTGGGAAAATTCTGGAGCTTTTACGGGATTTATCGCCGAATAGTATCAATCGGAATGTCTTATTTGACTAAAATTTTATTTGTTCCCATTCGGAAGACAACCGACCCGATGACCGGCTTTTTCGCCTTCCGAAAGGATTTAATTAAGGACATCAAACTGGAGGCCAAGGGTTTTAAAATATTAGTGGAAATCTTGATGCGCTCCAAACCGGTGAATGTAAAAGAGGTTCCCCTGAAATTTCAACCCCGAGAACACGAAACCAGTAAGGCCACTTTGAAACAAGGTGTTAATTTTTTCAAACACTTGAAACAATTATTTTTTGAATTGCCCGAGGCGGGAAGGTTTTTTAAATTTTGTCTAGTGGGCCTCAGCGGAGTGGTGATAAATCTGGGATTTTTGTATTTATTTGTTGAGTTTTGGTTGATGCAAAAAACTTACGCTTTCGCGCTTTCAATTATTATTTCCATTTTAACCAACTATTTTTTCAACTCCCGTTTCACCTACCGTGACAATCGCTCCTCCTCCCGCAAAGAAAGTCTGCGTCGTTTGACTTACTACTACGCTTTTGCTTTTTTGACCATGTTTGTCACCGTGGTCGTTTATAGTATCTTGCTAAACGTTTTTTCTCTCCACTATCTGCTGGCCGGTTTCTTGAGCATCGCTTTCACCACCATTCTTAATTTTGTCTTGGTGACCAAGATTATTTGGAAATTACCGGTGGAAATATAAAACTTGTTTTCCCGGCGCGGAAGAGGGAAAGTAAAGTTGCCAGCGCTTGTTTTATCTGTTCTTGACAACCGTTGTTAACCGGTTAAGATTTTTGACTTTTGTCTAAACTGAGATAGCCAATCACCGTCGCTAGCCAAACCCAAAAGAAAGCCAGAAAAAATCCGCTGTTGAAAAGGTTTGGAATCAAGATTGCCAGAAAAGTCAGCAAGAAGTAGGTGGCGACCACTTCGTTTTTCTTTTTTGATTTGGCCGGGCTGAGTAATATTTTGCTGGCGATAACCAAAGGAGTAAGAAACAAGAGCGTGAACAAGAGGAGTCCAAAGAGGCCGGTTGATAACCAAACTTCCAGAAAAATATTGGAAGTGTTGTAGCGATGTCCCAGACTATCATTACCTAAAATGAAGCCGCTGCTACCCAGACCTTGGCCAAAAAGTCGGTGCTTTTTTATGTTTTGCCAACTGAGACGGTATATTTTCCAGCGCAGATTGATATTGGGGTCCGGCCGAAAGACTTCTTTGATTAAATGGCCCCGTTCCCTCTCGGCAGAAATTTCTTCCAAATTGATGTGACGGCAACCAAATTTTTTCAACTCTGAAAGGTTTTTGATGGTGGCGCCGGCAGGTAATTCATTGGTGAAGTCTGAGAGTTGACAACTAACGGTTATTTTCTGCAGACCGGTCACGGAACTGGCGGCCCTGTTAGATAAATGAAATGAAGAAAGATGAAAAAGCTTGAGGATAAAGAAAGTAAAAAGCATAATCAACAGAAAGTTCAGCGATTCTTGCCAAAATTCTTTTCTGTTTTTGCGGAAAAACAAAATTGCTCCGTAGGCAAGGAAAACGGCCAGGACAGACAACCAAGCGCTACGGGAAACAGTGGCCAGTAAAATAATGAAAACCAGCGCCAAGAAAAGGTTCAGCAACCACTCCCCCACTCGGACCGCCGGAATGTTGAAAATACGCAAATCGGAAATTCGCCGAGAAAGTTCCCCTTTTTCGTCTGAATTCAAAAGTTTGAAGGTATACTTGGTGGCTAGAAGCAAAGCGATGATAAAAACCAAATACATACCCAGCCAATCCGGTTCGGTAAAGGTGGCATTGACTCTTTCAGCCATAACTGTCAGTGTCGGCCAGGCAAATTTTTCCCCAATCATTTGATAAAAGGCGGAAGCGACAACTGTTAGACTTCCCAGAAAGAAAAACCAGATTCCCTCTCGCAAATCTTTGAGAGTACGCAGGAAATTGCGGACCAGCCAGTAGAGTAATAAATAACTGAAAAGAACCAAGCTTAGTTTTAGGGAGAGTTGTTTATCAGGAGCGTTTTGCAGGGCCAAAATAGTGGCCAACCACAATAAAAGCAAAAGACGATCAAGAGGATTAAAATATTTTTCGTGGGGACCAATCTTTTTTTCTTGGCGGTGACGCCCTGCCCCGGCTTCACTGGACAATTTAAATCGCCAAAATTCTTTTCTTAGACAAGCCGGGCGAAGAATATTAAAATCTATTTTGGCTGGACGAAAGATTTTCAAAATAATCAGCGCAATGGCCAGAATGAGTCCCAGCAATTGAAAGGGACGCAGGGAAAAGGGTAGTGTAGGCGGAGAAATAATAATATTTTCCAGGGGCAAGGTGGAAAGAAAAAGCCAAAACATTTGGCGAGGATATTTAAGAGAAAGAACAAAAAAAACCAGCGCCAAAAGGACAAAGCCCGCTGTTGAAAAAGGAGTGTTGCCGGTAAAATAAAGGAGTGTGAGGCTTAAATTGAAAAGAATAACAATCAGGCTCCAAACTAAATATTTTCTCATAGGTCTTTTTTGTTACTTGCCAGTTATCGTGAATTGTTTGTTTACTTTGTCTTGACTCTCCTCTCGGAGAAGTTGCAAAAATGTTTTTGTGAACCGGGACCAGGAAAATTTTTGACTCTCCCGGTAAGCCAAAGATATTTTTCGCTCCCTATTTTTCGGGTTATCCGTTAAGGATTTTTTTAGCATCTTTTTAATTTCATTTACATTTTCTGGATTTTCCACCAAATAGCCCGCTTCTTGACTGATTATCTCCGGAGTGGCGCTGGTATTAGAGGTTACCACCGGACAACGAGAGGCCATGGCTTCTAAAACCGGCAAGCCAAACCCCTCGTAAAGTGAAGGATAAGCAAAAACCGTAGCCGCTTGATAAAAAGCCGGCAGATCACCCTCGGGAATAAAGCCGACCAGACGGTAGAGCTTTGGGTTTAAATGGTAATGCTCAGAATTATTTTTAATTTCTTTTTTGAGGTCGGTGACTAAAGGCACCAGGTGAGGATAAAAACGACCGGCCAGAACCAATTGAGGCGGATCAGCCAGACTGCTGGCTAAGGAGCTATAGGTTTTGATTAAATTGGCAATATTTTTACGAATGTCAAATCCGCCGACATAAAAAATAAAATCGTCGCCGGGACTTAGGCCATATTTTTTTAGCTTCTCAAATATTTTATCGGGAGAGAGAGGTTGATAGAAAATTGGATTACAGGCAATGTAATTGACGGTAATTTTTTGAGGAGGAATGTGATAAACCCGGCTGATTTCCTCTTGAGAAAACTTGGAAACCGTTAAAATTTTGTCAGCTCGTTTAATGGCTCGGTCAACAAAATATTGATAGCTTTTTTTGCGCCAATTGTTCAAGTAAACTGGAAAACGTTTGGGAACAACATCGTGCACCAACATCAAATGTCTAAGACTTCTTGTTGAAAAAACGGAAGCGGACTGGTAAAGACTAAAAAAGTCAGTGCAACCATCTCGCTTGGCTTGTTGAGGCAACCAATATCTTTCCCAAAGAAATTTTCTAAATAAATCGTCTCGCCGATAGTTGCCGGAGACGACTTGAAAAGAAATGTTTTGACCGGACAGTTGTTGTTGAAGTTTTTCCGGCACTTTTTTCTTTAGGTAAATTATAAATCGCCAGTCGTTAGGCAAATTTGTCCGAGCCAGGTCTTTTAAGAAGGAAACAGACACTTGACCTATTCCAGTATCCGGCTGACACAGAAAGAATCCATTTATACCAATAACCCTGGACTTTGTTTTTTGAACCATTTTATTTTCTGATGACTTCCAATTGAATCTTTTCCGGTTGTTTGGGTGAGTGACTTACCCAGCTGGGAGCCAGATTAATTGAAGCCTTTTTTATTCCGTTTTTTTCTCCCAGAACCGCTTTTAATTCCGACAAATTTTTGTTGATCAATTTGTTTTTCAACTCTTCTTCATTTATTTTAAACCAACCTCGGGCCTGCAGATCAGCATAGGCGGTCATAGTTTTCTTGTTGAAGTCGGCAATCCCCCTTTTAAGCTGAAATTTAATACTTTGTTCATCTACCGCAAAAAGCGGTCCAAGTTTTTTCTCAACTAAATATTTAGCCAGCTTTTCCAAGTCTCGCCGGAAAAAAGTAATTAGTTTTAATTTGTAAGTAACGGTGTAAGTAAAAGAGTCGGTGATGCTGTCTTGCAAATGGGAGGATTCACTGGCAACCACTTCTTTTTCCACCGCTGATTCCAGAAAGGCTTTATCACTACCTATTCTTTTTTGAATCTCTTCTTTCAGTTCCTTGTCCAATTCTTCCAGAGTTATTTTTCTAGCCTTGTCCAAATCACTTTTGCTGACAGCGGCGACAACCTTGTGCTCCGAAGAAGTAACCCCGCCGGTCATCGGACCCTTGGCCTCCACTTTGAATTTTTCATATTTGGGGCCACCCTTAAAACCTTCAATGGTAAAAGTCTCCGGTCCGATATTATATTCTTGCCCCGGTTTATCCGCTTCCACCGGTACCGCTATTTCTCCCGGCTCTTCTCCTTTTTTTCCGGGAACAATAACGCTTTTTGTTAATCTGAATAATTTTCCGCTTTGGGAAAGAACGCGAGTTGTTTTCACCAGCGGTTGCGGTTTGTCAGAGTAATAATTGCGAATAATCACAACTCCTCTGGCTTTGGCCCCGTTTTTATCCAGAACTTTTTGCCCGGTTGTTTTAAATTCCTTCTTTTTGCTAACAGTCATTTCCAAATATTCACCGGGAATAACTTTCTGATCCGGATCTACTTTCTCCGCTTGGCTGTCAACCAGAACTTTTACTTCCTCCCGGACCGATTGGGAACGCGGTTCTATTTTGACTAATAATTTGGGATAGTTGGCTAAATAATAACCGCCCCCTCCCAGCGAAAAAAGGAGAACGAGCGCCAGTAACCAAAAAAATATTTTTCCCTTTTTTGATTTCTTTTTCCGATGCTTTTTACGCGAAGAAGATGTTTTTTGGTGAAAATAATTATATTCTTTATCATTGATTGTTGCTTCCGAGGGGCTAGAAGGAGTCTGATTGAAAGAAGAGGTGCTGGAAGAAGATGATGTCGGAGGATTATTAAAAGAAGCGGGGGGTTGAGAGCTTGCGCCAGCTTGAGAATAGAAGGTCTTGCTGCCAACTGATAAATTTTCCCGACCAACCTCTTGGACTGCTTTTTCCGAGGCTTCTCGGACTTCTTGCTGATAATATTGTTCGTCTCCCAAGGAGCCATCGGTTTCGTGACCATAATGGAGGCGTTGATAATCTTCCGTTTTTAAACCGGCTCTCTCTACAATAGTTTTGGCTTTTTGATCATTGGGCGTAACCACCACCAGGGATTTACCCAATTTCTCAACTTCTCTTTTGAGGATTTTTAAATTTAGGACACTATTCAAAAAAGTGGCTCCTTGGGGAACTACCAAAAAAATTTCCCGCGCCCTCTGTTGGCGAATTTTGTCCAAAATACTGGTTATTTCGTCGTCAACGTTGATGTATAATACTTCTTGCATAACTATTTTTTAATCTTGAATTACCTTAACTGCTTGGCGCAAAACTTCTTTAATTACTTTGTCTTCGTACTCCATATTAACCGACAGACTAGCCAGACCCAAAGCGGCGATGGACTGCGGAGTGGTTAGTTGGTGTGTCTGGTCAACAACATTGATAATGTCTTTGGGCTGGAGGTAGCCTATTTGCAAATCATTGCTAATGGGCAAATCGCTTTTCCAATTTCGCCGATTCAGGCTATTGACCAGGTTTGGCAAAGCGCTGCCACCGCCACAAAAAAGTATCCGGGCCGGCAAAATTTCTCTGTTGCGAAAACTTTCCAAGGCGATCTCCAGACCGGTTAGCCAAACCTTGGCATCCTCTCTAAATATCTTATCTATTTTAAGCGCCCAATTTTCTTTTATTTCGCCCAGAGAATACTTTATTTTTATTTGTTCAGCTTCAGCAAAAGAAATAGCAAAGGTTTGCGCCAGTCTCTTGGTGAACGCTCTGCCACCGAGAGCAAAGATAGCCGTTCCCTCCAGACCACCATTCCTAACCACGGCCACATCGGTTGTTCCTCCGCCAATATCAATGATGATAGCGCTGAAATCCTCCTGGCCATAAACACTGATAGACTGGGCGATGGCGTAAGGTTCAGCGGCAATGGAAACTATTTTCAGACCGAGACCATCGGCTATCTGTTGCAGGGCGCCCAAATGAATCATGGGCGCGTAGGCATTGAAAATACTGATGGAAACATCTCTTCCCTGAAAACCGATGGGATTTGTTATGCGATAACCATCTATTTTCACACTGACAATGGCGGCGTTGATTAGCCTGACATCAATGGCTTCTTGTCCCGTTTCCCAGGCTAATTGTTTTTTGATACGCTCAAAGGCCTTCCACTGCACTTTTTGTAAAATATTTTTTAACTCCGGCAAATCAATGCGAATTTCCGGATTGGCTCGTTCGTAGTGCACAGTGGTGGTTGTTCCCTTAACCAATTCTCCGGCGATACCTAAGACAACTTTGTCTGACGTCAAGCCGGCCATTTCTTCCGCTTCAGTGACAGCTTCTTGACAAGTTTCAATAACACTCTTGATATCACTAACCGCTCCGGCCGTCATACTGCCCAGTTTTTGTCTAGCCTGTCCTTGCCCTAGAACAATTGCTTTCTTACTCTCCTCGTCTATTTTATATAAGATCACCTTGACCAGCTCGGTGCCGATGTCCAAGGCGAAAAAAAGTTTGTCTTTTCGCCGTTTGGAAGTGGTGATTTTACTTAGAAGACTCATTTTTTCAAGAATTTTAGATTTTGCGATTGTAACATCCGCCAAAATAGATTTTAAAATTTCCTGCCTGGTGGGTGGTTTATGAATTTTATTTCAGAGGTTTTTGTCAGTAGTTTAATTATACCACAGAAGAACTTCTCTTCAAATTCCATTTGCCGGTAAAATAAAAGCCTCTTAAAAAGAAAACAACTTTTGAGCAGAAATTTAAGTTTTCGTTTTCAGAATGATTTTTTTGGCCTCCAAAAGATTGCTAATGGTAAAATCGCAATATTGATTGGGTTTGTCGCTGTAACGCCCTTCCGGACGCCTCACCAAAAAAGTCGTGAGGTCGGGGTTTTTCAGTTTGGCATCTTCTATTTGTTCAACTCTGTCGTCCAAAAAGTAAGCTGAAACATTCTTACTGGTTTCTTTCCTGATTTGTTGAATAATCTTTCCTTTGGGCTGGTTGATGACAATAATTTTTTTAAAATAAGAGCTTAAACCGCAATTATTGATTTTCTTTAATTGCAACTCGCTTTCTCCGTAGGAAATGATATACAAATCTTCTGAAGCAAAAGTTTTTAGAAACTTGACGACGTCTGGAAAAATAAAAGAAGAGGTATCAGCCACCAGTGTTTTTACCGCTCTTCTTAACCGAGAAAGGCTCTTCTTTTTTTCCTTTTCTAGGTAATCAATCTGTTGCCAAATATTGTAAACTGTCAGCCGGCCATTTTTTTGCCGACGGGGATAATCAAGGTAAGTTCTATCAAACTCTTCCTTGGAAATTCCATTTTTTTCAAATTCTTTTTTGAGGACTTGAACAAAACGACTGGTATTGAACAGAACATCATCAAAATCAAGGAAAATTTGCATTGTGTTTAGATTATTTCCTTAATGATTTTCTTTCGGTTTAATTCTGACAACTCCACTAAAACTTTAGCTAATTTATCACCATCATGTCTGATGAAGGAACGGGTCTTGGCTATGGCATCGTTTTTGTTCTGTCTGGCCGGACTTCGCTTTAGAATGTTGGCTTTGATCACTTTATAACTCCTTTCCGGGTTTTTGTCCGGATGAAATTGGACCATTGAATTTTTCCCTTCCAGTTTTTCGTATTTTTTAACCAAGGCGGGAGCAGGTCGGCTGACATTGTAGATAACGTAATCAAGTCTATCTTGCAAATATTTGTTGACAAATTCGGCATAATCGTCCAGATCAAAGTTGTCCGTTTGCCCCTTTTTGTTGGAGAGATTGCAGACATAGATTATTTTGGCTCGGCTATCTTTGATGGCTTGGGCCAGACCGTCAACCAAGAGGTTGGGCAAGATAGAACCGTAAAGATCTCCCGGGCCAATCACAATAAAGTGTGCCTTTTTAACCGCTTGCTTTACTCTTTCATTTAGGCGCGCTTTTGGCCGCAAAAAAACTTTTTTAATTCCTATTTTTTTGACCGCTTTGTTTTGATCTAACTGCTTCTCGCCAACCAGAAGTCGGCCGTTGCGAAGGCGAACATGCAAGGACATTTTATCCTTGGAAACGGGTATAACTTTGTTTTTAACGTTGAGGATGCGTGTAGCCTCTTCCAAGCCCTTCTCAAAATCTCCGGTGATTTTTTCCAAAGCGGAGAGAAAGATATTGCCAAAATTGTGTCCTTTTAAATCACCTTTTTCAAAACGATAGACCATCAAATCACGAAGAAGTTTAGGGGTGTTGCTGAGAGCTACCAAACACTGTCGGACGTCACCGGGAGGCAGAACGCCCAGTTCGTCCCTGAGGCGACCGGTGGAACCACCGTCGTCGGCCATGGAAACCACTGCTGAAATATTTGTAAAATATTTTTTTAAACCGGTTAATAAAGTAAAATGTCCGGTCCCTCCACCAATGGTAACGATTCTGGTCTGTCTGCTTTCCATATTTTCTCAGTTAGTTTATTTTAATCATTACTGTATTAGTTTAACTAACTGATTTGTTTAAAGCAAGCTTTCAAGAGTTGTCTGAGAATAATGAAAGCGCTTTTGATTGAAGAAGTTGCCACAGAGTTGTTTTTCCGATTTCCCTCGGGCGGTTATTTGTTTTTATTTTCTCCAAACCTCTTTTTGTCTTTTTGTCATTCAATAATTTTGAAATCCTTTTTTAAAATTCCGTCCTTGATGTTTATTTCCCTTTCAAAGGAAAAAGTGTGACCACTGATTGGTTGTCCCTTGATTTTTAAAGTGTAGTGACCGTCTTTAGCTAAAAGATAATAGCGTCCTTCCAAATCGGTTACGGTAAAGTATTTTCTTTGATTATCTTGATACAATTCAACCACCGCCAGAGGGATCGGTTTACCGGCTTGATTGCGGAGAGTGCCAAATTTTTTGCGAAAACCGCGAGCCAAAAGATAAATAATGGTAAAACCGTATACGGCTAAAACCAAATAATTAAACCAGTGCGGGTATTTTATTGTTACTTGCAAGGAATAAATGGCACCCAGGATAAATATTCCGTAGAAAATGAAGTTTAAAACTTTGTGAAGTAGTCGCGTCTGATCAAAGCTCCGCAAATATTCGTGCCAGTTTATTTTTTCTTGCTTGAGAGCCAGGTTGAGATTCTCCACCGAAGCCGGATCTATTTCCTGGGGATGAGTGTAAAGTTTGCCGTAGAGAGGGTCTTCAGAATGACTGGTGTCCAGAGAATAATTCTTCAATTTTACCAATAGGCCGTATTTACCTTTTTGAGAAATTAAGAAACCGTAGCGACCTTGCTCGTCGGAGAAAGTGGTGGCAACGACTTTGCCACTATTCATTTCTTGAAGTTTTATTGGAACTTTTTTAAGAGGCTGCTTGGTTTCTTCGTCAAAAACAACACCCCAATCTTTGGTTTTGCGTCTTTTGGTAAAAGGAAAGGCGAAAAGAGCCAAGAGGGAAAAATGGGAAACTGGTGAAGCCAAGGGAATACCGGCCAAACCCAGGGCCACCAGGCCAACCAGTGTGGAGATTTTAGCCACCGGATTTGGAGATGGTGGCTGACTCTTTGGCTCACTGGTGCCGGGGAAAGAAATTTTTTCTGTCTCCCTTTTTCTTTCTTCTTCTTGTTTTACCTCTTCCTTTTCTCGTTTGGCCTGACACTCAACTTTTTCTCCATCTTTTTCACATTCCCAGCGGACTGTTTGTCCGGGGGCGGGAAAGTCCGGTTCGCTAATCACTTCTCCATTTTCACAAAGCGCTCCTTGAAAAGTAGTGTCCGCAGAAGAATAATCTCCCGCCCCGGCTCCGCAAAGGGGTGGCAAGCTTAGATTATAGTCATTTTTCTTTTCGGGAACTTCAATGTTTTTTTTGTGAGGACAATATTCGTAAGTATCACTATTCGTTTTATGTTTGACTTTTAATTCGTATTTAGCGCCTGATTCCAAACCATCTATAAAGAGGCTAACTCTTCCGGCGGCCGACGGTCTTTTTTTGATTTCCACTTTTCGTTCGCTCCCATTCAACAAATTTTTGACAGTCACTCTGAATTTCTGTTTTTCATGAGAAAAACTCGGATCAACTTCTACTCGGAGTTTAACCGAGTTGGTGTTTAATTCTTTTACGCCAATGGTTTTACATTCTGTTTCTTCCGATTCTTCTTCGTCGGGCGGAGTGGACGAAGAGCCACCTGTATTACTGGGAGAGTGACTGGAATAATTGATTTGTACTCCATTCAAAACTGGCATTGATCCTTTGTATAACATCGCTCGCCATCTTAGATCGTTGCCGAGGTTAGAGAAAGTGACTTCTTCTCCACTGTCTACTTTTATCCAATTGTTGCCTCCATCATTACTGAGGTAATAATCTATATATGACTGCCCGTTTAAAATAGCATCAGCCGTTAAAGTTGCTTTTTCAATATCATTGATATCGCCGTTTATTTTTTTGGACTGAACAGTCAGAGGTGACTGAACAGAAATTGGCAAAACGCTGAAAAATATATCTCCGGTGGAATTTTCTTGCCAAACAACAAAAGGCTCATCTTCACTATCAATAACTAGATCAATCTCGCCGGTTCTGACATGACCGGACAGGTTGTCGTCAGCGCTGGAACCATCGGCGCCACTCCAGGCAGAACCATTCCAGTAAGTGAAATGTGTACTGAACCATTGACTGGCGCTCCAAACTATCAAAGGTTGGTTCTGGGAATTTATTTTTAATTTCAGATCTGATAACGAAGCTCCTGCTTCAACATCAATAGTGTCATAAGAATTGCTCCCACCTAAACCATGCCAATCGTCGGTGCGTTTGGAAACCAGAATATCCCCAGCGTTATCATCCAGCCAAGCCAGAATGGGATTGTCGCTACCATCCAGCTCCATCCTGATAACTCGCAACGGTGAGGCTTGGTCATATCCGATCTGTACCCAATCACTTCCGTTCCAGCTTTTCACCCCTATACCCGGATTGGGACCTCCTAGATTGTTTTGATAAGCCACCAGAGGATGGTTCTGGGAATTTATTCGTAAGACGGGCAAAATATCATAGGCATAGCCGAAAATTGTATCCCGGTTGTTAGCGGAATTATTCTCTAACCCGCGCCAAGCAGACCCATTCCAATAATTAAAGAACACTCCATTGTTTGTGCCCGCGTTATCCCCCCAAACTACCATCGGTGTATCATTGTCATCCCTGCTTAAAATAACATCGTTAGCCACAGTTGAACTATCCCCATATATCACATCATAGGCACCTCCGCCTTTTCCTCGCCAAGAGCTTCCATTCCATTCTGTGTAAATAGGAAATTGGTGGCCAGCGCCATCATTCATAATGCCAACAACCATCGGGTTTCCTTGGCTGTTTTTGGTTATTTGAAAAGTGTTTATGCCATCGTCATAGTAAATGACCTCCATATTCCCAAAAGGTCGTTCCGCCCCCGTAACACTCCCATCCATTGTTGTCCAAGCGGAGCCGTTCCATTTTCTGATGTATAGATTATTGCTATTAGAATCACTATTATACCCGTGCCACAACACTATGGGATAGCCGTTGTTGTCTGTAATGATCTGAGGAACACGAGAGCGTAAACAGCTAGTTCCCCCGCCAGTACAATTAGCTGCCACACTGGAAATGTCTTCACTGCCATTAACGCCCGACATCGTCGTCCAAGCGGAGCCGTTCCAGCGAGTAAAGTAAATCTTGTTGTCGTCTTGCCAAACAGCCATCGGTCGCCCCTGCTGGTCTAAAGCCAGTTTTGGATAACGAGCATAGTCAGAAGCGTGGTAAATATTTTCCTTGCCAAGAGTGGTTTTGTCGGCATGACTCCAAGAGCCTATCTGCGAAACCAAGGTATAGGCGCCTTGGCTTTCATTATAATGAGCGTCTGTCTGGTCGTCATCTATAAAATCCTGGTTGTTAAAATCGTCTGCAAAGGTAAAATTATTACCTTCCGGTCTGGTGGTAAAGTGCCAGGTAGTTTTGTCAGAGATGCCCGGAAAAAGATTTACGGCGGTGTCATCTACGTTAACGTAATATTTGGTGTTGTAAGATAATTCACTGGACAGAGCAACGGAAATGGTATTTGTACCCCAGCCGGTAACTTGCGGAGAATCAACCGAAACGCTTTCTACAACGGAATCATCATCGTATTTTTTTAAGATTATATTTCCGTTACCTCGTTCCGCTATTTGATCAAAAGTGATAGACAATGTTGGACGAAGAGAGACTGTATTTATTCCACTGATTGGTTGTAAAGAGTTAATATGTAAATAGAAATCCCCCCAGGCACTACTCTGAGCATTATTGAAATTAGTTTGTCCGCTTAATTGAGAAAATAAGCTGGTACCTCCTTTGAAATTATAAAAACCAACCGTAATTGGGATCCCTCGATCGGTATTTTCTCCAAAGTTAAACTTAAAGCGTCCATCTCTGTATACTATTGTTTCCACATTGAAAACATCGCTCGGAGAATTCAGACTTCCGGCTTGAACGCGTATAATAACATCATCTTGATTTTCAGTTATATAAATGTCATCCTCCGGATGTTGGTCTAAACTGAGAAACAAGTTTGAACCATTATATGAATAAATAACATAATCTATAGGATCTTCCGCCTGTGTCAAAGGGGTAATAGCGACACCATTCTTGCCAACATGAATGTTCATTTTCGTAACTGTTTCTCCAAACATGGCAACCGGAAAGGGAAGGTCATAACTGTAGGAAACATTACTACCGGACAAATTTTTCCTCTCACCTCCCCCTTGAAATTCATGAGACAAAAGCATTTCAGTGGTGGCAGTATCTATAGCTAAAACATTTTTTGATAGAAACCACCCTCCTAACAACAGAACTGCAAAAACAAGAATTACACGCAGTAAATCTGTTTTATTTTTTGTTTTATTTTTCATTTTTGTAGCCTTTTAGGGTTTTCGTGATTATAGCATACTCTCGTATAGTTTGGCAAAAAAATATTTCTTTAAAATGAAAAAATGCAATTGTTTTTGAAAAATAAAGCAACACACTGTTTGTCTTTTGAAATTCAAAATTAATCTCATCTATTAAAAAGCCAACCGGAGTCGGTTTTTTAATAAGTGAAAATATCGTTATTTATCCTTCTTCTTGTCCAGTTTGTCCAGCTTTAGCTTCTTGAAAACATAATAAACAACAAAAGCAATAACCACGAAGTCAATTAAGGTGGAAATGAAACTGCCCAACATAATATCGGCGCCGGCAACAGAGAAATACATTTCTTTCAAGCCATCGGCGTTTCCCAAGACCAGACCAAGAACAGGATCTATAATGTCTTTTACCAAAGACTTCATCACATCGGAAACAGCCCCACCTAAGATGAAGGCAATAGCTAACCCAACTACTCCTTGCTCTCTAACAAAATCCATAAATCCCTTCATATTGTCATCACCTCCTCTCCCATTGTTTTTATTTTAATCATTCTAAAATTCTTCACACAAGTATTCGCTCTAATAATAACAAAAAACAGAACTAAAGACAACAAAACAACGAGGAGTGATTTACGATAACTTATACGATTTTTAAATATTTTTTCTTTATATCTACTTCCTGTCATCATTAGATATTTTTTCCGACAATGGGCAATTGACTAAATTAAAGTTTTGTTGCAGACTGGAAACCGGAATGGTTCTTTTTAATTTTTTCTCTGAAGGAGGTAAGAAATGAAAGAATGCGCAACGGAAATTTATTTTTGTCCCGTATGTGACGGGGCGTTGACAGAAAAAGAAATGCGGGACAAGGACAGTGTTTTACGCTTTTTTGAGTGTGCCAGCTGTTCTAAGGAATTTTTTAAAATAAAGGGGGTAAAAGACTTATACCCCCGATATCCTGTTGGAGATCTTAAGATTTCTTGTTGATAAAACAAGGTGGCAAGCGGTCGCCTGCCTAACCGGACCTGCAAAAAGCGGGTCTTTTAATTATATTAACTTTTAAATCCGTTAATAACTCGTGGGCAACAGTTTTTTTACAACCCTTCTTTCTTTGGTTTACCATCCTTTACTACTCTCATCAATCTATCTCTCTTCCCGGCTTCTACCTCTAGACAGGTTGGGCACAAGGCTTTCAACTTTGACAAATCACCATCCCAATCAATCGGACGAAAAACTTAAACCACCAAATTAATCAATCTGCCTGGGACAAAGATTGTTTTTTTGATTTCTTTGCCCTCGGTGTATTTTTTTATTTTCTCACTGGCCAGAGCTTTTTCCTTGGCTTCTTTTTCGGAAATATCCGCTGGGACTTTTATTTTATCTCGCACTTTGCCATTTACTTGGATGACCAACTCTGTGGTTTCTTCTTGAATAAATTTAGAATCATATTGAGGCCATTTTTGGTCTAAAATAAAATCTTTTTTGCCCAACTGTTCCCATAAATATTGGCTAAGGTGGGGAGCGAAGGGAGAAAGTAAAATCAGAAAGTTTTCCATTACTTTTAGCAAAGTCGCGGAACTACGCGGACTTGACGCTGAACCACGCAGAATATTTTTTCCCACGCCACTTTGTATTCTTTCTGCGTCCTTCTGCGTTTGTTCTACGTCTGTTTGCGGCTGCGAAACGATTCGTGAAGCGGTATTAATAAAAATCATCAATTTGCTGATAGCCGTGTTGAATTTTAGTTCTTCTATATCTTCAGTGACCCCTTTGATTGTTTTATGCAGAATAAATGGTAATTTTTTGTCTATCTCAAAACTTTTTCCTTCCCGGCAATCAATCAAATTTTTTTCTTGAAAAATTTTCCAAACTTTTTGCAAAAAATTGTAAACTCCTTTAACACCCTCCTCTTTCCACATTACGTCTTCCTCTAAAGGACCGGCAAACATCATATACATTCGCGTGGCATCGGCTCCAAATTGTTTGACCATATCGTCAGGGTTAACTACATTGCCTTTGGATTTGCTCATTTTCATACCATTTTTATCCAAAACCATCCCTTGGTGACGCAATTTCAAAAATGGCTCATTGAAGCTAACCAGTCCCATTTTATACATCGCTTTCACAAAAAATCGGGCATACAAAAGATGCATATAAGTATGCTCCGCTCCGCCGATATATAAATCTACCGGCAACCATCTTTTTAATTTCTCCGGACTGCAAAATTCTTTTTCGTTTTCCGGATCGGGATAACGCAAGAAATACCAAGAAGAATCCACAAAAGTATCCATGGTATCCACTTCCGGTGTCCAACCTTTACCAAAAATTTTCTCCGTTCGCTCTTTCAACTCTTTTGATTTCGCCAAAGGCGCCGTTCCGGTCGGCTTAAAATCCACATCTTCCGGTAGCAACCACGGTAAATTTTCCTCACCGACAAATTTCGCTTCACCTTCCGGCGAATAAACAATTGGAATTGGACAGCCCCAATAGCGTTGCCGAGAAATGGACCAATCCCGCAAACGATAATTAGTCGTCATCTCTCCACCCACAAATTCCGTAATCGCTTTCTTCGCCTCCTCGCTGTTCATACCGTCAAATTGTCCGGAGTTAATTAATACATTTTTACTAATAGAATGAAAGTTAATTATTCTTTTCGCACTCAAATTTTTTTTATATCCAAAATAATCGTGACTTTCAAATTCTAAAACTGTGCTTGTCCTTGATATTATCTTAGTTTTATTTGGATGAGTATGTTTCAACACCCAATCAAAAAAATTATTGATTTTTTCTTGTGCGTCTATTTTAAACTTACTATCTACTACATACTTAATCCTATATTTAGTTACATATCTAATCGGCAAATCATATTTTTTAGCAAACTCAAAATCCCTCTCATCATGTGCCGGGACTGCCATAATTGCTCCGGTTCCGTATCCGCCTAAAACATAGTCCGCTACAAAAATCGGAATCTCTGCTTCTGACGAAACCGCGGACTCACGCGGACTTAACGCCGAACCACGCAGAATATTTTTTTTCACGTCCTTCTGTATCTGTTCTGCGTCGGTTTGCGATTGCGAAAGCATTTTCGCAATAGCCGGGTTAATCGCCACCAATCCCTCCAATTTTACACCTGTTTTCTCTTTACTTTCCAACCTTTCCATTTCCGTTTTATTCTTCGCCCGCTCTATATACTTTTTCACTTCACTCCAGTTTTTAATTTCCAATTTCAATTTTTCTATCAACGGATGTTCCGGCGCCAGTACTAAATAAGTCGCGCCAAAGAGAGTGTCCGGTCTTGTGGTAAATACAGAAATTTCATCATTCAAAGTTTCACGTTCTTCCGTGTTAGTCTGCGTTAAGTCTGCGTCGGTCTGCGAAGATTTCTTTATTCTGAAAGAAATCTTAGCTCCTTCCGACTTCCCTATCCAATTAATCTGATTCTTCTTCGTCGCTTCCGGCCAGTCCACTTTGTCCAAGTCGTTGATTAAATCCTCGGCAAAGTCGGTAATTTTGAAAAACCAACCGGGTACTTCTTTTTGCTCAATCTCCGTTTTACATCGTTCGCATTTTCCGTTTTCCACTTGCTCGTTGGCAATGCCCGTATTGCAAGAAGGACACCAGTTTATCTTATCTGTCTTTCGCTCCACCAAACCGTTTTCAAAAAACTTGCCGAAAAGCCATTGGGTCCATTTGTAATAGGACGAGTCGGAAGTATAAATCAAGTGATCCAAATCATGCCCCAAGCCGAGCATTTTCATTTGCCGAATATAGTTTTCGGTATTCTTTTTGGTGGTTTCTTTGGGATGAATACCGGTTTTGACAGCGTAATTTTCCGCCGGCAAACCGAAAGAATCAAAACCTTGGGGGTGCAAAACATCAAAACCCCGCAACCTTTTGTAGCGGTAAATTATGTCCGAAGCGGTGTAGCTTTCCGTGTGTCCCATATGCAAACCATCCCCGGAAGGATACGGAAACATATCCAAGACATAATACTTAGGTTTGTCTTTTTGGTCACGATGAAAATAAGCCTTATTTTCCTCCCATTTTTTCTGCACTTCTTTTTCAATTTTTCTCGGGTTGTATTTTTTCATAAATTTATTTCTTGGTTAAAAAATTTTTGCTCAGCGGAAAAATAGGAATTTTGCGAAATTGTTACTAAGCACTTTTTTATTATAATAAAAATGCTTGTTTTTACAAATATTTTAAAAGGACGGTTGAAAAATTAGAATCAACCGTCCTTTGCTTTAGAGTTCACTTTTTTGGGTGTCCCAGGGAAATTTTCCGTCTAAAAAAATACTCACAGGGCACCCATCCTTCTCTCCTCTTATGACCACCCTGCCATTAACGAGGGTGACCGTATAGTTTTCATGAAGTTTTGCTAATAGGGTGCCTAACAAAACTTCTCGGGAGAGATTCATATTTTTAACCACCCCCGCATTAGCGAAGGCGGAAAGGATTGCTCTAAAAATTTCTACCGGCATGTCATTAATAAATTGCCGGGGATCTGAAATACTGTACTCACCTGGTAGATCAAAATAGGTTTCCACCAGTTTTTCTGCCGGAACTGCAGGATCCACTCTCAACAAAAGATCTTTTATTGACACTTCGGGAAAATGGCTGATAAATTTTTTTACATGTCTAAACCTCATGCGAACTGGAGATTCAGGGTTGCACATAGAGGAACAAACTGGGTATGCAACCCCAAGCAGAGCTGCCAGTTCCTTTACCGAAAGCCTCTTTTCGCTAAAGGAGAGCATGGCCTCTCTCACCAGCCCTGTCTTTTCTTTTTTTACCGGAGTTTTATCCGGCAAATCCTTGATATTCACCATTGTGATTCTCCTTTTTTTTCACAATTTCCCCGGTGACAACATATGCAATCACCAGGAATAAGATAAAACAACCCAATTGTGTCTGGTTCTTGGCTTTGAAGAGCCAAGAAAGGTAAACCAGACATAAAGTTAAAAAAACTATCAGAGCCGGCTTTGGGACTTTTTTGGTTATCCCTCGGCCGAAGTGGACAAAGCGGATTGTGCTCACTGACAATACAACAGTCAAAAGCACGATTGTCACTTTGATTAATTCGGGGAGAGGTGTTAAATATGCTCCCCAAACAGTTATGGTCCCAGCCGGACTGGGCAGGCCGAAGAAAAGTTCCGGACGGTAGTCCGGTCTTTTTTTGTCAACCAAGACAAATCTCAATAGCCGATAAAAAATGGCTAAGAGATAAGTACCGGCCAGTGGACCGGCCAAATCGGGGTTGGCAGTTTCTTGGAAAATCAAGAAACTGGGCGCCAAGCCGAAATTAACCAAATCAGCTAAGTCATCCAGCCAAGGTCCAGCCTTGGTGCCTCCATGTTTGACGGCCATCCGACCATCCAGGAGGTCAAAAATTTGACCGAGCATGGAGGTCAACACCGCCAACATTAAATCTCCCTGCCAAATGAAATAAATGCTCCCTAAACCGCAAAGCAGGTTTAGCAGGGATAAAATGTCGGCGTATGATTTGTTCGGGATGATTTTAAATGCGGCCGAACAAATTGCCAACACAAGGCAAGCCGTCATTATTTGCTCGGTCAGATCCGGTAGAAAACTACCGGTCTGAAGAACAAAAACGTAGGGAAAAATAGCAAAGGCTAAGGTGGCCTTTATTTTCCCAAACAAATTGGCGGCCACCGATAAGTTATGCTTCTCGGCAACCCGCCTAACCAAAGTCTGTCCCAACAGTTCCGCCAGAATAAAAGCGACAGACTGCCAAAATGGCAGAATACCCACAACAACAAAATAACCAATTGGAAGCAGATAGGTTATTTTGTCGCAGAGAGGGTCAAGCTTTTCTCCGCGACGACTGACCAGTTCAGTCGCCCGGGCCAGCATACCATCTAAAGCATCACCAAAGGAGGCAATAATGTAGATGGCAATGCCGATTTTGTGATAATCCAAGATGTAAAAGATAATTCCCACAAAAGATAAAAAGACCCGACCATAACAAACCCAATCCGGATGGAAGGGGTTTCTCTTTTTGTTTTGAAAGGATATCAAATAGTTCACCACCCTTTCCTCCTCCAACAACCTGGCTATACTCAAAAGAATAGCCAAGCAACAAATGCAAACAACCAAAATTAATAGCAAATTTTCCATTTTTTATATACCTCCCAAAAAATTTTGATTTTTTATTGTCAATGAACACAAACTCTTTCATCTTTTTCAGATGAAAAAGTTGATTTAACTTCCCAAAGAAATTCGTTTCTTTGGGAAGTTAAACTAACATATGATTCCAGATAAAGCAACAGAAAAAGTTGTGATTTGTTCCTAAGATACTGACTGTTTCCAGAACACCGGCCTACATCTTGGGCGACTCTGTTTTTTTATTATGATGTTATTGATAATTTCATAATAAAAAGCTCGAGCGATTTGTTGTTGACAATATAAGCAACCAACTTTGGACAGTTCATTTTTATTTATATTTATGAACAGCACAACAACTGCTCCATAAAATTTGTATCTTATTTAGTGCGCCTTGTTTGCGTAAATAGATCAATAATCAACTGGAAAGAGTATTATGATATTATTGATAATATCATAATACTTACCCTATAAACCCCCAGCATAGCTGGGGTGTATATTTGAAGGCATTTAACGTATGATAAAACCGTCCAGCCGGCAATTCGGCCGGCAGACTCTAAGCCACCGGCAGAGCCGGTGGTCGATTACTTTAGTGCTAGTTGAGAGATTTCGTTTTTATTTGCGAGTGCAAAAATATTTATTTGTAATCTTTTTAAAGCCTGATGAGTTTTAGTTTGCCACTATCAGTATCCCAAACAGCAAAAGTGGCGGGGTAACGAATATTAGCGACATTGCCGGGGTTTATTAATCGGCAATGACCAATTTTCTCCTCCCAAGGTTGATGGGTGTGTCCATAGAAGACCAGGTCGTATTTTCCGCTGACTGCCAATTCACGAGCTTTTTCCGGAAAATGAACAAAGGCAACTTTATATCCATCAAATTCCGCTTCTCCTACGGAAGGGAATATTTTTAAATTTGTTCCGGCAAACTTTTCACTCAAATTTTTATAGTCCCAATAGCCGGCGTCCATATTGCCCGGCACCAACAAAATTTTGCCGGGAAAGTTGGTTTGCAAAAATTCCACAGTTTCCTCCGAAGCGGTATCTCCGCAACAGATGATTGTTTCAACACTCTCTTTTTGACAATAATCCAAAACTTTTTGCAAATTAGCCAGATTATCGTGAATGTCGGAAATAATTGCGATTTTCATTTTTGTTTGAAAAAATATTTACTTGAGAAAATGATTCTTGAAAATATTCTAAATAGAAATCAGCGGGCTCTTAAAAAACCACACAATCACCAACTCAAACACAATTACCGTCAATAACTCAAAATACTATTATGATATTATCAATAATATCATAATGATTATATTCTCACCAATATATCGCCCGGCCTTGATAAACCGTATAATTGCAAGGGTGATACGCAACATACTTTGTGAGCCTTGGAACTACTGCACTCCCCTTATTATGATATTATTGATAATATCATAATAACAAATTTTGCTTCGCCTGTATTGAGTGGCTATTATAAATGCTCCGTCCTTAGAAAGAGAGAGTTCTCGCTGGATTAAATTACGGCCGTGACTCTTCCAGTTTTAATTCTTTTCATTCAACAATTTTTCAAAAAAGTTCAACACCTTTTTCCCTCTGGGAGTGATTGTATGTAAAACTTCCATATTGGAATATTTTTTGTAAATGAAACCGGCCTTCTCCAGTTTTTGAATATGAGAAGCGGCTGTTTGATATTGAATCTTTACCTTGTCTGCAATTTTTTCAACGTTTAAGGCGGGAATTTTTTCAATCAAGATTAAAATTTTTATTCGTTTTTTGTTGGCCAAAGCTTTGAAATAAATTTCCAATAGCTTTATTTGTTTCTCGCTGAAATTCATATTTTTCTTGTTTAAAATTTAACCCCTCCCCTATTATGATATTATCAATAATATCATAATAAAGCAAGTCCCCTTATAATAACGCCTTGTTTGTCAAACACATCGCAACCCGGGAAAACACTGAAGAGATAAGCAACTAAAATACTAAAAAAGCAAACAACTCTTGAGGTTTAATAAAAGGTACTATGTCAGTCGCTGTCTTTTATTGATTTTTTAAAATATTTTTTAACTCTTCTGTTTTTACAATTTGTCCTTCTTTGTTTGTCCGCTTTTTTAATTCTACCCCGCCGGCTTGCAGAGAGCGAGAAGAAACAACTAAACGCCAGGGAAAACCGAGCAGATCGGCATCGGCGAATTTTTCCCCCGGCTTCTTGTCGGGACGGTCGTCCCAAAAAACTTCCACTCCTTCTTTGCGCAAATCTTGATAAATTTTTTCCGCTTCGTCTCCGGCATCAATATCAATCAAGTGAACTTGGAAAGGCGATACCTCCGCCGGCCAGACAATTCCCTTGTCGTCGGCAAAAACTTCCACTATCGTCCCCAGCAAACGACTGATGCCGATTCCGTAACTGCCCATAAAAACAAAATGTTCTTTCCCGTTTTTATCTTTGAATTTCAAATCCAAGGGCTCGGAAAATTTTGTTCCCAGAGTAAAGATATTGCCGACTTCAATGGCCTTGGCTTCTTTCAGTTTATTTTTATTTTTGATACCTAATTCGGCCAATACCTCATCGTTAAAAACCTCTCTGTTGACAGCCAAATTTTTTTCTTGGTCAATGTAAATAATGTCTTCACCCGCTTCGGAAAGAGTTTGAAATTCGTGAGAATATTTGGAAAAAGTTCCGCCACTGGCAAATGTTAAATATGTTAAATCACCCAGACCGACCCTGCGAAAAATGTTTTGGTAGGCCTTTTGGGCTTGTTCGTAAAATTTATAATGCTCTTCTTCATTTTTGGAAAAGGAATAAAGAGCTTTCCAATAAAATTCTCGCCCGCGCATCAAACCGGACTTGGCGCGTTTTTCATTGCGAAACATGGTTCTGATATCGTAGGGATAGGCAGGTAAATCCCTGTGAGAAGAAATGAATGTTTTCATCAAATTGGTCATAGCTTCTTCGTGCGTAAAGGCCAAGCCCAAATCGGAACCGCTTTTGAGTTTGGTTTTAAACCAATTGTCAACCAATTCATCGTCCCAGCGATTAGTCTTTTCCCAATTAACTTTATTCTGCAGAACGGAATTTTTCATTTGTTGCCCGCCAATTTTATCCATCTCCTCTTTAATGATGGCGCTTATTTTTTCCAGAACGCGCAGGCCCAGGGGGAGCAATGAATAGACTCCGGCCATTTCTTTGTAAACATAACCGGCGCGAATGAGCAGTTGAGCGTTGCGACTGACTTCATCTTTGGGGGCGAATTTTTGTGTTTTGGTAAACAGTTCGGATTGTTTCATAAATTTGTTTTCTCTAAAAATTGTGATTTCCTATCTTAATTAAACACCAAAAAACCGATTGCGACAAGGGAGGAGAGAAGTCATTTACCGGCTTGAGATAAATTGCGAGGTTGTAATGTTAACTATGAATTACCATAAGCAATTAAAAAACGGGAACTGCGAATAATAAGCGATTATTCTTTGAATATTATGATATTATCAATAATATCATAATACCCATTTTTGGTTTTGATTATTTTCTTGGTCAATCTTTTTTAGATTATTGTCTTTTGACTGCAATCCTGGTTTAAATCTGAGTGATATTAAAATTAAAACAATGAAAAAAAGAAACAACAATGAGCTATAATAAGCTGGGAACAAAAATAGTTTATTTTACAGCTTACAAATAGATATTGGGGATAATCGACAAAAGATAAACTGTCATTTTCAGATCAATTCAATCTGATTTTAAGTATTATGATATTATTGATAATTTCATAATACTATTGTTTTTTTGATAACTTGGAATTTCCCAGGATAAATTATATGTCCTGAGAATTAATGATGGGGTGACAACGACAAAGCAAAAATCTTAAAATTTTATTTTCCGAATCGGGTGAACTTTTGTTATTATGATATTATTGATAATATCATAATACCTTTCTTTTAGCTGATTATTGTTCCCTGGTAAGTCACTGGTTCAAAGAATCATAAACGACAATTTGTCAGTTGGATTTCACTTTTGTCTATTATGATATTATCAATAATATCATAATAGCTTTTTTTGTTGGTCAGTTGGTGGGCTTGGAGAAAGCAAATAGAGGACAGATTATGATTTGCGAAATGGGTGATTTTATTCCTAGAAACAGGGCTTTTTGCCGGATTAAATATACGGGACAATTGATTTTTTCTTGTTGTGATATTGTTACAATTTATGACATCATTGTAATAGCAACCGTTCTTTCCGGAATTTACCGATTCCAAATGCATTATGAATACTGAAAAATTGGTCGTGAGTAGAAAACCGAGAGCTGTGAGTTGTTGTTCAGAAAATTAAATAAAGAGTTATCCACAGTTTTTCCACAGTGACTTGTTTGACATTTTTTGAGAAGATTTTATAATGAGAGTGCATCGTTGTTTATTGCGATGACAAAATGAAAAGGAGGAATTTTTTATGAAACGGTTTTTTTTCAGTTCTTTTGAGATAGGTGTATCTGGCGCATACAGGCAGCAGACAGAGACCAGGCCATAAGATGCCAGAGCCCGGTAGGAGACGCGGACCATGCAGATAGTCTTTAGGAGGCCGCGGGACGGCCTCTAGCAAACACAAAGATAGCCTCTCTTGAGGTGTAAAAATAAAAAATCTCCGCAACACAACCACCACCCCCAATCCTCTAACAGGATTGGGGGCTTTTTCTTTTGTGAGGGACAACTTATCAATTTAAAATTGACTTTTTTCAACAATTTATTCTTAAAAACTTAAATGACAAGATCTTTATTTCGCCTAAGTCTGTGGTCTTTAAATGTAGCTTTGAAAATTACTGCGAATCTCTTAAACGGAAACCAATTTGTTGATTCTCTTGTCCTCAGAAATACTTACAACTCAGAAGATAAACAAATAATAATCCGTTTGGAAAAAAGTTAAAAAGATAGTGATATCTTGAGGAAGGGATAGTAAATCTAGCAAAAAGAGAGGCGTGAACTGTGTCTAATCTATAAATTATGAACCGTAATGAATTGCAAATTATAAACCGGCTGAACTTTCTGTATTATGAAATTATCAATAATTTCATAATGCCTTTATTTTCACCTCCACTGATACAGTGTTAAATTTGAGTAAATTATGATGAATAGGAAATTAGCTGTAAACGATAAATTAACTAGTTGTATTTTATGATTATGCCTTTTTTATTATGATATTATTGATAATATCATAATGCCCTTTTCTTTTTAGCGGAATATTGCCTTCAAATAAGTCTCGGCTAAAAAATCAGGGGTGATAATTTGTCGGTCAGTTTTCACTTTTGTCTATTATGATATTATCAATAATATCATAATACTCTTTCATTTTTTTGTCAGTTACTCATCGGATTGCCAAATCATTAAATTGGCAGAATTATTGCGAATTAAAAAATCCGGTACTTGAAGTCCGGTAAATAAATCAAAAACTTTAACTTTTTACCTAATTGCATTATTCCGTTTTGTAAATACTTGCAAAAAGTCTGATTCGCCCTTACCGGAAATCATCAGAATTAAATCAACGAACAGAATAGAAGTGACAGCTTATACCCCCGAAATATACCCCCGAAATCTGACATATTGTGAGTGTTAGGATTTTCCGGTTTAATCTTAAAGACAAAGGCGGGGACACTTTTAGAAATATTGTTGTCAGAAATTGATTTTTGGTGTTTAATGGACAAGGGAAAACAGTTTGTGTAATTGTAATTCTGAGAAATATTGCCGACTTAGTTTGAGTCCGTACTTCGGTTTGTCTTTAGTCAATTTTATATAAAGACTGCGCCTCTTTTCCGGAATTTGTTTGTTTTTTCTCATTTTTTATTTGCTCCCAAAAATATTTTTCCCGAATCATGATTTTCACTCTTATTTAGCCTCTTATTTTATGACACGCTTGCAACGAAAACTCTATACCTTATCCTTCGTGATTTTGTTTATTCTGACCGCTCCCCTCTTAATAATGATGGCCAGTGGTTACAGTTTTGATTGGGTGGGCAAAGTCTTGGTACATAATGGAGGAATAACTATTAAAAGCATTCCGCGCGAAGTGGACATTTTTTTGGATGGCAAAAAAATTTCCGACAAAAAATTAAATATCATTAACGGCAACTATTTGATTAACGGGGTTCGCTTCGGCAAGCACACTGTCCGTTGTGAAAAAGAGGGTTATACCAGTTGGCAAAAAACGGTTGACGTTCATTCCGGAGTTTCCACCGAGTTTTGGAATGTAATTTTATTTCCCTTGAATAACAAAACCTTAAAAATTTATTCTCCCACCAACGTAGAACGATTTTTTTTGTCACCCCGCAATGAAAATGAATTGGTTTTGTACCGTAAAAATGGCGATAAACTTTCCATTTCTTTGCTCAATACTAAAAGCGGGCAGGAAAAGTTATTGTTTGAAACCGACTCTTACATTCACTTTTTGCCACAAGCGGAAGAAAACGTGGAATGGAGCAGTAACCATAAAAAAATATTGATTCCAGCGGAAAAATCCACTGGAGAAAAGGATTACCTTATTTTGGACACTGAAAACGAAGAAATCAAGCCGATATTTTTTTCGGAAATTATCAAAAAAACCCCTCTTTTGACAAAAAATTTGTCGGCGGAAGAAAAACAAAAAGCAAATTTAAAAAAATCCAATTCGGCGGAAGACGCTCTGTCAAACGGTGAGGCAAAAAAAGGCAAACGGGCCGGGCAAACTTTTTCCGGTAAAGAGGCGGTAGTAAAAGACAAAAAGGCCGGTAAAGCTTTTTCTCCGGTTGATTTGATTTATTACGCTCGCTGGATGTTTGACAACGATCATAAATTATTGCTGTTGACGAGCGACCATCGCCTCCTTTTTGTGGATGTTGATGAGCCGACAGAAACACTCTTAATAGATGAAGGGGTTAATGGCTTTGATTTGGCCGGGGATCATTTATATTATTTAAAACTTAATTCCGGAGAAATTTGGGACGTCAAACCGGGAAAAGATTATCGTCAGCTCATAGCCAAAACAAAATTTCCTCCGGCAATAGGCAATGAGATTTTTTTGAGGATGTTTGTTTACGATGAATTAAGAATGACTTTTCTAACGCCTACCAAGGAGTTGTTTGTTTTAAATAAACTGAAACCTTATGACTGGGAGTTGATTTTCAATAAGATTGCCGATGGTGTCAAAGGCATCCAATTTAGCGACGACGGCAAAAAAATGCTTTACTGGACCAATAATGAAATTTGGGTTTATATGCTTCGTGATTGGGACAATCAACCGCGACGACACAGGAACGAAAAGATATTCATCACTCGTTTTCTTTCCGGAGTGAACAACGTGCAATGGTTGGAAACATTTGAAAACGTGATATTCACCAAGGAAAATCTCATTAAGGCGGCCGAACTGGACAACCGGGATAAAATAAATCTGGTGGATGTTTATCAAGCCAAGGGCGAGATAGAAGAACATAATGGCTTGTACAATAAACAAACCGGCTTGTTTTATTTCTTGGAAGATGGCGATTCGCAAAAGCAAGTGCGCTCCATTGAGGTTATTAAACATTCAAGTTTTTTCGGTTTAGGCGCTTAGAAAACGATGCATGATGTAGCAAATTCTGTTCTTATCAATTAGAAAATTCCAACTAAAAAATCGGGACAGGTAATCCCGATTTTTGAAATGTTGCCAGCAGACAATTCACTGTTTCCTATTCCACCACCGCCAAAACATCTTCCATAGCATTAAGGATTAGATATTCTTGGCCTTTAAATTCAACCTTACTGCCGGCATATTGTTTGAAAATAATTTTAACGCCTTCTTTAATTTTAGAATTGATGCTTGAGCTGTCACCAACAGCCACAACTTCCCCTTCTTGAGGGGTTTCATTTCCCTCACCTTCCGGCAAAACAATGCCTGACTCGGTAGTTTTTTCTTCCTCTACCGGTTTAACCAAAATGTTTGCTCCCAAAGGTTGTATTTTTGCCATTTTATTTATCTGTTAATTATTAGTTATTGATTAGTTGTTTATTCTTTCGTTTCTTATTTTAAGAATTTTAGCAATCGTGTCAAGTAATTGCTAATTATCGACCCGGCCCCCTTGATTTAATTGCACAGTTGGGTATTATTTATTTGCACGGGTTTGTTGTGAGTGCTTTATTTGCCTGCATAGCTCAGTTGGTAGAGCAACGCACTCGTAACGCGTAGGTCATCGGTTCGATCCCGATTGCAGGCTCAAGATTGTTACTGTGCTGATCAGAAGACAAGCAAATCCAATGTCACTAAAAAAATAAAAACGAGTGAAAGAAAAGAAAGATGAATAAAATTTTATTGCGTCTCAGATATCCAAAATTGATTTTACTTGGAGTGTCTTTTTTGTTGGGTTTTTTGATTTATTTTGACCAAAATAATTTTCATTTTCACACCCTCATTGACAAGGCCGGTTATTGGGGAATTTTTTTGGCGGGCGCTTTTCTTTCCCATGGTTTCACTTTGGGTCCCGGCATCGCTGCCCTTTTAATTGTCGCCCAAGAAACCGGCAGACCTTTTTGGTTGGTCAGTTTGATTGCCACCTTGGGCGCCATCATCGGCAATGGAATAACTTACAATCTCTTGCGGATTTCTTATCATCAGGAATTGGAGGAATTATCGCGTCTGCCCTTTTTTAAAAGACTGCAAGAATGGAGTGAACGACATACGCCAAATCTGATAAAAAAATATCTCTTTCCCGTTTTCGCCGGCATTATTTCCGCCACTCCCTTGCCCGATGAATTTAGCATTTTGTTGATTAAGGCTTCGCAAGGAGTTTCCATTACCGCCTTCACCATTATTACCGCCTTGGTTAGTATTTTCGGGGTAACTGTCATTTTACTGCTGGGTCGGATACTCGCCGGCTAATTCATTTTCTTATTTTCAATCCATTCCCGCAAAGCTTCCTGGTAAGGACGTAGGGGCGGTCTTTTTCTGTTTTGCAAAACGGAAACCGCCGGTCTCTGCGCCGGCCGAGGAAATTCTTCCGGTCCCACCGGAATTATTTTTGTTTTCAGGTTTAATAGACTATAAAGAGTTTCTACGCCTTCAAACCAAGTGGCTACCCCTTCATTGGCCAAGTGGTAAATTCCGTTTGGTTCACGATTCTCAACAATCTCCCGACTGGCCCGGGCCAGATCGGGAGCGTAAGTAAATTTACTGAGTTCCCCGTCCACCGCTTTCACGCTGAAATGCTTTAATCCCAATTCCCACATCACTTCAAAAAAACTTTTTTTAGCCAAATTGTTTTTGGAATCACCACCAAACAATTTGGAAAGGCGAATTAAATAATAGTCGCCGCTAACCTCTTCCACCGCCTCTTCTCCACGCCACTTGGTGTAGCCATAACGGTTGAGCGGGTTGGGCTGATCGTCTTCGGCATATTGCCAGCAAGAAATTGTTTCCTCTCTGCCTTCATACTGACAACCATCGCAACCGTGTCCACAGCAATAGGGCGCTCTCTGACCGTTTTTATATCTTGGTCGCTTTCCGTCAAAGACATAATCGGAAGAATAGTGGACAAAAGTGCTTCCCAAATTATTGGCTATTTCCGCCAATTTCTTTGGCAAATCAATATTTAAAACTTTGGCTTTGGCATATTCCTCATCATCTTCTTCGCAGGAATCAACCGCGTTGTAGGCTACGGCATTGTAAATAACGTCCGGCCAGACAGCTTGTACTTTGTTTGTTAATTTTTTAAAATCACGAACGTCCACTTCATCAATGTCCCAAGCAAACACTTGATAATCTTCAGGGTTATTGGCTTGGAGCTGGCGGTAGAGCTTGGTTAATTCTGAACCAAGCATACCTTTGGCTCCTAAAATCAATATTTTTTGCATAGTCTTAAATTAAGTTGTTTTATTTTTACTAATCACCCTCTCTAACTGAAAACGAGCAATTTCACTTAATTCTTCGCGGTTACTTTGCTTGTCAACATAAAATGGTTTTCCCAAATAAACATCTTTTTTCTTAAATGCTACCGGAATTATAGGAAGAGCTTGTTCGTTTATTTTTTGATAAAGTTTGGCAATCAAGCCGTATCCGGGGAAAGGGTGTCGTGGATCATTTTTCAAGCGAGTCCAAAGACCATCAACAAATAATTGAATATTTTGTCCCGCCAAAAGAACGGCTACGATTTGTTTTAAATATTTTTTATTTTTTAACAAATCAACTGCTGAGTATCTAAGTATTTTCTCTTGATTTCTTTTTTCCCAAAAGGGCGCTCGTTTTAAAATTTCTTTTTTTTCTTCTAGACTCAATTCCGGAAATTTAGCCCGTAACGGCAACATTTCCAACTCTTTCATCAGATTTTTTTTGACACCAAAAAGAAGTTGATCCTGCCAATGAATGGTTTCAGAAGCTACCAGATGAACTTTTTCGTCTAAAGCCACCATGAGTCGCCAGATGTCATCTCCTTCATTGTGCCGACTGATAAATAGTTTTTCGCCGACGGGAAGGTTTTCTTGACCGTAAACATGCTCCACTAATCTACTCTTAACCATTTTGACCAGGTTGTAAATAAGGGAGGGTTTGTCAGCCGGCCTGATATAATCTGGTAGATATTTTCTGATAAATTCTTCTTTTTTATTTGTAATCTTTTCTTGATTAAAATTTGCTTCTTTTTTATTTTTATTCAATGCCATATTGATATCCAACTAAAACTTATTTTGCCCGAGGAGGTGGAATACGAGGACCGAGTTTTTTAATTTTTAAATTATTCAATTGTCCCCTTATTTTATTGATTTCTTTCAATACTTCTTTCTTTTGCCAACCCTTCCTCTCTAGCAAATTAAGACAATATTCAATGGTTTTTTCATAGTTGTTTTTAAAACGAGTATTGATTTTTTTCCAGGGAATACCTCGCAAATCGTCAGCCAGCCGGTGGTTAAATTTTACCAAACCCTCTTGCAACAAAACGGCAATCATCGGATAGCCAAGATATCCCTGCCAGTAACTGCCGTTATCATTAGCCGTCAAAGCATTGAAATCTTTGTTGGCTCTAACCAAATAAAATTTGTTTCGCTCGGAAGAATAAACCCGCCAACAAAGTTCACTTTTGCTTCTTTTCTCTGACGGAGCGCAGGGTTTTATTCTGTCTTTATCGCCCAGAGTGCCCAGGGCCTCAAAAATTTTAATCAACGGTGGTTGTTTCCAAAAATTTTTTCCCGGCGCCACCGTCCCGTGTCTGTTCATCAGTTTACTGTTGGTTGCCATAATAATTTTTGAAACTTAAAATAGTTTTCCCAATATATTTTCACCGGTACTAGAGTTATTGAAAAGCCATCCGACCAAATAGATCAGCAATAAGAACAGCAGACCTGATATCGTTGCCAATATGATGTAGAATTGATATTTTTTATTCATTCTTTTAGGAAGGATTATTTTTTAAATTACTTTTTAATATTTAACCATTTTTTATTCTTCAACTCGGGGGGCAAGAAAGTTTGTTTCTTGTTTTCTTCGGCTGAAACTTTGGGAGTGTATTTATAGCCCTGACCATAACCTAATTCTCTCATCAATTCGGTGGAGGCATTGCGAAGGTGCAAGGGAACCGGTAGGTGGCCAGTTTTTTTGACTGTTTCGGTCACTTTTTGGTAAGCCTCGTAGAGAGCGATTGATTTTTTGCTTTTAGCCATATAAACGGTGGCTTGGGCCAAATTGAGAGCACATTCCGGCATCCCCAGAAAGCGACAGGCGTCGTAGGCGGCAGTGGCTTGAGGAAGCGCCAGACTGTTGGCCAAGCCGATATCTTCACTGGCAAATCTAATCAAACGACGGGCAATGTACAGAGGGTCTTCTCCCCCTTCCAGCATCCTGACCAACCAATATAGGCCGGCGTTGGCGTCTCCGCCACGCAATGATTTATGAAAAGCGCTAATGAGGTTATAATGTTCTTCTCCTTGGCGATCGTAAAAAAGATTTGATTTTTGCATGGCCTCTTCAATATCCCGGCGCCGGACAATTTTTTGGCTAATTGATTTGCTTTTACCTTTTTCTTTTGCCCGACTGGTTGAACAAATTTTAGGCAAAACTTCCAAGGCATTGAGCAATGTTCGGGCGTCACCATTGCTGAGGGTGACCAAGTAGCGTTTATTTTTGTCCGATATGACTAAATTTTCTTTCCCCAAACCATTCTCCTTGTCCTTCAAAACTTTATTTAAAATCTTTAACAAATCTTTGTCCAAGAGACTGTTAAGAATAAAAGTGCGACAACGCGACAATAAAGCGTTATTAACGGTAAAACTGGGATTTTCGGTGGTTGCTCCGATGAGGATTATTTTCCCCTTTTCCACATAAGGCAACAAGGCGTCTTGTTGCGACTTATTGAAGCGGTGAATTTCATCAATGAAAAGAATTGTCCGCCGGCCAGACCGCAAATTATCCGTTGCTTGACGAGCGATTTTTCTGATTTCCTTGACTCCCGCTTCGGTAGCATTGAGCTGTTGAAAATCGGCTTTGGTTTCTTGAGCAATAATATTGGCCAAAGTGGTTTTACCACTACCCGGAGGTCCCCACAGTAAACAGGAGGCAACCTGATCTTGGGCGATCAATTGTTGTAAAATTTTTCCTTCTCCGACTAAATGTTTTTGGCCGACAAATTCAGCCAGATTCTTCGGGCGCATTCTTTCGGCTAAGGGCGCAGATTTATTTTGCATAACTAAATTTTGAAAGCTTGAATTAACGAACCGACCGGTAACCTCCGGGCACTCCCTTTTTGGACAAAACTATTTGCCAAAGTTGATTCTTGCGAGCGCGGAAGGAGCCGGCGCAGGAAAGAAGGTAGTACTTCCACATCCGGTAAAAACGATAATCATATTTATCCTTTAATTTCGGGTAGTGTCTGTCAAAATTTTCAAACCAAGCCATCAGGGTTTTATCGTAATCGGTTCCAAAATTATGCCAATCTTCCATTACAAAAATATTTTCAATAGCTTTGCCTATTTGAGCGATGGAAGGCAACATTCCGCCGGGAAAAATGTATTTATCAATCCAGGCTTCGGTGTTACGCACAGATTTGTTTCCGCCAATGGTATGCAGCAAAGTTAGGCCGTCATCTTTTAACAGTTTGGCAACTGTTTGCATATACTGACGATAATTTTTGTAACCAACATGTTCAAACATGCCGACGGAAACGACTCTGTCAAATTTGCCTTGTAGGTCACGATAGTCTTTTAAGAGAATTGTTACCGGCAAGCCGGCGCATTTTTCCCGGGCCAGTTTGGCCTGTTCCCGGGAAACAGTGGTACCGACGACTTCTACCCGATATTTTTCCGCCAAGTATTTAGCCAACTCACCCCAGCCACAACCAATGTCCAATACTTTTTGTCCCGGTTGAAGTTGAAGCTTGCGAGCAATGAGTTCAAATTTGGCCAGTTGGGCTTCTTTGAGATTTTTTGCCCGGCGCCAATAGCCGCAACTATAAGCCATTACTTCTCCCAACATCAGACGGAAAAGATTATTGCCAATATCATAGTGTTTTTTACCAATGTTGAAAGCTCGCAACTTGCGTCCGAAATTAAACAGAATTGGCTTTAACAAACGCCAGGCTGTTTTCCAATTTTTTATTTCCGGGCTTTGATCCAATTCGGCTCTCAGTATTTTTGTAAACAAAACATCCAATTGTTGGCTGTCCCACCAATCATCCATATAGGATTCGCCAAAACCGAGAGTGCCATCACGAAAAAGACGATCGTAAAAACGTTCATCGTGAACAACCAAGTCCCACGGTCTTGAACCGTTGATTTTGACATCGGCTCGGCTCAAAACTTTGTAGACTAAAGTTTTTTTACCATTCATTTTGAAATGATAAACAAAATTTGATTAACAATAATCAGGTGATCGCGAACTTGCCGGAAACTAAATAATCTTTTTTTCTTTGGCTTTTTTGATAATCCTTTTGATAGCGATTTTGTAGGAAGCGCGTCGGTAAGTCAAACCTTCTTTTTCCGCCAATTCTTTAACTTGCCGATAGGCCCCCACTATTTTTTCTTTCAATTTGCTGTTAACCTCCTCCAAACTCCAATGCTCTCCGCTTAAATTTTGTTTCCATTCAAAATAAGAAACGATGACCCCGCCGGAATTAGCCAAGATTCCCGGTATAATTTTGATACCTTTGTCAACCAAAATCGGCTCGGCTACCGGCATAATCGGACCATTAGCCAATTCCAAAATCATTTTCGCTTGAACAGCTGGGGCGTTTTTAAGCGTGATAACTCCACCCAAGGCGGCCGGGATTAACAAATCAACGTCCAAACTTAACAATTCTTCGTTGTTGATTCGCCGGTATTTATCATAAGTAATTAACTTTTTTGTTTTCTCTTGACCGTGAACATATTTAATCAATTCGGGAATGTCCAAGCCTTCGGCATCGTAAAGACCGCCGGAAGAGTCAGAAACGGCCACCACGCGATAGCCGGCGTCAAATAATAATTCCGCCATCACCGAACCGGCGTTACCAAAGCCTTGGACGGCTACAGTTATTTCACTTTTTTCTTTGTCTTTATATTCTTCTTCTAAAATGTAAAAACCACCCATAGCTGTTGATTTATCACGACCTTCGGAACCGCCTTGCTCCACCGGTTTTCCGGTGATGAAGGCCGGGCTGGGTTGGCCGGCAATCTTCTCGTACTCATCCAGCATCCAAGCCATAATTTGCGGATTGGTATTGACATCCGGCGCCGGAATATCTTTGTGTGGACCAACAATGTCAAAAATTTCTCTAACATAGCCACGAGCGATTTTCTCCAACTCTTTTTGAGAATAATTCTCCGGATTGATACGCACGCCCCCCTTGGCCCCGCCAAAAGGCAGGTCAACCAAGGATGTTTTTAGAGTCATTCCAAAGGCCAGTTCACTAACTTCATCCACGTCCACTGATTGGTGAAATCGTATTCCTCCCTTCCCCGGACCGAGAATAAAACTGTATTGAACGCGGAAGCCGGTAATAATTTCCAAACTGCCATCATCTTTCTTAATGGGGAAGTTGACTTGCATAATTCTTTCCGGATGCTTTAACAAGACCAGTTCGTCTTTTGTTAAAAGATTCTCTTTACGGATATTATCTAGCTCCGTTTTACAATTTTGGCAAACAATCAGTTCGCCTTCGGTGTAAATCATATTATTAAAGATTAAAGATTAAATTTTGCTTATTTCATTGTAGCACTTTACTTTTCAATTGACCACCTTGCCAGTTGATTTTATCTTAGTCGCCAGCAAGAGACTGACCCCGGCTACAGTTAAAGCCAAGAATAACATTAAAACGAAAAAAGACCACTTATCCAAAATAAACCCGGTTATAAAAACAATTATTGAAGTGGTCGGCCTTAATAGCAAGCCTTTTAAGGAAAGTAGGCTAGCTCTATTTTCGTCACGAATTCTTTTATTAATTTCAACGGTTAATTTGGTGCTCAATATTCCCCTAATGAAATTGATTAACAGAACTCCAATCACGGAAACAATTAAATATTTCACCGTACCCATCAATAACATTGCCAGCATAAGACTAATCAACAACAGATTTAAAGTAATTTTGATTTTCTAGCGACAGGAATCCCGGCCTCCTTTTAGATCGTAATCCATTTTTAGCCAACTGAATTTCATAGCATTGGCCTGGGGGCAGAATTTTTTCTTTTTCAATTCATACTCCACGCCCAAGACAGCTTTGTTTTGCCTAATGAAAGCCTGCAAAGGAGCGCACTCGTTGTATTCAAAGCATTGTTCGTTGATGGCAAAATCAAAATCATTAACCAGTTGTCCCACCTGTTCGATATCATTCTTCAAGGCAATGGCCAAGCCTCTTTTGTGAGCCTCTCGCGCCAACCATTTATTGTAGCGTAATTGATCTTGGGCGGTAATTTTGAAACCGGTCTTATTGGTATAGCCATCTATGTTGTCAGGTTCAATCCCGTCACATTTTTTCTTAACAGCCAAATCCATTCGCCTTAGGATGATGGGAGCGAATTTTTGAAACTGAGCAATATTCAACCAACGTTCACCCGGCCAATCTTCCAATTTGCGACCGATAACATCTTTGGGAAATTGCCCGGCATCCGGTCGCCATTTTTCCCAAGTACCGGCGGAGAAATAACAAATAACTTTTATTCCCCTTTTGTGTAAACTGTCAATAACAGATTGCGGAGTATCAAATAAATCAATGTCATAAAGATTGACATTATAGGAGGTGTTAATGGGTCCATCCAATTGCCACTGCCAGGTAATTCCGGGGCGAGGATGATACCAGGTGACTTTGTTGGTATTCTCTTTTTGCTCTGATTGATTGCCGACTTTATCATTTTCTTGGCCGGTGACTAAAGAGTAGCCGGCTTCTTTCCAGGCGTTTAGACCCCCTCGCAGTTCGTAAACTTCTTTGAAACCGAGTTCTCTGGCCAATTTTTCCGCTCGTTGACTACGGCATCCGGAAAGACAATAATACAGATATTTTTTATTTCTATCCATTTTGGCTACCTGCTCTTTAAAATCCGGTTGGAGAAAATCCAAATTTATAGCTCCCTTAATATGCCCTTCTTGATATTCCCGGGGCGTTCTGATATCAACAATAACATAGCCACCCTCTTCAACCTTCTTTTTGAATTCAGTCGGAGAGAGCAGATTCACTCCAAAATTATTTTCATTACCCATTTCTGCCGGTTGCTCGTTTTTTACTTCCGGCTTTTGCTCACTATTTTGTCCGGAAATATTTTTGGAACGATTAAAATTGTAGAGAAAAATAACCAACATCAACAGGCCCAATATTGTTACCCCTCCCAACCAAATAATTTTTCGTTTTAATATTTGTTTGAACATACTCATTGATAAATTAATTATTATTTAAAATTTGTTTGAGTATTTGTTTGAGTATTGGCGTCATTACTTTCATTTTCTCCTTCAGCGCCGATAAACCTTGGGTTGGCAATATATTTTCTGAAGGTAGCCAAAGCCGCCGGTGAAGAATCCAAGCGTAAAGTGGCCCAAAGATTATCATCTTCTTCCCAGTTCTCGTGCCAAGGAGAAATTGCCTTGAATTGTAGAGGGCTTTGAGGATTTAAAATATACTGAAAGGCCCCGGCCAGCCAGTGATCTTTTCTACCCAAAGGATGATGATCAGTAACTCCGAATTCCAAAAGAGCAATCGGTTTCTTATTACTGATTTCCAAAATTCGTTGTTGTGTTTCTTTCATTATCTCCGGAAATGTGTCCCAGTAGTCTTCAGCCGGATTTTGGGGACCATAGGCGCTGATGCCAATCCAATCAACATAGTTGTCGCCGGGATAATAATTTTTTTGGCGATTCCAAGCCACATCGGGATCAGAGTAAACATCCGGATGCCAGAACCAGGTAACATTTTTAACTTTTTCTTCTCGGAAAATGTCCACGATGTGCCGATAGGCATCTATAAATCTTTCCGGTCCGTCCGCTTTTTGCGGGTCTCCGTATTTGGTTTTAACGCCACCGCCATTAACCGCCCCGCTCCAAGGAAACCAATTACCGTTCATTTCCAGGCCGAAGTCAATTAAAACCATTTTACCGTAATCTTTGACATCTTTAGCGTATTGATGCAGTTCATCATCAAATTTTCCGTCAATAATTTTTTGCAGAGAAAAAGTTTTATCATAAGCTGTATCCAAAATTTTACGGGGCATCATACGAACAAAAGGAATAGTCCCGGTGGAAGCAATAATGTCAACTTTTTTACGGGGAAATTTTAGTCCGTCTCTTCCCCAATTATTGGAAAAATAAGCCCACTTGATTTTCTTGCCAACCAATTTGTTAAAATTTTCTATCCTTTTGGCGGTAACATAATCTTCCGGTCCGCCGAAGTCGGGAAAAGCGCCAAAGTAAATTTTGTCATCATCCGGCGGGAGAAGTTTTATTTCCGAGATGGTTTGTTCTTTTTGCTTATCCGAATCAACTTTTCTGTCATTGTTTAACAAAGATGTTGCCTTTTTGCCATTAGTGCGATTGTTATCATTAACGGATTGTTTTAGTGTTTTGTTTACCTTCTTTCGTAGATTTGGTTGTTTAGTAGAATGTATTTTAAAGAAGTAAAAAATCAATCCGACTGATAAAATCGCCAAAAGAATCAACGAAATAATTAGTTTTGATTTTGATAAATTAGACATATTGTTTAAAAAATAATTTTTAAATACTTATTTATTTGTTTGTTATTTGATTTATGAATTTGAATTTGTATTTGCTGATTTGGAGTAGTTTGACTTATGAAGGGATGTTAATTTTCCGACTGATGAGCAGTTTTGGTTCACCTTTGTCTAAGATTGGATCGGTACCGGTTTTGTAAACTTCCACTTGATAATTTCCGGGCTTTAGTTTGTCAACGGTAGCTTCCAGGGAAGAGTAGCATTGACAACGACAACCACGACCATGCCAAATCTCGTAAATTTTAATCTGATTGTCACGAATATCAGATTTTATTTCTACTTGGCGACAACAAAGATGATAATCGGCGCGATAATATTTTACAGCGTTGCCTTGAGCTTCCAGACGAATTGTTTTGGGACGATTAAAAAATTCTGAAGGACTATTTTTTCGGCCAGCCTGTTTTTTCGTCTGTTTTTGATCCCCTTCCCCACAGCCATTTACTTTGTAAGAAAAAATTGGTTTGATTTTTGTCGGTTTAAACTTGGAAATAAGTCTTTGAAATTTACCGGCGGACTTTGGCGGTTGACCAGCAGGAAATTGATGAATTTGTTTATTTTGAGGAAAAATGTTTTCGGCGAAACTTTTAATGTTTTGACCAACCGGAAATTTCAGAAGCAAAATAGCCACTACAACAAAGATGGAAATGGCGATAGTCAGGAAAATTCTTTTTTTATTCATTTTGTTTTTTTATTTTTTAAATTTTTATGCTTGCGTTTGTTTTGAAATTTTTTGAAGTGTTTCTGAAGAGACTTTATCTGCAAAAAAACCTGCAAAAATCTGAACTTGATAACCGCGGAAATCAAAACCTGATTGTTTCATTGTTTAGTAATCGGGAAATGATGTTCTCCGTCGGTTGTGAAAAATTTTTGTCGGGATGCCGAGAGTTGAACTCGGGCTACACGCACCCCATGCGTGCGTACTACCGTTATACTACACCCCGCTAAAATGGTTTTCTACGCTGATTATACTAACATTGTTTGGGCATCTTTTCAAATAGACCTTGCTTCTGACGACTTGATGCGTTAGGACAAAAATAGCCAAGCATAAAAAAGGAGGTGCGAAATGAAAAAAGGGGGGGAAGAATTTTTAGGAAAGGTGAAGAGGTTTTTTATGAATTGGGAGGTGATTTTTTTATTGTTCTTTCTCTCTGGTTGAATTTAAAGAATCAAAGCCAGAGGAACTAAAAAGAGAAGGAATTTATCTAGAGTTTCTCCTTTCTGAGGTTCGGCCAAGCTTTCTGGATGTTATTTTCTACCTGATGTTTGACACTTTATTGATTAAAGAAGAAGTCAAACATGTGTCCGAAAATAGCATCCAGAAAGCTTGATGGACAAAGGATTTAGGGGGATAACACTAAATGAGTTAAAGTTGTAAAAAAAGAGGGAGGGAAAAGGCGAAAGAATTGGGAATGTGGCCGTAACGGTCAAAAATCTCCTGGGGCTGAATTTCATCAGCCTTTTTGTTTTTAAAAATTCTTTATTTTATCTTCTTGTTTTCAACGGCCTCCACCAATCGGGATTGTTTTTGTACCAATCAACGGTTTGTTTTAGACCTTCTTTCCAGGAGATTTTTGGCTCCCAACCCAGTTCGTTTTTGATTTTGCTGAAATTGGGCAACTTTTTGCTAAATTTTTGCAAACTTCATTTTACCTAACCCCATTGGCGACTCTTATAAAACAATGAAAAACCTTAATGAAGAGTTTGCTCTGTTGTTATTGGCCTGATAATTACCCAATGCATATTTTCTCCTCCTTCTGTATCTTCTTCTATTTCTTCTAAAACAAATTTTACCCCAATTTCCTTACCTAAACGATTTAGTTGCTTGGTTATAATCTGATAACTGGTTTTTTCTCTGGCTCTGGCCAAAAGTGGCAAGGAATTGTTTTTGTCTAGATAGTACTTTTTATAAAGCTGCAGAAAAGCTTTAATCAATTTTCCTCCGGCCAATTTTGCTTCCGGCAAAGCCGCTAAATCAGAGATATAAATTACTTTCTCGCCTTCATCTTCTCCTTCGTAAGCAAAGAGATAACCTTTCATCTTCCCCTTTTCATCTTCATAGGCTAAAGATAAATTGGGGCGATTAAAATGAGTGTTATAAATATCTTTAGCAATCAAACCATTTTCCATATTATGAAGATACTCCATCAGAGTTTGATTGTCCGCGTAAGCCTTGCCTTCAATATAGGAAACTTTAAGAGTATCGACATAGGTAAGAGGACGGATGTTTTTAGGATATTTTTCTTTTCTTTTTTCTTTTTCTGAGAAGAAAATTTGTGTTGCCCAGAGATTTAAAGTTTTGCTTTGGTTTTTTTTATTCACTGTCACCTCATAAACATTTTCACCAGTACTATCGCTGTAAGCCACAGGCGCCACCGGCAAAAAAGTGTTTTCTATGCTATTGCCAAATACCAAATCGTTATACCCCATGCCTATTAAAAATTTCTGATTATTCAAATTATCGTCTGTTGCATAATGTTTTAGATATTCGGCAAAAAATTTTCTATATAATATCTCTAAAACATTTATATTTCTTCCAATATTGGGACGAACCTCGATATTATCACAAACCACCACTTCTTTTTGTTGCTCGATAATATCATCGGAAACAAAGTCACTCATAGATTTATGCTCCTCTTGGGCCAACTTAATAATTTCCGGAATGGGTTTCTTAATGTCAATATCCTTGGTTAAAACCGATTGGGCAATCGTGCGCCAGACCCTTTTTCCTTTCTCCTGAGTTTCTACCTGAATTACAAATTGTCCGCAATTGGGATTAAAGGTGTAAACATTATTTTTCCCGGACCCAAAGGGCATACAACACTCTGTGTCGTTACCGGCCACTACAGCTTCCGGATCAGATTTCCAGGTTATTCTAGTCCGATAATTTCTAAACTCTGCTCTAAGACCGATTGATTTATCAAAAATTATTTCTTTAACTTGTTTTTCTATTTCCGGGCTTAAAGTAACTTTATTGTTCAAGAGATCCAGCAAAGTTGCGCTTTCTTTTTTAAGGAGGCGATTGACTTCCGCAAATAATTTTTTAGGGTGGCGCGCTTGGCCTTTGATTTTTTCTTGTCGCGACCCTAGGGCTGTTTTAATTAACTTCTTTAAATCCAGGTCCCAATATTTTTCATTTACCGGAGCCGTAAAATACATTTCTGCCGGGGCAAAGGTTTGGATTTTATCTAAGGAACCTTCCACAACTGCGTCTCTTAGATCCTCAGCAGTTAAAGGTAAAAAAGGGATTTGGGTATAATGAGAAGGTTTTTTCAGTTCATGAGCTTCAGGAGCATGCTTTTCCTCAATTTGCAAAAATGTTTTTGGATTTTTAAAAAATTCTATAACCGCCCGGGTATTTATCCCCGGATGGAAAACAAGAGTTTCTATATAATCTTTTAATTTTTTCTTTTCCGGAGGCATCTCTCTAATTTCTTCTAAAATTTCTCTTTTGTTCAAAAGGTCAACTATATCATCAAACTTTTGCAATACTTTCCAGTTAAGAAAAATATCTTGAGGGGTTTTAACACCTTCCAATAATTGCGCCATGGATTTTATATCTTTATACTGGCGCGCTTCATTTAAAGTTTCCTCTAAGTTTACATTTTCCAAACGATCGACAATTTTATTCAGCTTCTGATAAGCGTCCTGGCTGTTGTCTTTTCTAACCTGAAAAAGGATTTGGCCAAAAAATTGCTCTGGGGAAAGATTAGCTTTTTCTTTTAATTTTAAAATTTTATCAAAATTAAACAAGGCATCGTGCCGATCATAACCCCCAATAAACTTAAACATCTTTTCATAACCAAACACTTCCGCGCCTCTTTGGAAAGCGGAAAATATCTCATGATTGTTTCCTTCTTCATCCCAAACACTGCCTTTTAATCCTTTTAAGTTTTCCAAAATATTTTTGTATTTTTCTTCTCCTGACAGCTCCCAAACCTCAGGATTTTTTTCAATTTTCTCTTGGTTGGCAAAGTAATTTTGCAAGTTTTCCGCCACAGTTAAATTGGAATCTAAATATTTTTTATCCGGAATTGCCTCTTTGCCAAATAATTTTTCAAAATCTTTCCATGATAAATTTTGTAAAACAATTAGTTCTTGGCTTTGGTATAGTTGAAAAGGATAGTGAGAGAGGTCATAGTTTGAGAGGAAGTGTTCTTTGATTTCGAGGGCGTCGTCAATCCTTCCTTTTTTCAATTTTTCTTCCAATCTTTCTAACACCGCCTCTATTATCTCCAAATCATTTATTTCCGGATCATTTTTTATTCTTTCTTCCTCTCCTTGGAGAAAGTATACTTTAATTGTGAGGGCGTTATCAATTTTTCCTTCTTTTAACATTTCTTTCATCACTTCCAATGCCATTTCTTTTATTTTTTCTTCCTTTTCCTCTCCATGGAGAAAGTGTTTTTGAATCTTAAGACATCTGTCAATATCTATTTTCTTCAATCTTTTTTTAAATACCTCCCATGCTATTTCTTCTATCTCCGGATCATTTT
>JALVDV010000010.1 GCA_027008775.1 Candidatus Moraniibacteriota bacterium
ATTTTTTCTTCCTTTTCCTCTCCATGGAGAAAGTGTTTTTGAATCTTAAGACATCTGTCAATATCTATTTTCTTCAATCTTTTTTTAAATACCTCCCATGCTATTTCTTCTATCTCCGGATCATTTTTTATTTTTCCTTCCTTTTCTTGAAGGAAATTTCTCTTGATTTCGAGAGCACCATAAATTTTTCCTTTCTTCAATCTTTTTTTAAATACCTCCCATGCTATTTCTTCTATCTCCGGATCATTTTTTATTTTTCCTTCCTTTTCTTGAAGGAAATTTCCTTTGACTCTGAAGACATTACCAATCTCTTCCTTCTTCAATTCTTCTTTCATCACTTCCAATGCCATTTCTTTTATTTTTTCTTCCTTTTCCTCTCCATGGAGAAAGTGTTTTTGAATCTTAAGACATCTGTCAATATCTATTTTCTTCAATCTTTTTTTAAATACCTCCCATGCTATTTCTTCTATCTCCGGATCATTTTCCGAGAGAAAGTGTTCTTTGATTTTGATGGCACTATTAACCCATCCTTCTTTTAATTCATTTTTAATAACATTAAAAGCTAGTTCTGCCGTTTTTTTCTTTGAAATTTCATAATCTTTAAGTAATTCTTTAGCTTGTTCATATTCCCCTTTTTCTAAATACAAACCAAATTGTTTCAATACAGCTTTTTCTTGCGCGTTTTCTATATGCTCCTCTTTTTCTTGCTGTGGTAATTTGTCAAATTTTTCTTGATCTTCTTGTTTAGAAAAATTAGATTGTAATTTTTTTTCTAACATAGACTTAATTAATTATTTTACTTAGAAGTCTTCTCCTTCAACGGTTTCCACCACCCAGGATTGTTTTTGTACCAATCAACGGTTTGTTTTAGACCTTCTTTCCAGGAGATTTTTGGCTCCCAACCCAGTTCGTTTTTGATTTTGCTGAAGTCAATGGCATATCTTTGATCGTGCCCCTGGCGGTCCTCCACGTATTCTATCATACTTTCGTCTTTCTCCATCAATTCCAAAATTTCTTCGGTAATTTCCAAATTAGTCTTTTCATTGTCACCGCCAACACAATAAGTTTCTCCGATTTTTCCTTGGTGAATAATTTTATCAATGGCCCGACAGTGGTCTTCCACGTGTAACCAATCGCGAATGTTTTGACCGGTACCGTAAACGGGCACTTTTTTGTTTTCCATTAAGTTGGTCACGAAAAGCGGAATCAGTTTTTCCGGAAATTGGTAGGGTCCGTAGTTGTTGGAACAGTTGGAAATGGTAATGGGTAATTGATAAGTGTGATAATAAGCGCGCACCAGATGATCAGCCGCAGCTTTAGAGGCGCTGTAAGGACTGCGAGGATCATATTTGGTCTCTTCATTAAAAGGAGGATCGGTTGGACCAAGAGAACCGAAAACCTCATCGGTGGAAATATGATGAAAACGCACTCCACCGTTGCCTCTGGCGCTTTCCAATAAATTTAAAGTTCCGTTGATGTTGGTGCGCGCAAAAACATCGCTATCTTCAATAGAGCGATCCACGTGACTCTCGGCGGCGAAATGAACAACCAGGTCAACCCTTTTCATTAAATCGTTAACCAGCTTTCTATCGTTAATGTCGCCTCGGACAAATTCATAGCGAGGATTGTTTTCCACGGATTTTAGATTGGCCGGATTGCCGGCGTAAGTGAGGGCGTCCAGGTTGATGATTTTATAATCAGGATATTTTTTTAAAATGTACCGGATAAAATTGGAACCGATAAACCCCGCTCCCCCCGTAACTAAAATACTTTGATATTTTTGCATTTTTAAACTGATTGAAGTTTTAAATTTTTTACGGCAGATTTTGTTTTGGCGGAATGTATTTCGCCATCCCCCGATTGTTTTTTCTATTATAGCCGGATTTTATTTTCAAGCCAATTGGTATTGCCACAATTGCCAGTATTTTCCCCGGCGAGCTAACAGTTCTGTATGGGTGCCATCTTCCACAATTCTTCCCTGATCAAAGACTATAATTCTGTCCATTTGTTTCAGAGTAGAAAGACGATGAGCGATGACCAAGGTGGTTCGCCCTTTCATTAAAAACTCCAAAGCTTTTTGGATTTCTTTTTCCGCTCGGGAATCCAAGGAACTGGTGGCCTCATCCAGAACTAGGATGGGAGCTTTTTTGAGTATTGCCCGGGCAATCATTATTCTTTGTTTTTGTCCGCCGGATAGTTTAACACCGCGCTCTCCCACCATAGTTTTGAATTTTTTGGGAAGACTGTTGATGAAATCAAAAGCGTAGGCTTTTTGGGAGGCTTCTCTAATTTGCTCCCGGGTGGCGGAGGGAAAACTGTATTTGATATTTTCTTCAATGGTGCGGTGAAATAAAAGGGCTTCTTGAGGAACATAGGCGATGGCCGAACGTAAATCGTCTTGTCTTATTTTCTTAATATCGTAGTTGTCTATCCTAATTGTACCGGAGTCAACATCCACAAAACGCAAAAGTAAGCTTATTAGAGTGGATTTGCCGGCGCCGGATTCTCCCACCAGACCCACTTTTTGTCCGGCCGGAATCTTTAAAGACAAATTTTTAAAAATAGTTTGATTCTTGTTGTCTTTGTAGCGAAAATTTACTCCATTAAATTCAATTTCACCTTTCTTAATCTCAGCCGGTTGAGCATTGGCTGGATCTTTTATTTCGTACGGTCTGAATATTTCTTCCAGTCCTTCTTGCAACTGACTTTTGGCTTCAATAAATTTATTGATATTTTGACTGAGAAATTCCAGATTGTTGTAGAGAGTGTAAAGCATAGTTATAAAAAGGATGACATCACCAAGAGTGATTAAACCTTTTTGCCAATTGTAAATAGCCATAAAAACAACAGTGGTAAAAATGGCAATGGCCAAAAAGTTGCTAAACAAAAGCACTTTATCAAATTGCCACCAAATTTTGCGGTGGGTTTTTTGGTATTGAGTTAGAACTTGATTCACCCTCTTTTCTTCTCTTTGGGAGGCTACATTTTGTTTGACGGCCAGAATATTAGCCAAGATATCCACCACCACGCCTTTAGCTCGAGAAAGTTGAGCCGTATATTGTTGACTACCCTGGGACAATTTGCCGGCCGAATGCAAACTATAAACAATAATAATAATCAAGGAAATCAAAGCCGTTAAGCCGATTTGAACATTGATCCAAAAAGCAAAAAACAAGAATACCGAGAGTTTGATAAATAGGTTGAGAAAGTTCCATAAAAAAGTAGTGGAGAGCGAAACCATTGCTTGAGAAATGTTGAAAATTTTGTTTTGCAATGTTCCACTGAGACGGTTGGCAAAGTAGCCGGCGCTGTGTCCGATCAGATAATTAAAGGCTGTTTGAGCGGAAAATTTTTCCATAGCTGTCATCCAGAAAGAAGCAAAAAAGCCACTGGCTCGGTAGAAGATGTTGGTAAAAACCAGAGCCAGCACCAACAAGATAAAATTCAAAATAACCACATCGGTGGCGGAATATCCGGCGTTGAGGGCGTTGGTGATATTTCTAATAATTAAGAAGGTAAAGGAGTGGATTAGAGCGGCCAATACCACTGCTGTAATCGCCAATATCCCCCAGGAAAGATTTTGTCGCATCACAAAAAACCAAAATCTAAAAGGATGGTTACGAAAATAAGTGTAATTGATTTTTTTAAAAGTTTTCTTTGTTTTCACGAGAAATTGCCTTGATTTTATTTTGCCAATTTACGCTGGCTGGTTGCGTAATCTGGTAAGAGGTATTTTCTGGCCAGGCAGAGGGGAACAATTGTTTGAGCGCTAAGAAATTTCCCTTGGTCCAACATCCGGTAGGCTTTTTTGATTTTTATTCTGACGATTTCCAGTCCGGCTTCTTTTTCTGAACTTTCCAGTTTTTGGCCGACAAACCGCAAACCTTCAGCAAGAAAAACGTGGCTTCTTTCCGAAGACAGTCCGGCAAAAACAAAATAACTGCCTATTTTTTTGATCTTCTCGGCTTGGTAACCCGTTTCTTCGCGAAGTTCTTTGCGAGCGGAAATAAGTGGGGTCTCCCCTTTCTCTTTTTTGCCTGTTGGTAATTCCAGCAACTTGTGTTGACTGGGATATCTAAATTCTCTAATAAAAATAATTTTGTCAGCCAAGACGGGCACGACTGTCACTGAACCGCCGGTGGCCAAGAAATAATAATCCCCTTCTCGTCCACTGGGGAATCTAAATTTATCGTGAATAATCTTGAACCACTTGTTTCTATGAACCACCTCGGAAAACAATGTTGGCCATTTTCTTTTCCGCTTTACTTGCGACATGATTGATTTGATAAAGTAAAGAGGTTACGACGATAAAATTTTCAGCAAGAAGGCGCCAATCAGCCCCAAGCTGAGAACTAATTTCAGAAGACCTCCCAATAACAAGCCAAGCAAGGAGCCGACGCCGGCCTTAGCGGCTATTCTGCCTTCTTGATGCTGTATGTATTCCGCCAAGAAAGCGCCCGCGAAGGCTCCCGGAAATATTCCGGGCAAATTAAAAAAAGAAAAGCCTAAAATCAGACCAAGTAAAGCGCCAAGAACACCGAGCCAACTGGCGCCAAAAACTTTTGCCCCCAACAGTCCGGCTAAAAAATCAATAATCATTCCCAGAAGAGCTATGATACCAGACCAAACAACAAAAGCAATACTGATTTTGACAAAAGATGTTCCCAAGCCGTAAATAAATATCCCCAACCAGATTAGAGGTAGTCCGGGAATAAAAGGCATAATTAAACCGGCCAGACCAACCAGGAAAAGCGTGAAGGTGGCAAAAATTACAAAAAGTTGTGAGATCATTTTTTGTTTTTTATTTTTTTATTATTTTGGAAAATTCTTGAAAGGAGAGACCTTCTTGATCTTTGCTGGAAACGAGCGGTTGAGTTAGTCCGTATTTTTCCAGTTGCCAATCTATTTTTAAATCCGAATCGTTCCAAAGGACGCTGACTTCCGCTTCGGGGTGATAAAATTCCGTACATTTGTAAAAAAAGATTGTTTCATCTTTGAGCGAGAGAAAACCATGCAAAAAACCGGCGGGAATCCAAAATTGCTTTTTGTTTTCTTCATTTAGTTCCACACTTTCCCACTGACCGTAAGTTGGGGATTGCGGACGAGCGTCTACAGCTACATCCAAAACCGCGCCTTTGATTACTTGTACCAACTTGCCTTGTCCAAAAGGATTTTTTTGCAAGTGAAGTCCTCTGAGGACACCTTTGGCCGATTGGGAAAGATTGTCTTGAACAAATTTTTCCTTTAAACCAATTGACTGGTACTTTTCTTGATTATAGCTCTCCATAAAGAACCCGCGTTGGTCGCCAAAAACATCCGGCTCTATAATTAAGAGATCTTTTATTTTGGTGGGAATGACTTTCATTTTTGGATTGAAAAAATTACTTTAGCAAAATTTATACACCTGTTATTTTATCGTGAAATCAATTTTCTTAACAATGTACCAATTTTGTTTGTCCCGGGACCAGTAAATATAGAATTGATATTGACCCGGTTTTTCAATAGTACGTAAAACAATTCCGCCACAGCGAGGATTGTCAAATTGGCTAAAGTGATTATAAGAAGCTCCGGCGTAAATTTTTACTATTTTATTGAGCGTTGGCCGAGAAATACTTTTTGTTCCTTGGCAAATCTCTGTTAAAATGTAGCCATCCCGGGGACTTTTGTGTATTTTGAAGCCGTAGGCCAATTCCGGCAATTCATCAAAATTAAAAATATTCTCTGTTTTTATTTTCCCCATTTCTTCTTTGTTGACCAGACCGGCTTCTAGAGAATAATTATTTTTAGCTTTAACGAAATTGGCCAAACAGTTTTGGTTGTTTTTGTTTTGACTGTTGAAAATCTTTCCCAAATTAACTTTGTTGCCGGGATTTTTTGGAGAAGATTGTTTTTCTTCTGATTGTATTTTCTTTATTTTCGCTTGTCCAAAAGGAATTTCTTGACCGGCTAAATTTTCGGAATTGTTGCTGTTTAACAGTTGGTTTTTGTCAGAAAAATTTTGCTTTCGGGTAAAATATTGACGGCCAAACCAGAAAGAGCCAACAACAAGGATGATTATTAAAGCAATTCCCAGCTTAACTTTCATAATTAGTTTTTATTTTTTAGTTTTTATTTTTTGGTTTTGCTTTTATCTTCAGTTTTAGCCTCAGCGCTACTGGCTGTTTCTATTTTATCTTCAGCCTTAGTTTCTTTTTCACGATTTTTCTTGCGGGCAAAATAGTAAATCAAAGCGCCAACCAATTGAAAAAAGAAAATAACCAAAAACCAGGCCACCAAGTCATTTCCCTTCTCATTTCTGATAACATCAACCAGCATCCAAAGCCAAAAAATAAATGTTATTGTTAAGAACAAAAACAAAAAAGCCATTAGTCCGAAGAAAATAACAAAAGGCCATTGAGGAATGTTGTCGCAGGGAACTGTTTGACCATTGACTTTACAGACCGCTTCTGCCAACACCGGCTGTACAGAAAGCAGAGCCAAGACTGAAGTCATTATTGATAATGATTTTTTCATACTTTTGTTTTAATTTAAGAGTTATGTCCTCATCTTAGCATTTAAGATTTGGATAGGCAAGCTGACAGATATTTTTCCAGGAGGCAAGAAGCTTTCATGGCTAATGCGAGAAAAGCGCCTGTTTTAATTTAGATTTGATTTATTGGTTTTTTGTGGTATTATGTAGCCTGTGGCGTCGGCAAGGGAGAGGTGCCGGAGTGGGAATGGTCTGAGCTAGCGAAGACTATTCCGGATTTTTAAGTATAAAATCCGCGGAACCACTCTGGTGGGAAATAAAGCGAAAGCAAGTTAACAGTTTCAAGAGAAAACGCTATCCGGAGGAATGCCGGAGTGGTTGAACAAGATTCCTCGGTCCGGAATCTTCCCTGCTAAGAACACCTTAGCAGGGTTCGTCTCAGGAATAATTGTTGGGGGTAGGATATTTAATTTTACATTTGGAGAGGTGCCGGAGTGGTTGAACAAGATTCCTCGGTCCGGAATCTTCCCTGCTAAGAACACCTTAGCAGGGTTCGTCTCAGGAATAATTGTTGGAGGTAGGATATTTAATTTTACATTTGGAGAGGTGCCGGAGTGGTTGAACGGGGCACCCTGCTAAGGTGTTGGGCTGTAACAGGTCCCGCGGGTTCGAATCCCGCCCTCTCCGCCAAACAAAAAACAGACTTTTAAAGTCTGTTTTTTTGTGGATGGTGCTGTAGCTCACTTCTGTTTTTGGCAATGTTTTTCAATAATTTCTTTTAGCGGTTTTTTGTCTTTCAATAAAACCAGTTTGATGCCGGTCTGCGCCAATTTCTCCTTGGCTTTCGGGCCAATGTGACCGGTGATAACTTGGTCAGCCTGCGCCCAGCGGATAAAACGCCAGCCCCGGCCCTTGTCACCTTGACGAAAATGATTTGTCACTTCTTGACTGTTTACAATCTTGCCTTTTTCCTTATCAACATCAACAAGTAAAAAAGTTTTCTCGCCTAAAGTTCGGAAACTCACTTCGCCGGTGCGCAGAGGAATAGCACAGCGCCAAATGTTATCTTTTTTTAACGGCGGAGCGGGCAGTTGGGAAACTTGTCGTTTTAGCCTTTCTTGAAATCTGTAACCTTTATTCCAAGCGGAGGGATAAATTCTGGTTTCTTTAAGCTTGTGGGAACTGATTTCCGTGCTGATTTGACCGATTTCCGGAAATTCTTTTTTGAGATTTTCTTCCATTTTTTTGACGAAGCTTGAAGCTTCCTCCACTGTCAGCTCTGCCGGCAAAGTTATCTTTAAATCAACTATATTTTGCCAACCCTGGCGACGAGTTTTGATTTCGGAAAATTGAATCTGATTATCTTGAAGAAATTTTTCCAGCTTTTTTCTTAATTCGGGATCACTTTTATCAACCAAAATGTCTGTGGCCGATAAAGCCAGACTGTAGGATTCAAAAACGATGTATCCACCCACTAACAGTGAAAGAATGTTATCTATCAGAGGAAAATATTTTATCAAAAATAGTCCGACCAACACGGCCAGCGAAATCAGCACATCCATACGATCGTGTTGGCCATCGGCCAACAAGGCCGGGGATTGATATTTGTTGCCAAAATAAATTTTCAAGCGAGCGGTCAGTTCATTGATGATCATGGAAGCGACCATCAGGCCGATACCCAGCAAAGTAAACTGGGCTTGATTTTCTTTCAGGTAAAGATTTTTCAGCGATTCATAAATCAGAAAAAGCCCGGTGGCAATCAGAATTAGCGCTATTATAAAGCTGGCCAGACTTTCATATTTTTGGTGGCCAAAAGGATGATCTTCGTCAGCCGGTTTTTCCGCTTTTTTAATTCCAATAAAAGTAATGGCGGAAACCACAATGTCAGAAAAAGAGTGAACTCCCTCTGCTATTAAGGCTTGGCTGTGGGCGCACAGTCCGGCGGCAACTTTCATAACCGAGAGGAGGAAATTTGCCGCCCCGCCAATGATTGATATCAAGCCGGCTTTTCGATTTAAGTTCATACGTTGAAAAATGATTGTTGGTTTTATTATAACTTTTCTCGTTTCGCCCTGTCAATGCAATTGACTGAGCTGATTTTTTTTGGGATAATTCCTCTGTGAGTCTTGCGCTGAGTTTCGGTTTTCTTAAAAAATTAAAGTCAGTTTTATGCTGGTGGGAGTTTCCGGCAAAAAAGGCAGTTTCTCCGAAGAAGCGGCCGAATATTATTTGAAAAGGATTGGTAAGAAAAACTACCGCTTGCTTTATTTAACTTCAGTGGAAAATGTTTTGAGCGCTTTGGAACGGGAAAAAATAGATTTGGGAATTTTTCCCATTGAAAATTCCAACGGCGGAATTGTTTATGAGGCTGTTGAAGCGATGTCCAGACACAATTTCAATATCAAAAAATTTTTTGAAATAGATATTCAGCATTGTTTGTTGGTTTTGCCGCAAACCCTACCTCAACAGATTACCGGTATTGCTTCCCACCCTCAAGCATTAAAACAATGTCGGATGTATTTGAAGCGCAAATGGCCCAAGATGGAGCTTATTGAATGGAAAGATACCGCCTTAGCGGCCAAGAACTTGGCCGAAGGGAAAATGCCTTCGTCCACAGCGGTTATTGCTCCGGAAAGATCAGCCGAACTTTACAACTTGGATATTCTGGAATCCGGTATTCAGGATTTGAAATTTAATTTCACCACTTTTCTGGCGGTGGAAAAAAGAATAAACTAAAATTAAGTTAGACCCGCCATGGAAAAAACATCTTTGGAGAACAAAACAGGCAAACCAAAAATAGAAAAAGCTGAATCTAAAGAAAAATCTTTGGAGGGGGAAGTCGTTACCGCCAGGAATTGGAAAGAATATAGTGATGATTTGAAAATATCGCCTGAATTTTTGAAAAACAAAGCAATTCTTAACTTGGGGAGCGGTTACAGCAACCTGCGGGCTGACTTAAAAAAATTGGGGATTGAAGTAAGACAACTGGTGGAATTGGATAAACTTTTTTTGCCAAAAGAAGAGAGGAATAATTTTATCCGGGCAGACGCCAGAAACTTGCCGTTTAAAGATAAACAGTTTGATATAGCGTTGGCATTTTGGTCAACCTATCAGATTCCGGAGGAAAGTAAAAAGAAAGTTTATCGGGAATTGTTTAGGGTGGCCAAATTTTCTCATATTGCGCCCATTTTCGGAATTGACTTTGAAATTATTAAAAATATTTCCGATGAAGAAGAAGGCGTTGAAATCATACTTTGCCAACCATTCGGAGATCAGGAAATAAGCTCCATAGCTTCGGAAACTGATTATGACAATCTTTTAAATTCCTTAACTCCCAGGGAAAGAATTATTAAGCCGGTGGCAGAGCAAGTCACAGTTCTACAAAAAAAAGACAAGAAGGTTTTTTCCAGTAAAGGTGGAAGTTTGATAATTGTCAGATCGGAATAATTGTTTTAAACAGATAAATTTACTGGACTCAAAGCAAAAACTCGCCTTTAAAGGCGAGTTTTTGCTTTAAATTTAAGGAGCTGAAAATTCTGGCGGAGGAAGAGAGATTCGAACTCTCGGTACCAAAAATGGTACAACGCTTTTCGAGAGCGTCCCGTTCAACCACTCCGGCATTCCTCCGGATAGCGTCTTCTCTTGAAACTGTCAACTTGCTTTCACTTTATTTCCCACCGGAGTGGTTCCGCGGATTTTATACTTAAAAATCCGGAATAATCTTCGCCAGCTCAGACCATTCCCACTCCGGCATTCCTCCGGATAGCGTCTTCTTGTTGTTGAAGTTGGTTTTTGTATTATAAATAAACAAAAAGAAAAAGTAAATTATTTTCTGTTTTTCTCTCTCCGCTTTGGCAATAGTTTTTTCCGCAAAAGAGATGATTTGTATTTTTCCGGATGGTAAGCCGGTAAGCGTTTGATTTTTGTTTCAGCCAAATCAAACTCTGTCAATTTTTCTTGTAGCTTATCAACAAAAACGCGCTGGTCGTAACCAAGAACAATAACGTCCGGCCGGTATTTTTTGATAACTTCATATTTGTTTCGCCGACTACCCAAAACAACTTTGTCCGCCAATTTACTTTTCGCCATCTTTTCTTGCCGTTGCCTTTCTTTATTCAAGGGATAGCGTCCTTTTACTTTCCCGACAGTTTCATCTCTGGCTAAAACCACTGTTAGGTAGTCTCCCATTTTTTTAGCCTTCCGCAAAAGATAAGTATGTCCCGGATGCAGAATGTCAAAAGTTCCAAAGACCATCACTTTTTTATTTTTTGACATGGGATAAAGTTAATTTATTTTAAAGAATTCCGCTTTGGTTATATCGCCGACAACGATATTGAGCAATTAGGTACCGCTAATTTTGTTGTAGCTCAAAGCTGTGGATAACTTGATTTGACTTTTTTGTTGTTAATGCTACTATAATAACAGTTGAGTACCTTTAACACAAATAAATATAAAAAGAAAGGAGGAAAGAAAGTCATGGGCAAAACTTCGACAAACTGTAAAGGCGGAATTGTTGGTGCGTTCGTGTATGGGGTCACTGGTGGTTCGTGCCCTAAAACCACATCCAGTGGCAAAGGCAGCAATTTCACCAAAACAACCACCTCCGGTTCCGGGTCAAACAAGACGACAGTGACCTGTACCGGGAAGGGTTGTAAGAAGTAATCACCCATGGCGGTTGACGGTATCCAATATGGATGTCGACCGCCTGCATGGTGACGGGATGCTGGAACCTGTGCCGGGTTCGTACGGTAACGACCGGGCTAGGTGAAGGGATAGCAAGACCGCTGAAAGTAGCGTCCTGTCGCCGTTTCGTTGGAGTAACACTCCGCCTATTTGAGGCATCTTTAGATGCCTCTTTTTCTTTGTTTCTTCCAACTGAATCGTAGCTTGACCGCTGATGTTCTTTCCTGTATATTGAACGCAAACCTCAAATAAAGGAGGTGATATTATGGAGGTAACACCTCCGGGGGGGGTTGGTGAATTTGTCTTAACGTTTGCCGGGTGGCGAACATCAAGACGACAAGTAGCCAACTCCCTTTTTTATTATTGCCAGCTTGCTGTCAAAAAAAACAATTATTCATTTTCAAGAATTCAACAAAGGCACAAAGACAAAGCCGGGGAATTCTTCCGTCAGCGCTCGCCCTTCCTTTTTGGTAATTCTCCAAATTGAATTTTGAATGGGAATGACCATTACCCCTCCCTCACGCAACTGGGCAAAAAGCTCCACTGGTAGCTCTTGAGCGCTGGCGGAAACAAGTATTTTGTCGTAGGGAGCATTTTCCGGATCACCCAAGATCTTCCCGCTTCTTCTTATCTGAGCATTCCGCCAGGAAAATTTAGCCAAATATTTTTGTAAATTTTTCCGGCCAAATTCCACCAAATCGTCCACTCTTTCCAATCCTTCCACTCTTCCGGTCGGACCAACTAAGTGAGAAAGGAGAGCGGTCGTCCAGCCGGAACCGGAACCGACATCAAGAATTTTTTCTCCTTTTTGCGGTTGTAAAAATTCCAACATAAAAGCGACGGTGGCCGGCTGAGAAATTGTCTGCTCGGCGCCGATGGGCAAAGGACGATTTAGATAAGCCAAATCCTTCATTTTCTCTGGCACAAAATCGGCCCTGTCCACCGTCCGAAAAGCGGAAATAATATTTTTACTGCGCAAAATCCCTTGATTTTTCAACTCTCGAATCAGCTCGTCCATATCGCTTCTTTGTTTATTAAACAAAACTATGAATGTTTTTGCCGAATAAAAAGTTGGCCGATTTGGAGAAGTGCTCGTTTCAGTTAATAATCGGTAATGATTTTTCCAATTCCATTTGGACACTGTCGCCCCGCCAAGTAAATTTGAGACGATAGGCTAAAAATTCAACTCCTTTTTGTCGGGCTTGTAAATAACCTTGGTAAAATTCTTTGTCAATCTTGTCGGCCACCTGAAATTGTTGGCAATCGTTACGCGAAACCAAGAAAACCACTACCGCCCGATGACTTTTTTGCGTTTCTGCCGTCAACTCCCGCAAATGCTTTAAACCTCGTTTGGTGGAAGCATCGGGAAAAGCGCAGACCCCCTCGGCAACTTTTAGAGTGGCGTTCTTAACTTCCAGAAAAACCTTCCGACCGGTAGCATCTTCCAGAAAAAGATCAACACGGCTGGAATTGTTTTGTCCGTAAGGCACTTCTTTTTTTATTTCCCGGCCACCTTCTATTTCTTTGATTATTCCTTTTTCTATGCCCTCCTTAACCAAATGATTGGGCAAATGTGTGTTGATTAAACAAAATTTCTCGGAAACCGAATTATTGCTTTTGGCAGAAAGAAATGTTTTCTTGTTGTCCGGTCCCGCTAAGTTGCCGTCTGAAAAATCGGGAAGGCTATCGTTGAGTTGTATAATTTGAGTGGTATATTTTAGTTTACGTTGGGGATTATCATTGGTGCTAAGATAAACCGGGTTATTCTTTGCCAGCAAGGTTTTCATCGTGCCGGTATTGGGTGTGTGAGCGACTACTCTTTGGCCGTTAGACAACTCCACCTCCATCAAAAACCGCTGGAAACGGCGACGATAACGAGAAACAAGTAAATTTTCCAATAACATTTCTGAAGTAAATCTATTCCGCCATTAAACTAATTTTCCTTTCTTCTTTTTTGGTAAAAAAGAATTAAGGGAATTCCCACCAAGACAAAAGAAAGTCCGGTGGCAATGCGTCTTTTCTGACTTATTCGGAAACGTTGCCTGTTTTCTTTTTTGGCTTTTTCCAAACACTGGTTATACTTTTTTCTTAACTTCGCCTTCTGGACTTCGGTTAATTTTTTGCCGGCAACTTCGCCGACATTGGCTGACTTCGGCGGTGGCGCCATTGTTCCTCTGGGACGCCCAAGATTACCGGCCAATCTTCTGGCTTCTATTAGGTCAACGTTGTATTCGTCGCAAAGGTAAATTCTGTCCGGACCAAATTCCGGCTGATCAATTTTGAAAACATAAAGATTGAATAAAGCGTTGAAAAAGAGAATTGCCCCGATGGAAGTGATAATAATTCCGGTGGTTACCCCCACCAAGTTAATTAAAGATCTGATAATTTTAACAGCCCTTGATTCTTCCATTTTTTTGAAGTTAATTGTTAACTGTTTGTTTTATTTTAACACAGGATTCATGGCAAGCAAAATTCAAATCATCTCAGGTGATTGGATTTCTGTTGTCTAGGTTGTAAAATAATTTTTTCTTTTGTAATAAAATTCAATTGCGAAGAAGCAAAGTCTTTGTTGGTAAAAATGTCTGCCATAATTTATTTTAACTTCTTCCGTTCTTTCTTTCTCGGTAGATAATTTTCTTTTGTTGAAACTTTTTTACCACTTTTCTTTTCCAAATCTTTGCGAGCTTTGCCCGCTACCGAACCACCTTTTTGTGCGGCAACTTTGTTTTCGGGCAAACCCTGTGTATCAATATTTTTGGCGATTTCGGTTGTTGCCGCTTCGCCTAACATTGTAAAAATCAGCTCCAAGTCATTCATATGATCGCACAAATTCTCCCTTTTTAGTTTTTTAAATTTTTTGTATTCACTCGGCGTCATTCCAAAAGTCGCTTTTGAAATTTCCGCCGTCAAAATCGCGTATTCTTGTTCTTCTTTTACTCCGCGCTTTTTCCACTCATCGGTAAGTGTGGCACGGACCTCAATACCACGCATTCGTTTCTCAATCCAACTGTCGGGATACCCCTTGGCTTTATAAAGCGCTCTTGTGCGTTTGGTAGCTAGCTCGGGATCTTCAATTTCTTGCACTCGCTCATATCCAACTCGCGCCAGCCAGCGCTTAAACGGTTCGGCCTTGGGAGACGGTATTGACTGAATAATACGGAAAATACCTTCTGTATTGGCGCAATTCAACTTTTGTATACCGCCTTTTGTTTGTATCGGAAGGGGGGTGGCAATTTACCCCCACCCTTTGGCAAGTTCAGGATCTCTGCGACGCATATCTTTGATATACCCTTTTGATTGTTTAGAATCTGTCAGCGCCGCCACCACATCTTCAATCACAAAGTACCACTCCCCATCTTTGAGTGTTTTACGAATTTCTTTCTTTTGAAATATTGCGATTTTGGTTGTTATAATTTCTTTTGCCATAATTTTTGATTTGCTTAAAATCGACATCGTTCTTGTTGTGTCACTTTTGCCGTCATAGATACCCCCGCCCTTACAGGCGGGGAGTTCTCGCTGGATGAATGACACGGTTGTATGTTATTTTTTTTGCTTGGAAAAGATAATAAGGGTTTTTGTATTAATCGTTTTGAAAACTTTTTGAACCGTTGCAGTTTTTGCAACGGTTGCTGTTTGAGTGTTTTGGTTGAGTTCTTTCTCGTTTAACCTAACCGGAAAATTCGCTTGTCAACCCCATCCATTTTCCTGAAGTTGATTATTAACCGTTTGTTCTATTTTAGCACAAGGTTATCTGTTTTCCAATTACGAGATAGTTGGCACTCTCGTGGCTCGCTCATTGCCTCCGATTAAAATTTTGTGGTTATTTTTGCACCAAAAGAAAAAGGGTTGTGCCAAACAGACGACTGGCGTAAATAAGCAATATTATTAAACCAGTTTCTTGGTGATTTCATAAATTCTTCTACCAAGCAACTCAGTTCTTTGAGTTATGTCATTTTCTGTCCATTGGTAATTATTATTTTCTAATTTTTCTACAACCTCTTTTACTAATTGAATAGAATCATTCTTTTTGTAGTATTCCGTAACTTTATCTTTTATACTCGCATTTCCAGCTGCAGAATTTACATATTTTGAAAGTGGTAAAATATTCCCAATTTGATGCATACTCTCTAATTCAATATTTTCATCCCCAGATTGCGCAGCAATATGCTCAAGATTTGCTAAGTTTTCTTCAAAGTTAAAAGATGTCGCACTTTGTGTGTCTTCTAAGTTAATTTTTTGAAATACATATCTTATTATATTTCTGTGTTTCGGTTTTCTGTAATCTATCTCCATAAAATTCTCCATGAACTCAGATTCTCCAGGAAATAGTTCTTCCAGTTTCTGAATAAATCTAGTATAAATATCACCGATTGCCTGAGTATCTTCTGAGCTAGTATTTTGAAACTCTTCCGCAAATTTACCATATAATTTTTCAACTTTATTAGCTTGTTTTTTCGAAATCGCTGAGTATGCAAAATGAAACTTTTCTGTTGCTCCTATAATATCTCGCACCGTTTTTGAGTCCACACTATTTCTTATGATAGACATAAATAAAATATAAGACTGCGTGATCTCAAAACTGCGAATGTTTTTTAGAAATGTTAAAATCTGTGCATTATAATCTCTTTTCTCCGTCCAATTATAATCAATTAAATCAAAAAACGAACGAAAAATTTTAGAATTTTCTACCAGATCATCAGCAACAGGGCTGTAACCATTTTGTTTTATATAATTTGAGAAATTTCTATAGAGATTCTTTGAAGTTGTAAACTTCGTTCCGCCAAAATAAGAATGCCAAAAGTATTTAAGAAATGATTCCGTATTAACTTTCACAGCTGAAACATCTTCTATATTAGATATGACTTCTGACCACTTTGCTTTCATGCTTTCAAGATCATCATTAGCACTGGCATTTTTATAAAATAGATTTTTCAATAAATCCATATTACCAAGCTCCTGACCTCGTGCATTGACTATCTCAAATGCTGTGTATGCTTCTTCATCAGAATCAACTTCTATTGTTACGACTCGCAATTTGTCTATACTGTCACTAATCTTTCTAAATGCTGCTAATGCACCTTCTGATTGAGTAATTAGATTTTTAACTTGTTCATATAAAAAGTTGTAGTTTTTATATACATTAAACTGACTCAAAAGTTTTTTGAGTGGACGCTTGGGGGTAGTGCTTCCCTCTAAGATAAAACTATTAAAAAAATCTTCATCGCTGCTCCATACTTTTAAAGTATAACCATCAATTTCTCCAAAAGAGGTCTTGTCTGTAAGACGATCAGATAAACTGCTAGCAAAACTAGACAAACGATCTTTTTCTAGATCTGACAATTTACCACTGCTTAAAAATTCCTTGGAAATATCCCTTAAAACAGCTATGAGTATTGCTAACGTAATCATCCTCTGCTGACCATCAACTATGTCATAGACACCATCTTCTTTTTTTTGAAAGATAAATGAACCCAAAAACGATAAAGATATCGCTTCTTCACTAATTAGGTCATTAAAAAATTCCTCCACTCTTTCTTCACTCCAAACATAAGGGCGTTGATAATCGGGGATTTGATATTTGTTACTATTAGTGTTGCTTGAAAAAATTTCAACACCTACTTTTTTTTCTTCAATCTTCATACTTTTATATATTAATTATACCATTAAATTTTAATACTTAAACTTTATTACATTTTTTATCCTCTGTTAAAAATTAGAATTACTTTGCTAAATCTGAAACGTTAACTCCAGGTGCTTTGGCAATTTTTTCATTGTTTCCAAAGTGAGGTTTTGCTTATCTGCTTCAAGATTGCTGATGTATGCACGCTCAATTTTAGTCGCGCGATAAATATCGCCTCGTAACATTCTTTTCACTTCGCGAATTTTTTTCATGTTCTGTCTGAATTTTTAATTATCAACATGCATATTATAGCATAATACAATTTATTGATGTAATGCAATGTATCTTGATGGGCAATGGTTTTGATTGATAGGTTGTTTTCTTTAGTTTTTAGTTTCAAAAAAACTCCACCTGGCAGAAAGATTTCCGTCCACAAAAAAAACAGGCTTTTAATGAGCCTGTTTTTATTTGGCGGAGAGGGTGGGATTCGAACCCACGGTGACTTGCGCCACACATCGTCTCCAACGATGCGCATTCGACCACTCTGCCACCTCTCCGGATTTTTTGATTTTGCTTGTCCTTTGCAAAACACCCCTTTTCACCAGCCCAGTATATCTTTCTTTATCCGATTTGTCCATACTAAAATAATCAAAATCTTACTCCCGCAAATTCCAAAGATCCAAGAATTCTTCGGAGTGTTTGTCTCGTTCATATTTTCGTTGCAAAAAGTCGCCGGAGAGAATATCGCGGGCGAAGTCTTGGATTTGCTCTTCCAGCTCCCTCACTTCCGCAGAAGAAAGACTGAACTCCCGGCGTTCAAAGCGACCGGTCTTTTTACTTTTTTCCACGAAATCCAAAACGCCCTCGCTGACTTTTATTTCCGGATGCCCGGTTTCAGCGTAGTGACGATCCAGTAAGAGTTTATAAAAAACCAGTTGCCGGCGGAGAGCTTCTTTTTCTTCTTTGGTTTTTTCTTGATAGGTGCGGCCGGTTTTGTAGTCCACCACGCGAATTTTGTTGTTAGGCAGGCGTTCTATTTTATCAATAATTCCGTAAAGACGCAGGTTTTCTCCGTTAAACAGTTTGAAAGTGGTGGAAAATTTTTTCTCCAATTGAATATCCAGATTAAAAGTGGCGGAATAATTTTGATAATACTCTTGCAACAAAGCTTGGCCTCTTTTGGCAATATCCGAGTAATATTTTGTCGGCACGAGAGTATTGGTCAAACTTTGTTGGAAATATTGCAGAAGTTTCTTTTCCGATAGAACCTTGCCGGTTCGTTGGCACTCTTTGAAAAAGTCTTCCAGGGCCTGATGGATAATATTTCCAAAAATCATATTTTTGTTCGGCTGACTGGGTAATTGCAAAAGATTACGGAAAAAATATTTTAAAGGCGATTGGAAATAGTTGTTCAAAGCGGAAACGGAAAGTGTTCTTTTTAAAAACTCCGCCCGAACATATTCCGGACTGAAGACAGACAAGATCGGGCGACGCGGAGGTTGAAAAAGTTTGTTGATTTTTTTCCGAGTTTCCGTGGTCGGCGTCTTAATCTTTTCCGTCAATTCTTCGGGAAAAGCCGTTAAAAAACGAGAAGGGGTTTGCTCTCGTCCTTCCAGGTCCAAACGAGAATAGCTGATTAAAACTTCTTTCTTTCCCCGAGTCAAAGCGACGTAGAATAATCTTTTTTCGTCTTCCACTTCGCCGGCTTGCTTGGAGATGGGCAATTTAAACGCTTGTCCCCTTTTTCGGCCCGGCCAAACGGAGTCGGTAAAATTGGTGATGTAAACCGTGTCAAACTCCAAACCTTTGGAACCATGGGCGGTCATCAAATTAACTCCGGCAGAATGATTATCTCGTCCCAAGTCAATGGTTAAATTGTATTTTTTGAGAATATCAATATATTCCAAAAAGTCCGACAAGTTGTAATCGCCTTGACTGAAGAATTGCTTGCGAATTTCATCAAAAAGTTTTTCCAAGCGTTTCAGTCCGGCGGAAGAGTCCGGTTTTTGCAGAATGTACTTCAGAAAGCCGGACTCCCGCGCAAACCATTCAAAAAATTCCAAAAAGTCAACCTGCGCCGATTTTTTCTGCGCTTCTTTTAACTTGTCAGCCAAGCTCAGCAGTTCAATGGGGCGATTGATTTCCATTTTCTTCAGAGTTTCCGGAGAGGAAATAATATCCAAAATGATTCTTTCTTTTCTTTGCTTTCCCCGACGAAATTGAAGCCGACGCAAAATTTTCATTACATCAAAAATGTCCAAGTTCCGAAAATCAACAAAGAGAAGTTTGGCCAAATATTCGTTTTCGTAGGGTTCGGCCACCGCTCGCAGAAAGATAATAAGTTTTTCAATGTCTTTGTTGTCCAGAATGTTCTCCTTGGAGAAAACTTTGTAAGGAATCTCATATTTGTCAAAAATATCTTTGATAGCAAAGAGATTTTTGTTTTGGCGGTAAAAAACAGCCAGAGAGTCGGGGTGGCAACCGGCGGATATTCTTTTTTTGATATCTTCCGCCAACCAAAGCAACTCTTCTTTGTAATCGCTAAATTCAGCCACTTTGACTTTGTGTTTTAATTCGGCCACCGTTTGATTTTTGGCGCGCAGTTTCGTTTTGCCGGCCAGAAGCGAATGAGCCGAATCCAAAATTTGTTGACTGGAGCGGTAGTTATCAGTCAGATTGATGACTTTTACTCCCCGGTATTGTTTTTGGAAACGAAGAAAGTTTTCCAGGCTGGCTCCCTGAAAGGCGAAAATCGCCTGCTTTTCATCACCAACAGTAAAAACGTTGGGGCGGTCTTCATTGACGGCGGCGGAAGCGATCAACTCAATCATCCTGTTTTGAGCTTGATTGGTGTCTTGGTGTTCGTCAACCAAAATATATTGATATTGTTCTTGTAAGACGGTCAGGTATTCCGGATTTTTCTCCGCTTCCTGCACAACGGCCAAAATCATATCGGAGAAGTCATACAGGTCCGACTTTTGCAAAGCCTCTTGATATTCGGAATATATTTTGGCCAACTCCTTCTGTTTTCCCTCTTCCCGAAAAATTTTTTGCTCCACCGATTTCTTCAGGTCTCCCTTTTGACGATTGCCGGAACGTCTTCGCAAAAAAGCCTCTTCGCCTTCTTCGGCCAAGATTCTTTCTCTGATATTCGGCAAACTCTTCCGGAATTCCTCCGGTGAAATGGCTTCCCTTTTCAGGTCGTCAATGGCAGTGATGATCTCCTTGGTGTAGTGAAAATCGGAGGCAAAGGTTTTCAAATATTCCAGATGATGTTTTTTGAGAATTTTTTCAATGATTTTAATTTGCTGAATTTCGGTAACCGGCCGGGCCACGTTGAAACGGGAAAAATATTCCGGATATTTTTTGATCTGGTCTTCGGCAAAAGAATGGAAAGTGAAAATATTAACTTGGTAAGCCAAGTCGGGTCCGACAAATTGACTGAGGCGATCACGCATGGCTTGAACGCCGGTGTTGGTAAAAGTAAGCGCCAAAATATTGTCCGCCAAATCGGCGCCCAATTTGTCAATGATGTTGGCGATGCGTAGAGTTAAAATTTGCGTCTTGCCGGTACCGGGGCCGGCGATGACGGTTACCGGTCCTTCAATGGTATCAACCGCTTCTTTTTGATGACGGTTTAATTTTTTGTAACTTTCTTGAAATTGTTGTCGATAAATGGTTTTTTCTTTATTCATAATTTGTTTGAGGGGTTGCGGTTTGAAAAATATAAGAAGAGTTAAATTTGTTTCCGCCCCGATTTTTAGTTATTTTTTCTCTTGGCAAACAAACTGGGAATTGTCTTTAAAATGATTTTAATGTCTCCCCAAAGGGACCAGTTTTCAATATAGAAAATGTCCAGGCGCACCTCATCTTCAAAACTCAAATCACTACGTCCGGAAACTTGGGCCATACCGGTAATGCCGGGCTTGATGGTCAAAACTCGTTTGGCATAGTCTTGATATTTTTTTACTTCCAATGGCTGGTGCGGTCGGGGACCGACCAGACTCATTTCCCCTTTGAGAACATTGAAAAATTGAGGCAACTCATCAATAGAATATTTTTCCAAAAAAGTTCCAACTTTGGTTTTACGAGGATCGTTTTTGATTTTGTAAAGAGGCCCTTTTTTGATTGACTGTTTGGCAATCAATTCCTCCAGAAATTTGAGAGCGCGACGGTTGTGTTCCGGCGAATACTGTTTGCCGTGACAATATTTGTTTTTCATATAACGAAATTTGTAGAGATCAAACTTGCCTTTGTGCCCCACTCTTTCATTTTTGAAAATAATCGGCCGTCCGCTTTCCAGCCAAACAGCTAAGGCGGCCAACAGCATGGGGACACTGAAAATAATTATGCCGAGCAAAGCGCCGACAATATCAAAAATTCGTTTGATAATTTTGCCCCAGCCGTCCAAGGGAGTATTTTTAATTTCAATCAGAGGTTCGCCCAAGAAAATGTCCACGGAAAAATTGGAGGACTGCAACATAGTGGGCAAATATTTGAAAGTGATGCGACGCCGGATACAATAATTTTTCAATTTCAGAAGCTCGTCTTTGTCCACTTCGGGGGTGCATTCAATAATTTCGTCAATTCCCTTGAGTTGCCTAATACGTTCAATTCTTTGTAAGTCAATTTTGTCCAGATGACCGACTATTTTATAGCCAAGGGACAAATCGTTTTTTACTTTTCTTTTAACAGTGGAACAAAAGCCGTTTAGTCCGATGAGCAAAAGACGGTGGCGACCGATACCTTTGGTTTTCAGAAGGTAGTTCTGAAAAAATCGCAGAGTAAGACGTCCCAAAGAAACAAAAAGAAAAACAAACAAGCCACCGGCCAGAATTATAAAACGAGAAGAAAACAAATCCCTGTTTAAGAAAAACAAAACAATGAAAATGGTTATGACGATGGCGGTGGCGCGGAATATTTGATAAATTTGGCTGATGATTTTTCTGGTGCTTTTGATGCGATAAAGGCCGTCAATGGCGTAAGTGATTATGAAAAAGATACCAATAATTAGAACAAATTTTGCGTATTGTCCTTTATTGATTATTTCCGACTGAGGCAGAGGAAAAATTTCTATTAAACGAGAGCGAAAACGCAAATAATAAACCAGAGCGCCGGCCAAGAGAATCATTAAGTAATCAACCGGTACCTGCAAAGCGCTAAAAAATAATTCCGATTTCTTCATAAAAAAATCAATTAAATCGCGTTGACAAAATCAGTATACACCAGAACAATTTAAAATTAAAGGTGTTGAAAACACCTTTAATTTCAAGTCGGGTCAACCCGTAAGCCGGATTCCGTTCTAGGAAAAAATTTATCTGCGTCATTTGTCGCCAAATGACTTTAGCGATTCACTCCAAAGAGTACGAACTTGCATCGGACAGGGTTTACCGCTCAACCTCACCAAATTAATGAAGAGGTTTCCAACCCGACGTTGCCGACGGGCGAGTCGGGTAGCCGAAAGACTTCCCGACACTTTTCACCTTTCCCGAATTTTTGCGAACAAAAACTCGGTAGTATAGTCTCTGTGGCACTTTCCCTTGACAATCGTCACCGATTGCCCGATTGGCGTTACCAATTGCCCTAAAATGATGTCCGGACTTTCCTCTTTCCCGTTAAAAGGCGAGAAAGCAATTTCCCGGTTGACCCGCCAAATTGTACCATAAAATTGTCGTTTTGTCCAGGGTGCTGTTTAAGCTCACTTTTCCAGAAGAGGTTTTTCCGTTTCCACTTCTTGCAGGTTTAAACTTTCCTTTCCCTCGGTTATTTTAGTGACATCTTTGTCAATTTTTTTGAATTCTTTTTGGGTGCGTCCGTAGTGATTAACCACCGTGTTTAGAGATTTGCCCAACTTGTAATGATATTCTTCGTAAGCCTGCAAGTGACGAGCCAGCTTCTCCACATTTTTCTGGATTTCTTTGGTTTGTTCGTTCATTTTAATAGCTTTCAGTCCCTGCAGAACTGTTTGCAGATAGGCCAAAAAGGAAGTGGGCGAAGTGATAATCACTCTTTTATCCTTGAAAGCGTACTCAATCAGGTTGCGTGAATTGATTTCGGTGGAGCCGACTTTGTTGACCAGCAAGTCGTAGTAAATTGATTCCGAAGGAATAAACATAAAAGCAAAATCAACCGTGCCCTCCTCCGGACGAACATACTTGGCCGTTTCGTCTATTCTTTTTTTCAAATCTTCCTTAAAGCTTCTGGCAATTTTTTCTTTTTCTTCCTCATTGGTGGCTTTCAGCAACCTTTCGTAATTTTCCAGACTGAATTTGGAATCAATGGGCACAACTTTATCGTCCACAAAAATAACCGCGTCCACAATCTCGCCGTTCTGGAAAGGAAATTGCATCTGGTAAACTCCGGGCGGCAAAACATTTTTCAGAATTTCTTCCAAATAATACTCGCCGAGCACCCCTCTCTGTTTGGGATTTTTTAAAATGTCTTGCAGGTCCTTCAACTGCTGGGAAAAACTGATAACCTGTTTGTTGGTTTCATCCAACTTGGTTAATTTGTGAATCACCTCTTTGGTGGAGTTTTGGGAGTGCCGACTCATTTCATTGAATTGGTCGGTTACTTTGGCTAACAATTTGCGACTTTCTCTGGCAACGTGTTCCAGTGTTTCTCGGCTTTCTTTGCTAATATTGCTCATAAATTTATTACTTTCTTGAGCCTGACTTTGCACCAATTGGTGCGCCTGGGAGAGTTTCTCGTCCATAGTTTTGGATAATTGAGCTAATTGTTGTTGCAAAATCATTAGTGATTGATCGTCTTTCGGTTTTTCCAACTCCTTCTTGAGCTCAGTCATTTTTTTGCTAAATAAAAAAACAACCAACGCCACCGTGGCCAGAAAGAGAATGACGAGAATAATCAAAGTTAGATTCATATTTTTAGTTTAAAATTTTATTTCAAGGGGGGGTCCGACTTGGATGAATTCATCTTATCACTAAAAAGGCCAGAAAACAATCTTGAAAAAACTTGCCCACTGTTTTTTCCCGTACTATACTTAGTTTGAATCTCATAATAATCAATAAAAAACGAAAAATGGATAGAGACAAAATTTTGCAATTAACTTGGTTGGAGGTTGTTATTTTATTTTGGATTGGATTGATAAATATCAATCTTTGTTTGGTTCTTTTGGGAATTTTTTATCCTTCGTTGATGTTATTTTTAAGTATTACTTGGTTGTTTCTCATTGCCATCGGACATAGGAAAAATTTTTGGCGGATTAGAAAAATCGGCAAAATGGAAAAAGCGGTTTTGGTTGGTATTTTGCTTTGGTCTTTAATCTTGTCCATTTTTACGGTTCCAACTATTTTCGGCGGACGTGATGAGGGATCTTTTTCCGGTACCGCTTTTTTAATCAGAAAAAATCACCGTCCTATCGATCGGGGAAAAATCATAAACACTTTCGCGCAAATTTACGGAGAAGGAAAAGCCTTGAATTTCCCCGGATTCTATTATCAAAAAGAAGGAGATAATTTTGTTTTAAAAAGTCAATTTTTGCCGGCCTATCCGGCTTATTTGGCCAATTTTGCCAATCCGAAAAACCCTAACTGGCTCAAGTTGGCCAATTTGTTGCCTCTTTTGATTTTTGGTTTAGCTTTTTATTTGACTTTGGAAGCTTTGACGGCTAATCGGAAAAAATCGGTAGCCGGTCTGCTGTTGCTTCTGTCTTTGGCACCAATGATTTTATTTTATAAATTTACCCTATCGGAAATATTTTTCGCCAGTTTACTTTGGTCCTCTTTATATTTTTTGATAAAGTATCTCCGCTGTTTTAAAAAGCCGAATGGCAGTGAGCAACGCCTCTGGTTCTACTGGTTTATTTTTTTACCTCTTTGGCCGGCTCTATTTACCAGGATTGAAGCTCTACCGGTAATTTTCTTTTTGATCATTATCTTGATACTGACTACTCATCAATCTTTGCAAAAGACCTCCTATCAGGCGCCGATTTTTTTGGCAATTATTTTTTCTTTTTTGAGCATAATCTTGTTCGCTGATTTTTTTGTCAATGTTTTGAAAAGCGTCTTTTATTCTTTGCCGAGCCCGGGCACAGACATGTCTACAATGAAGCAAACAACCTGGTTACCAAAAAATTGGCGTGATTTTTATTTGGTAAAAGTTTTTTACACTTACAATCTCTTACCACTTTTCCTTTTCGCCGGAGGAGCCATCTACACTTTATACAAAAAGAGAGATTGGTTTTATTTATTACCCCTGTTTTTTTGGTCGCCAACTTTGTTTTACTTAGTAGACGCCAATATCTCTATTGATCATCCTTGGATGCTGAGACGCTTTGTGTTCAGTATTTTACCCTTGGCTGTTATGTACACAATTTTGTTCTTCGGGGAAAATAGATGGCAAGGGAAAAAAGTTGGCTCACTGATTGTCGGTTTGTTGGTTGTTGTCAATTTATTTATTGGCTACAATTTTTTAGTCTTTAGACAAAACGATGGTTTATTAAAAGAAACGAAAAAGCTGGCCCAAAAGTTTGGGTCGGATGATTTGGTTTTGATAAGTCGTGAAGCTAGCGGTTCCGGTTGGTCATTGATTTCCGCTCCGCTGAGAAATATTTACCAACGACAAGCTGTTTATTTTTTTAATCCAAACGACTACGCTAAAATCAATTCTTCTAACTATGATCACATTTACCTTGTTGCCGATTTGGCCGAGCTTGATCTATACAGAAAAATAACAAAATCAGCCCTGAAAAGCGAGGATTATGTTATCCATAATAAATTGATTTTGCCCACTAAAGACCCTCTGAAATTTCCCGGTTTTGTCAACAAGAAAGTTGACGGAAAAATATTTCAGTTGAAATAAAGTTGTTCTTGGAAGTGGTCTTTACATTTTTTAAGAGGTAGTTTTCCGGAGAAGTTTTTTGATTTGTCTTCTTAGGGCGCTAGGTTTTAAGGAGCCATTAACTGCTCCAATTTCTCCGATGACAGCCGTACTGTTGGCGATGCCGGCGGCCAGACTTCTTTTGAGTTTTTCGGAAAAATCCATCTCGTAGTCGCTCTCCGCTTCAATATAGGTGGCTAAAAAGCCGGCGTTGAAAGCGTCACCGGCGCCGGTAGTGTCAACCACTTTGGCTTCAACTTCCGCCGACAGATGAAAGATAAAAAACTCTTTTTTGATAAAACTGGCTACCCAAGCGCCTCGTTTGCCATCCGTTAAGACAACAATTTTGACCCCTTGATTCAGCATTTTTTGGCAAAGCTCTTCCGCTTGAGCCTCCCCTACGGGTGTTTCAGTCAGAAGACAGGCTTCGGAAAAATTGAGAAAAAGAATGTTAACTTCGCCAAGTCTTTCCAATAGGTCGTCTCTGTTGTTTTCTAGTTGATAGCTGGAAGGGTTGAGAGCCAGGCCAGCCTTTTTCTCGTTGGCAAATTGAACGGTCAGATCAAGATTTTCCAAATTGTTTTTCTTTTGAGAACTGAGGTAAATCCAATCAACTTTTTCCCGGAATTTTTTAAAAGCTTTAGCTAAATTAAAATTTTCCACCGAATCGCCGCTGCGCAGGATTACTCGGTCATTTTCTTGACGGTCAAAAATAACGATAGATGTTTCGGAGGGAATTCGTCCATTTTGTTGCATATAATTTTTTTTCAGTTTGAGCCTGCCTATCTGTTTTTGGATCCACTTTCCCGTCATTGTTTTGTCAGTGCGAGCGAAAACAAAAGCGCGTAAACCCAGTTTTTGCAAAGAGGCGCCAACATTAACAGCCCCTCCGCCGACCATCTCCCGGTAATCATCGGTATAAAATTTGGCACCGGCCGGCAAACAAATCTTGTCGCCTTCTTGGTCGTCAATTCGCAAACTAAAAAAGATGTCTCTGGTAGCTGAACCGATGCAAATTACTTTTTTCATTTCTTTAAAGAAAAACAAATTAGTCATTTAGTTTGATTGTTACTTCTTGGTATTTCTAAAGGTGGGTCAACCTTTTAACTGAGTAGTTACTTCAAGAATTTTTCCAAAGCCAGTAAGCGGTTGTATTTGACCGTTCTTTCTCCCCTGGCGGTAGCTCCCGATTTGATTTGTTCCGCTCCCAAACCGACGGCAAAATCGGCAATAAAATCATCCGGTGTTTCTCCGGAACGATGGGAAACCATTACTCGCCAATTATGCTTCTGGGCTAACTTAAAGGCTTCAATGGCTTCGCTAACGGTGCCAATCTGATTTATTTTTAATAATAGAGCATTACAAGATTTATTTTTAATTGCCTGTTTGATGCGCTGGGGATTGCTAACTGTTAGATCGTCGCCGACCACTTGCACCCCTTTCTTTTGTAATATCTTTCTCAACTTGGCAAATGATTTAAAATCATTCTGTTCAAAGGGATCTTCCAGTGAAATAATCGGATATTTTTCCACCAGCTCCAGATAGTGTTCCATCATCTCCTCGGTGGTTCTGAAATCATCCTCTTTGGTTTTGAAGCCAAGATTGTAACGACCGTCAACAAAAAATTCACTGGCGGCAACGTCCAAAGCAATGTCCACTCTTTTTTCATAACCGGCCTTCTGAATGGCCTGCATTAAAATATCCAGGGCTTCGCTTTCTCGGTAGAAATCAATGGGAGCAAATCCACCTTCGTCGCCGACTAAGGTAGAGCCACTGCCAAAATTTTCTTTAATAATTTCTTTCAAGGCGTGATAGACTTCAGCGGCTCCGCGATAATTTTCCTGAAAACTTCCCAAGTTGGGAGAAATCATAAATTCCTGGAAGGCCAGCTTATTGCCGGCATGCACTCCTCCGTTAATAACATTGAAAAAAGGACGACTAACTTTTAGAATCGGACCATCATTTTCTGACAACTCGGCAATGTATTCAAACAACTTTTTTCCGGAGGCAATCGCTCCGACTCTGGCTACCGCCATAGAAACCCCAACGATGGCATTGGCGCCCAAACGCGATTTGTTATCCGTACCATCCAATTCTATCATTTTTTGGTCAATCTTTTTCTGTTCCAAAACATCTATATCAAGCAAGGCAGGCGCTATGGTTTCATTGACGTTTTTTACAGCTTGCAATACCCCTTTACCGGCAAACCTTTTTTTGTTGCCATCTCTTAATTCTACCGCCTCAAAGTCACCAGTGGAAGCGCCGGAGGGCACTCCTGACCAGGCCTTAACACTTTTTCTTTGCAAAAAAGTCTTGCTTTCAGCAATAACTTCCACTTCCAGGGTTGGGTTTCCGCGGGAGTCTAGAATTTCCCTGGCCTGCAAACTTTTTATTTTCATTTTTATTTTCAGATTAAATTTGTTTATGGCGTTGTTTATGATACTATTCTCGCCCGGAAAAAGCAAATTGTAACCAATTGCTTCTCATTTTTTAACGGTGATTTTTACAGATTTAATTTGCTTATTTTGATTTGTCTATTCGCTTTGGTTAGATTGGTTGATCAAGTTGACGGATTGTTTGTATAATTCCTCCTTAACTGTTTTTTCTTTTTTGCTTGAATAAGATTTGTTGGAAACGAGGACATCCAGGGGAGAGTTAATTTGATAACTTTGCTTTTTTCCTTTCGGCGAGATGAGAGTAACTTTGCCGACCAACTTATCTACGCCGGCCTGCTTTTGGATAAAGAGTTGGTAGTCGTCAAAAGTAAATTTTTCCGGCAAGTAATAGTCAAATTCAATGCTTTTGCTTTTGCCCAAGTTAACTTTCTGGAAAATACCAAAAACTTTTCGCCCCAACTCTTGGCTAAAATCAACCAATTTGACGCCGGAAATGCCGTTAACATCAAAAAGCCAACTACCCGCGGGCGCAAAGACGCGAAGATAGGTGCGGTAGTCTTCCGTGAGTAAATCGCGAACCATACCGTGGTGAATGTAGGTTATTTTTAATTTGGCCACCGGTTTTGGTTTACGAAAATCAACGGAGTAAACAAATTTTCTTTCTATGAGGGCGTCGGATTTTTTGGCACCGAGATTGGCATCAACCATCATTAAGAAGTCAGCGCCGGGAACTTGGCGAACATTGCCGGCCCAGCCCAGACGGCTAACCTTGTTTTCCAGCTTTTTGTCTTGAAAATAAAGAAGAATATCTTTTTCTCTGAGATGTTGTTCTATTTTTTTGATTAGCTTCTTCTTGTCTTCCCAGCTGGCAGATTGAACTTTGGCAACGATGACCTTGGCCATTTTTTTCATAATGTATTTTCTTTTGCCTTTTTCTATTCCTTGTTGCCGGTAATCGGCTTCCACTTGTTTTTCCAATTTGGCAATAGCGTTTTCGCTAGTGTAAACTCCGGGATAATCTTCTATTTGCAGAGGACCGGTGATTTCCAAGAAAGACGGCAACAGTTTGGCCGAGATGGCAACCACCCCGTCAAACCTCTCTTTGCCTCCCTCCAAATGATAAAAATAAATGGCTTTTTTAGCGTTAGTGGGAAAATCAGGCGACCAGTTACTGTCTCTGAGCTCCCAATGTTTAACTCCCAGATATTTTAGCAAAGGTTCCGGCGGTTTGATGTGGCTAGAAACTCTGGAATCAAAGACGGTGGCATCGTGGCTGTCCACAAAAGAAACCTTGCCGTTTTTAATTTTAAGAATACCAAAGGAACCGATATAACCTCCGCCGGGACGGAGTTCATTGTTATTTTGGAAAAGCAAGAAAAAAGTGCTTTCCTTTTTATTGGACAAATCGGCAATAATATCCAGAACGGACAAAATATCATTTTTTTCCGTGGAATTGAGGGGAGCCATTTTGACCACCGGCTTAGCCAGACCCAAAATAGAGTGCAAACGATGATTTCTAAATTCCAAAAACAAGTAAAAGCCTATCAAAAAGATGGCGCTCAAGAGCCAGAAAAATATCCAAAATTTGATTGTCCTCTGTTTGGCCATATGTTTCTAATTACTGCTTATGATTGATTCGGTTAAACGATATTCAATTTTTCTGGTTTGCAAATTTTGCAACAAGCCGTAGAGAAGCCAGAATAACAACGATGCCGGCCAGGCAAAATAGACATTCTGAATTGTTGCCAAAATAAGGAAAATGATAAAAATTGACAGGATGACCACCAGATAAATCCTTTTTGCGCCCTCCGATTGCAGGTAAGTCGTTCTGATTTCCCAAAAATACTGACCAAGGGCGCCGAGAAAAATCAAGAGCCCAAAAAGTCCCAGGTGATAATACAAGAAAAGAAATGAGCTGTTAAAACTGTCGGTGTAGAAGCCGGAGGGATTGCCTCCCAAAATAGGAAAAAAGAATTTTTTATTAAGATGGAATAGATGAATGAGAATCTCTTTAATTTGAGCGATGGTGTTGACGTCGGAAAAATAAAACTTGAAAGAAAAAAATAATACCGACCAAACTGCTATTTGCAGAAACGCTTTTTCTCTAAGTAAAATACCCATAATCAAAATGGCGATAGCGATGATAAAGAAAAAGTAGAACTGCTGACTGAGAAAAAGTGCTAAACTTTGCACTGTAAAAACGGCCAGAAAAAAATTTTTGGAATGATTTAATTTGGAAAGGCGAATGAGAAATGATTTTGTTAAAGAAACCACCTCCCGGTCAGATCTGACCTCTTGCTCGGTAAATTTTTCCTCCTCTTTGTTTTCCGAGGGATTATTTTTGCGTAGATACCAAAGGCCCAAGGTCAAGGGAATAGTAATGCTTAAAACGATTAAGCTGTCGGGAGAGTTGCTGTCGAGAGGTAATGATTTACGAATAAGCAGTTGAGCAAAAATTAGCAGCAGAGATTTGAGGAAGCCCAGGATAATAATAAAAAGAATAAATTTTTCAATCCTTTTTTCGGTTTGGAAAAAGAATTGAAAGGCCAGAATAATAACAGGAAAAAGCAAGAAAAGCAAAAAAAGTTTTAGAAAATCAGGGTAATAAACGGAGGGGAAATCGCCACCGTTGCTGATTTTAGTGAAGAGAAAAGAGAAGAGAATGAGAATTTCTAAGATGAGCCAATATTTAAATAATGGCAGAAATTTAAATTTATGCCTGCTGATGAATAAATTCAAAAGACCAATAAAGGCCAAAATGACTATGAGCAAAACTTGGCTATCATTGCCGGCAGACAGAAATTGAAAAGGAGGAAACAGAATAATGAGCGTTAAAAAAAATATTAAACCTTTATGAAAACTGTGCCTAAATACCAAGGCGCTCACGAAAAGTAAGACCGAGAATATAGCTAAGGACATATTCAGACTGAAAACAAGCACCGCCACAAAAAGCAAGACAGTCGCTAAAAACAAAGATAATATCTTTTCTTTTTTGAGTGTTTCCAAATAGCTTTCCATAAGGATTGTTAAGATAAATTATAACTTGAGATGCTAACATAAATTTTATTTTTTGTCAACGAAAAGGAAATGATTGTCAATTCTAAATAAAAATGTCATACTTCATTACCAAATTAAAATGTCATACCCGGGAAAAAATAAAAAAATTTTTGAGACTGTTTAATGGTGACTGAAAAATTTTGTCAGCCGAAAAATATTTGCTATAATATAAAAGAAAGGTCTTCAGAAAGAGAGGATGAATAACTCCCGCCCCGCTTTTGGTTTAGATGTTTTTTGAGAAAATTTCTAAACGACCGGCACCAATCTGATGGCAAGCTTAACCCAAACCAAAAGCGGGGCGGGAAACATGGAACCCACATTCCTTTTCAGGGAAAGATATTTTACTATTATATTTTTCCGACAAGAAAAATATCGGGATCCATACGACTCTCTGCATTGAAGACCTTTTTTTGTAGCAGAAAGAAATAAAATGGAACAACTGTAAAAGAAGTGACAAAGCTAAAAATAAGGTTTTTGTTTAAGTTAGTTTAAGTAAGACTACCGGTCTTTATCTAGCTTTTAAAAATGATTTGTCTTTTAAAGACGATCGTAGTCGCGCATAACCAATTGCGCTTCTATTTGTTTAATCATTTCAATAACCACAGCTACCACTATCAAGATTCCCGTGCCTCCGATGGTAAGATTGTTGTTGCCGGTAAAGGCCTGAACTATAAAGGGTAAGACAGCAATAAAACCGAGAAAGATAGCCCCACTGAGTGTTATCCTGTTAATGAGATAGTTTAAATACTCCACTGTTGGTTCACCGGGACGAATATTGGCAATAAAACCGCCCTGTCGTTGTAAATTTTCAGCAACGGTTTTGGGATCAAAAGTAACGGCTGTATAAAAGAAGGTGAAGGCAACTACCAGGATAAAATAAACTATTCCGTAAAACCATTGATTGGCGAATAAATCAGCCACTTTGCCGGCAATTTCCGCCACCAATGGGTTGTGCGATTTGGCTAAGAGATTGGAAATCATTCCCGGAAAAAGCATAATGGACATAGCAAAGATGATGGGAATCACTCCGGCTTGATTTACTTTTAGTGGCAATTGAGATTCAACACTTCCCGGAGCGCCGGTCTGAGCGCCTCTGATACGACGAGCGAAAGTAATGGGAATATTTCTGGTAGCTTCATTGATTACAACTATGGCGGCTACCGTGATAATTGTTAAGATTAGAAAACCCAGATAGGTCAGGGCATAAGTTGGATCCCAGGTGGCAATGATTTGTTTAATTGTTGTCGGCAGAGCGATCACTATTCCGGCAAAAATTAAAATGGAAACACCGTTACCAATGCCTTTTTCAGTGATGAGTTCTCCCAACCACATCAGAAAAATTGTACCAGCGGTAGCAATGATTACAATAACGATGTAGTTATAGATTGTTAGATGACCAAGAACATGATTACTACGAAGCAGGGCAATCATTCCCAGAGTTTGAATGGCAGCCAGGGGCACAGTGAGGTAACGAGTGATCATGTTGAATTTTTGTTGCCCAGCTTCTCCTTCCTCCTTGTACATTTGTTCCAGTCTGGGAAAAATCATCATTAAAAGTTGCATAATGATTGAGGCGGTTATGTAGGGCCCAACCCCAAGCATAACAATAGAAATATTTTTCAAGCCACCACCGGAAAACATATTTAACAAACCAAAAAGCTGATCGCTGTTAAAAAATTCGGCCACGCGCGAGGTATCAACACCCGGAATGGGAATATTGGCTGCCAGACGATAAACAACCAAGACAAAAAGTACGAAGAGGATTTTATTGCGTAAGTCCTTATCTTTAAAAATCCTGATTATTTCTTGGAACATAATTTTTATTTTAAAAAGTTTATTTAGAAAAACCCCATTTGTAACAAAACGGGGTTTTGCTTTTTATTTTTTGCTTTTAGGTTCTTTTTTCCCTTTTTCCTTGACTGTTGCTCCTTCATCGCTTTTTTTCCTCTTTGTTTCAAAATAGTCACTGAGGGAGCGGGAATAGAGAATGTCTTGGACCAGAAATTTTTTATTCAGTTTTTTTTCCGGGGGGGAGCCGGCCAGAATTTTAACAGGTAGTCCAGCATCTTTTATTAAGCCTTTTTCAACCAATTTTGCCGGGGTGACTAAAGCATTGTTGACGAAATGTTTAACGAGGAGGTTAAAAGAAACAACCTGATTTTTGATTTGACGAGATTTAAAGCCACGCGTTTTTTTGGTGGCGGCGATTAAAGTTGTACGTCCTCCTTCCCAGGTAGCCCGACGCGAATAACCGCGACGAGCTTTCTGTCCTTTAATTCCTCGCCCGGAATAGGTTCCCTGCTTACCACCTCGCCCGATACGTTTCTTGTTGCTTGTTTTGATTGATTTTAACTGATGACTTTGCATAAATGGAAACTTAATTGTTTGCTCTAATTATTTTTCTGACTGGAAGTTCTTTCCAAATTTATTTGAGAACCCTCTTTTTCTTTCACTTTTCTAAACCCTTTTTTTGCTATCTTCTTTGCTTTCTTCTTTTTTCTTACCCTCACTTTCCCTTTCATTATTCTGTTTGGTTTCCTCCTTTTCACCACCAACCAACGGCTCTCCCAATTTCGCTAAAGCTCGCAAGGTGGCTTTGGCAACATTGATTTTATTGGAAGCGCCTCTGCTTTTGGCCACCACATCTTTGATGCCGGCCAATTCAATAACTGTACGCATGGCTCCACCGGCCACAATTCCCCGACCTTCTCGGGCCGGTTTCAACATTACTCTGGCGGCGCCATATTTTTCTTCCAGATCAAAAGCGATGGTCGTATTTGTTCTTTTGACGGTTATTAACGATTTTTTGGCTTCAACGACAGCTTTGCCGATGGCTGTGGAAACATCGGCCCCCTTAGCTACTCCAAAACCGACCTTTCCCTTGCGATTACCGATAACAACCGCTGCGCGAAAAGAGAAACGACGTCCGCCCTTAACCACGCGAGTTACACGGGCCAGATCAATCATTTTTTGTTCAAATTCTCTCTTTTCCCGACGAGGAAATCTTGTTTTCTTTAATTTTTTCGCTTTTCCCTGAATTTTTTCCATATTACTTATTTAAATTTGACGAAATTAAAATTTTAAACCGGCCTGACGCGCCCCCTCGGCCAAAGCTTTGATTTTGCCGTGATATTTGTAACCGCTACGATCAAAGACAACCTCGGATATCTTCATTTTTTTAGCCTTTTTCGCCAACATTTTGCCGACTTCCTCGGCTGATTTTTTGTCATATTGTTGACGCTTCAATTTACGAGAATCAACCGTACATAAAACTTTTCCGGTTTCATCATCAACCAGGCTGGCATAAATCACTCGCAAACTGCGAAATACATTCAAACGCGGTCTTTTTGCTGTTCCCTTCACTCTTATTCTTCTCTTGCGGGTCAATCGCATTGAATTTTTACTCTTTTTCATCATCTGTCTATTAAATAAACTTGTTATTCTGATTGTTCAGACTATTCTGAAGCCACCGCCTTTTTTCCTTCTTTTTTGATAAATTGTTCTCCTTCGTATCTGAATCCCTTGCCCTTGTAGGGTTCAACTTTTCTCAAAGCTCTGATTTCGGCGGCAAATTGCCCAACCCTTTGTTTATCCACTCCGGAAACGGTTAACTTCTCTTTCTCCACTTCCACCGTCAAGTCTGCCGGGATTTCCAATTCAATCGGATGGGAAAAGCCAAGATGAAGGACTAACTTTTTGCCCTGGACAGCCATTTTGTAGCCGACACCATGCAGTTCCAAAACCTTTTTAAAGCCTTCGGTTACACCAACAATCATATTTTGAATCAAAGCCCTGACCGTTCCCCAAAGAGAGCGAGAAGTTTTGGAATTATCTTTATTTTTAACAACAATCTTTTTTTGTCCGTCTTCCTCTTGCAAAGAAACATCAACTCCATAGGCGATGTCCATAGACAACTCTCCCTTGGGGCCTTTGATTGAAATTTTATCCCCATCTAAATCAACAGAAACTTCAGCAGGAATCTCTACAGGTTGTTTTCCGATTCTTGACATATATTTCTTCTTAAAATTTTATTACCAACTGGATCTTCTTACTCCCGGAATATCTCCTCGACTAGCCAGTTCTCTAAAACAGATTCGGCACAAGCCAAAATCTCTCATATAACCACGCTTACGACCGCAACGCCAGCATCTGTTTACCTGGCGGGTGGAGAATTTGGGCTTTTTTTGCGCTCTAGCTATAACTGATTTTTTTGCCATTTTTTGAAAAATTAATTACCAAACTTTACAAATTATCTCTCCCCCCAATCCTTCGCGACGGGCCTGAGCGTCAGTCATTAGCCCCTTGGAGGTGGAGATAACTGCCATTCCATAACCATTCTTCACCACCGGTAGCTCATCTTTGCCGGCATAAATTCTTTGTCCCTGTCTGCTAACTTTTTCCAACCCTTTGATAACGCCTTGACCATTTATGTATTTTAGCTTTAAGCTTAAATAATTTTTGTTATTCTCCGAAAAACTGGTAATATCGCCGATATAACCATTTTTATTTAAGATTTTAGCCAAAGCCAATTTAAACTTGGAGGAAGGCATTAAGACCTCCGCCTTCTTGGCTTGCTGAGCATTTCTGATTCTGGTTAACATGTCCGCTATTTGATCAATATTCATTGTCTCTAAATTTGTATCTTAATTATTTATCCTTTTTGAGGGGAAATCCCAAAGCTCGCAACAGAGCGATTCCTTCTTGCCGATCATTAGCCTTGGTGGTGATATTTACTTGAAAGCTAAAAATGTTTCTGATGTTATCGGTAGATATTTCCGGAAAAATTAAATGTTCTTTGATACCTATACTAAAATTTCCTTTTTCGTCAAAAGCTTTCGGGCTTAAGCCGCGGAAGTCCTTGATTCTGGGTAGAGCCGCTCCAATAAGCCTGTAGATAAAGTCCCACATTTTTCCGCCTCGTAAGGTAATTTTCATACCAACTGGTTGACCTTGCCTGGTTTTAAAGCCGGCAATTGATTTCCTGGCTCTGGTAATGACCGGAACCTGGCCGGCTATTAAAGTTAAATCTTCTTTGATGCCTTGGATAAATTCTTTATCGTCTTTAGCCTGAGATAAACCAACATTTATTGACACTTTTTTTATGTCGGGACACTCCATAACGTTGCGATAACCGAACTCTTTCATTAGAGCCGGTTTCACCTTCTGATTAAATTTTTCTTGTAAATCATTCATCGCTTTGAATATTTTTTTAATTGGCTAAAACTCCGCTTGGCATTTTTTACACACTCTAACCACTTGACCTTTCTTAATTTTTTTAGAACCAACCCTGACCGGTTTTGAACACTTGGGGCAAATTAATTGAACTTTACAAATGGACAAAGGACTGGCAACGGTCATAATTTCACTCGGTTGTCCGGCTTTATGTGATTTGTAGTGCTTTTTAACCAGGTTGATGTTTTCTACAATCACTTTGCCCTCTCGCGGAAAAACTCTAAGCACTTTTCCGGTTTTACCCCTGTCTTTACCACTGAGTACTTTTACATTGTCATTTTTCCTCACTTTTACTTTCATTGAATTCTGCTTACCTTTTACCAATTAGTAAACCTCTTCCGCCAGAGAGACTATCTTATTAAAACCGGCTTCCCTAACTTCCCTGGCGATGGGACCAAAAATTCTGGTACCCTTTGGTTCCTTGTTTTCATCAATAATCACAGCGGCATTTTCATCAAAACGAATACAAATTCCGTTTTTTCGTTTCAAAGTTTTTTTCTGGCGGACGATGACAGCTTTGACAACATCTTTTTTCTTAACAGCTCCCCTCGGTTCGCTTTCTTTTACCGAAGCAACAATAATATCTCCCAGGGAAGCGTAGCGACGACGACTACCACCCAGGATTTTGAAACACTCTATCACTTTTGCTCCGGAATTGTCTGCCACTTTTAATTTTGTCTCTGCTTGTATCATAACTCTACTTGTTAGGCTTGATTAAACCGACCACTTGCCAACGCTTTTGTTTACTGCGGGGACGACAAGCCTCAATGATGACCAGGTCGCCCTTTTTGTAAGCATTCTTCTCATCATGAGCTTTGTACTTTTTTGAACTAATGTATCTTTTGATATAACGAGGGTGTTTTTTTAAGGTATCAACCTTAACCACCACGGTTTTGTCCATTTGATCGCTGACAACCACCCCTCTTTTTCTGGGTTTTCCAGTTGTTTTGGTAGTATTAATTTGTTCCTTGCTTCCTTTTGTCATTGAATATAGAGCTTAATTTTTTACAGCTTTCAATCTGGTTTTAATTCTGGCAATATCTTTGCGAATAACAGAAATTTTCTTGTAGTTTCTCTCTTGCCTGTTAGCAACGGCAAATCTGGTTTTAACCAATTCAATCTGTTTGTTCCGCAACAACTGAATCAATTCTTCCTTGGTCTTGTCTTGTAGTTCTGACGCTTTCATAATATTTTTATTCACTCTTAACAAATTTTGTTCTGACACTCAACTTGTCTGAGCCTAAACGCAAGGCCCGGCGGGCAACCTCTTCACTCACTCCGGCCATTTCAAAGATTATTCGTCCCGGTTTGATTTTGGCAACAAAATACTCCGGCGTACCCTTTCCTTTTCCCATTGGCACTTCCGCTCCTTTCTTGGTCATAGAATGGTCAGGAAAAACTCTAATCCAAATTTTACCCCCTCTTTGCACAAACCGAGTGATCGCTCGCCGAGCCGCCTCTATCTCACGAGAATTTAAAGCGCCCGGATCAAGCGATTTAAGCCCGAAATTTCCGAAAGACAGCTTGTCTCCTTTGTGCGCAATTCCCTTAATCTTACCACCTCTCTGTAACTTACGATATTTTACTTTTTTAGGCATTAACATAGCTTTGCTTTAAATAAAATCTTACCTGGATTGCTTGGATAAATAATCTTCCTCAACTTTTTTATTTAACCAAACCTTTACACCAATGGTACCATAAGTCGTTTCGGCGGTAGATTTGGCAAAATCAATATCGGCCTTAATGGTTTGCAGAGGAATGTTGCCTTTTGATAACCACTCTACTCTGGCCATTTCCGCACCGCCCAATCGTCCGGATAACTGGATTTTAATTCCTTTAACATTCTTGTTCTGCATTACTTTGTCCAACATAGTTTTCATAACACGACGAAAAGCGACTCTTTTTTCCAATTGAAAAGCGGCGTCATCGGCTAACAGTTGCGCATTTTCGTTAATACTTTTCACCTCCTGAACGTCAATGATGGCCTTGAGTTTTTCATTAAAAAGAAATTTCCTTTCAATATCTTTGCGCAAATCCTCCAAGCCGGAGCCACCCCGACCGATAATTATTCCCGGCTTATTGGTATTGATAATAATTCTCAACTTGGCGATGCTCCGCTCTATTTTCACGCTGGCAATGCCGGCGCTTTTGTAGCGCGATTTGATATAATCAGCCAACAAAACGTCCTGCTTGAGAGAATTTTTATAACCTTTTTTCTTGTGATACCAAAGAGAATTCCACGCTCTGTTTATTCCTAATCTGAATGCTCTTGGATCTATTTTTTGTCCCATTTCCGGTAAGATTTATTAATTTTTATTCATTATTTTTTATTCACCTTTCCAGAACTCACTTCCTCTTTTTCGCCAGTCGGTTTTTTATTGTCTGATGCTTCTTTTTCCGGTTTGGCGATTTTTTTCGCCTTTTTCTCCTCAGCTTTTTTCATCTCTTTATTTTCTTTCTGATCGTTCCTGTTAGCCCTTTTTTCTCTCCTCTTTACTGTTTCAGTTGTTTGACTTCGGTCCTGATTATTCTTTTCAGTCGTGCTTTCCATACTATCTTTTTTGTCTTCAATTGTCAATAAAATATGGCAAGTTCTTTTTAAAATTTGCGCCGCTCGCCCATAAGCTCTGGCTCGCCATCTTTTCAGAGTTTTACCTTCTTGGACCATAATATTACTAAGCAGAAGATTTTCTTTTGAGAGATTAAAATCATTCTCCGCCGTGGCAATTCCGCTAAGCAAAAGCTTTTTTAAATCGTAAGCAGCCGCCTTGTCAATAAAAGCAAGTTGCTCCAGAGCCTCTTCCACAGCCAAGCCTTTGATGACCGGGATTATTTCCCTGACTTTTCTGGCTGATCTTCGGTAATTTTTTAAGCTAACTTGAATTTTCATAATATCACAGGATTTAGTGTAACTTATTTCTTAGCTGCTTTAGCCGCTTGAATTTCTCTTTCTTTAGCCGCTTGCTCCAATTCTTTTTGAATTTTTCCACCATGAGAAATAAATTTTCTGGTCGGCGAAAATTCTCCCAACTTGTGCCCGACCATATCCTCGATGACAGTAACTTCCACAAAATCCTTTCCGTTGTGCACGGCAAATGTGAAACCAACCATTTCCGGAGAAATAGTGCAAGCCCTAGACCAAGTTTTAATAACACCGACTTCTTCCGGTTTTTTTCCTTTTACCTTTTTTAAAATTCTGGGGTCAACGTAAGGACCTTTTTTTAAACTTCTTGTCATAGCGACTTTAAAATCTTTTAATTATTTACGACGTTTCTTGCGACGACTGATTATGTATTTATTGCTGGCTTTTTTCTTCTTCCTGGTTTTAACGCCCAAAGCCGGCTTGCCCCAAGGAGTTTTGGGATATTTCAAACCAATCGGTTGTCTGCCCTCACCCCCTCCATGAGGATGATCAACCGGATTCATGGCGCTACCCCTAACCTTCGGCCTTCGTCCCATGTGTCTTTTCCGACCAGCCTTACCGATACGGTAAATATTGTGTTCATGGTTACTAACTTGGCCAATGGTGGCATAACAATCTCCCCTAACCAATCTAATTTCAGTAGAAGGCATTTTTAACTGGGCAAAACCGTTATCTATAGCTTGCAGCAAAGCAGAGGAACCGGCGCTTCTAACCATTTGCGCTCCCTTGCCGGGAATCATTTCCACATTGCAAACAGTTGTTCCCACCGGAATATTTTTCAACATTGTTCGGTTGCCTTCTTTGATGTCAACTTTTTCTCCACTGATTATTTTATCACCGACTTTCATATTTTCTGTGGCAATGATATATCTTTTTTCTCCATCGGCGTAAGTAACCAAGGCGATCAGAGCGCTTCTGTTAGGATCTTTCTCAATAGCCATAACTTTGCCAGGAATACCGTTTTTGTCCATCTTGAAATCAACTAAACGATATTTCTTTTTGGCGCCACCACCCCGATGCCGAACGGAGATTTTACCCCACGAACGACCAACTTTTTTGTTAAGGGTTTGCAAAAGAGACTTCTCCGGTTTCTTGTCGGTCAGATTATCCGGTTTAACCACGGACATATTTCGGCGACCGGCATTATTTTTTTTGTAAACTTTAACTGCCATAAAAAATATTGTTAACTGAATAATTTAATTTCCTCGCCTTTTTTCAGAGTCACTATCGCTTTTTTGTAAGCATTGGTTCTGCCTTTTTTCCCTCGGAAAAATTTACTCTTTCCTTTGTAATTCATAATGTTAACTTTTTCCACGGTAACTTTATACATTGCTTCCACGGCTAGAGCTATCTCTTTTTTACTGGCTTTGCGGTCAACCATAAAGGTGTATTTACCTAATTCCTGAGCTCGCATGACTGCCTCGGAAATCAGCGGTTTTTGCAAAATTTTGTTAACCAATGAGGCTTTCTCTTCGGGAATCACAACAGATTCTTTCTTTTTCCCGGTTTTCTTGTCACCGGTTTTTCCCTGAGTTTTTTCCGAAGAAGACAGTACAAGCTTTTTGCCATTTTTTTTATCTTCTTGCTTTGTTTCCTCTTTCTTCTTTTTTCGCCAAAAAGCTGACATGGTTTTCATTTATTACTTATCTTCACCTTTTGAGATTCTTGCCGATTGAGAATATTTAGTTTCCAATTCCTCCAAACTGTCAACATCGGTGATAATAATTTTGGAATTCAACATATTAAAAACACTGAGATTTTCCAGGTTGCAGTTCTCGCTCTTGGCCAAGTTTCGAGTGGCTAAATTAAACTTCCTGGCTTTGTTGCCGAAGGCAAATAATTTTTTATCTTTCATTAAATTCAGTTTTTCCAGAGCTTGAGCTATTTTTTTTGTTTTATTGTTGCTCTCTTTAAAACTTTCCAAGACTACCAACTCTCCGGCAGAAACTTTGGCGGATAAAACCATTTTGGTGGCCAAACGCAACATTTTCTTGTTAATTTTCTGCAAATAATTTCTCTCCTTCCTTGGACCAAAAACCGTACCGCCGGAACGCCAAATAGGATTTCTAATGGATCCCGTTCTGGCTCGTCCGGTTCCCTTTTGTTTCCAAGGTTTGCGAGTGGAGCCCCGCACCTCTCCTCTGGTTTTGGTGTGAGCGGTATTTTTTCTTTGGTTGTTGTATTGAGCTTTGTAAACCTGAGCTATCAAATCATCATTTCTTTCCGCCAAACCAAAAACATCATCAGCCAATTCCAACGTCTTGACTTTTTTACCGTTCAGATTTTTAACTTCTATCTTGACCATCAATTTTCTTTAGTTACTTTAAATTTCCGATTATCTTCACCAAACCTTTGTTATTGCCGGGAACAGCACCTCGGAGAGCGATAATTTTTCTGTCTTTATCTACAGTCACCACCAATAGGTTTTTAACGGTGACATTCTGACCACCCATTCGTCCGGCCATCTTTTTTCCTTTCATCACTCTTTCCGGAAAAGCGCTACCGATGGAACCGGGGGCTCGCAAATCATGCCGATGTCCGTGAGAGGCGGGGGCGCCACCGAAACCGTGTCTTTTAACAACACCTTGATAGCCTTTTCCTTTGGAAACAGCTTTAACAATAACTTTGTCTCCTTCTTGAAATTGTTCCAGGGTAACCTTGTCACCAACCTTGAGATCAATTTTTTCAGAAACGGAGAATTCTCGCAAAACCTCTTTCCCCTTGTCGTCAGTCAACTTTAGTTGTACAGCGGAATATCCGTCTTTCTCTTCGTTTCTAACCAAGTTGACAATATTGTCAGGAACTTCAACCAAGGTGACGTTTTGCGCCTTTTCTTTATCGTAAATAGTTGTCATTCCAATTTTTCTTCCCAGAATAAATTTCATATCTCTAAAAAAATAAACCCGGCTATCTTTGGTACCGGGACTAATTAAAAAACAGCTTAAACCGTTTTAAAATTAATCCAGTATCCCAACGGACTTTGATTAATTGTATTATTAAAAATCTTCTAAATTTTGATTTCTACCCCCACTCCGGCCGGCAAATCCATATTAGTCAAATTGCCGATGGTCGTTTCTGAAGGTTCTATAATATCCAATAATCTTTTGTGGGTCCTGATTTCAAATTGATCTCTAGCTCGTTTACTTTTGAAAGTTGAGCGATTGACTGTCATTTTCTTAATCTCTGTCGGAAGAGGAATTGGCCCTTTGATGGTAGCTCCGCTCTTCTCCGCCGTCTCAATAATTTGTCTGACGGCTTGGTCAATGACTTTGTGATCAAAAGCCTTTATTTTTATCCTCAACTTGGGTTTTTCTTTGCTTTTGTCAATCACTTTATCAACTTTTGTCTCTTCTTCCTTTTTCATAAGTTACCAAAGATCTATTTATATAATTTTAAACAAATTACCGTTGTATTCTAGTTTAATTCGCGGGAAAAGTCAAGTTTTTACTTTTTACTGATCGCTTCTATTTTCACTTCTGTTATTGCTTGTTTGTGACCGAATTTTTTCAGCTGTCTCTTTTTGGGTTTATGTTTAACTCCAAACAGCTTTTTTCCTCTGGTTTGTCTTACCACTTCAGCGACAACTTCCACTTTCTCTACTTCCGGCTCGCCGATTAGTATGCCCTTCTCATCGGCAAAAAACAAAACCGGAAAGTTAACTTTTGCCCCCTCTGCTTCTTTAATTTTCTCCACCTTGATAACATCGCCTTCACTGACCTTGTATTGCTTGCCACCGGTTTTTATAATCGCAATATTTTTCATATTTCTGTCTAGAATAATTTTCACTTACAGCTTCCAGACCGACACTGAAACACAAACAGTGGCGATTTCCGAAAACGCTTTAACGAGTATAACAGAAAAATAATTGTTGTCAAGTTTTGATTGGGCAACAAAACTTGCTGAGTAGTTTTGTTTGAGGATGTTTCTCTTTATGCTCTCTTTTTGTTTGTTTCACATAATCATAAAGAAACTCTCACTCTTGAATTTCGAGGGATTAAATTCCGACAGCGTGATGAAAGCAGTTATGTATGTCGGAAATGTATTAGGGACGGTAACTATTCTCCTCTTTCTAACTATTCAAAAGAACAAAAATTTGTCTTTAAATTTAAAAGACAAAATTCTTCTTATAGGTGTCGTTTCGACCGTTCTTTTTTGGAGCGTAACCAGGAATGCCTTTGTGGCTAACATCCTAGTTCAAGTGTTGATGGCTATAGGGTACTTATTTTTCATCAACGCTATAGTCAAAACAAAAAAGAGATTAGACTCCTTTTTGTTTTGGTTGTTAGCTCTACTTACAACAGTATTGTCCCTTCCGTTAGTAGAAGGTAGTTTATTGGCGACCATCAACACTTGGCGTTCACTAGTCTGTATATCGTCAGTGTTGATAGTGATGGTGTATTATGAATTTTTTTGTAAAATAAAAAAAATGAGCAAAGGAGGAATGTAAAAATGGAAAATAATAAAAAAAGTTATTGGTTTGTAGTCTATATCATTGAACCGATGGTGGACCCGTATTTTTTCTTGATGGGTGATACCAAAAAATTCCTAGAATTCCTGGTACAGAGGAATGTACGGAGTAGTTTTGTGGAGATTCAGGGAGATATCTTTTTACTTGAGAAAGTAAAAGGATATTTAAAAAAATTATATGGCAGTCGCAAAAAGATTACCATAATAAATTTTAAACGGGTTTCCGCTGGGTGCTTTCGGAAAAACAGCGGAAACAATCTATAAATGTCCCTACCCTTACGGACGGGGAACTTTCGCCGAATTAAAATCAACAAGAGATTATTCCTGTTTTCATTTGAAACTTCAATGAGAATCCGGGATGATCTCTTTTTTGTTTATTCTTAGTTTTTTTGTTTATTATTCTTGGTCGGAGCAGAATTGTTGTTTTGGAAAAGAAAAAAGAAAAATAGCGCGATTGTTGATAGATACTCCCGCCTTTATAGGCGAAGAATTCCCGCCGGATTAAAAATGCTTATTTAGATTGCTACCTTAATTGATAATTATCCCACCAATTGTTGTCACTACCCATTTTTATTTTTGTTTAAGATTATCTACAAAGTTTTCATTGTTTATTATGATATTATTGATAATATCATAATGCTCATCCCTGGTGCTACCAAGAATGCTATTATGCTATTATGGTATTATTTATAATATCATAATGGGTGGAACATAGTGTTTCCGGAAATTTTTAGCAGATTTTATCTGTTCGATTTTATTTGGAACCCGTCAAACTTTTGTGCTTGCTGTTTTTTGCGTAGTGTTTACGGCCAGAGTTGTCGCGCAATGTATCTATTACCAAAATATCGTTGTTTGTTTCGGAGTTATTCTTTGCTTTTGGTAGCGCTAGTGATGGAATACTTAAATGCTCACAAGGGATGAGATACATCTTAGACACTTTAAAAAAGATATTTTTTCAATCAAAATAATGCACTACCCTGCAGTAAGCTGAAAGAATTCTTTTTGCTTAAAAAGTAAGCATATCACAAACGAATAAAAACCAAAGAAGCAACGCACCATTTAATACGGTACGTGGTCAAAGATGGTGGAATGTAGTATACTGAAAGCAGTTTTGGAAATGCGGTTTTAGGGGGTGAAAAATAAAAAATAATAGCTAAAAACAATATGTCTAAAAAAATTGTTTTGGCCGGTGGCGGCACCGGCGGGCATCTTTTTCCTTTGTTGGCAGTGGTTGAGTATATTCGTAAAAAATACGGATCAGAGGCGGTTGATTTTCTTTATCTGGGTCCGAAAAGTAAGTTGGAAGAAAAATTGATGACTGATAACCAAATCAGACGCAAGAAGATTTTGGTCGGCAAATTGAGAAGGTATTTTTCTTTCAGCTACTTGACTGACTTTTTGAAATTACCCTTAGGCGTTCTGCAATCGTTATGGTATTTGTTCTTGGAAATGCCGGAGGCAGTTTTTGCCAAGGGTGGCTACGCCTCCGTGCCGGTGGTTCTGGTCGCTTGGTTATACAGGATTCCGATTGTTATCCACGAGTCCGACGCCAAACCCGGCTTGGCCAACAAGTTTTTAGGATCAATTGCCACTAAGGTAGCCATTTCTTTTGAGCGATCCAAAGTTTATTTTCCTCCCCACAAAACTTTTTTAAGCGGAATTCCGGTTGATGAAAGAGTCTTGCACGGCGATGTCCGGGAAGCCAGAAAAATTTTAAATTTGGCAGAAGACGATCAACGGCCGGTTATTTTTATTTTGGGGGGATCGCAGGGGGCCAGATTGATCAATAAAAGAATTTTGGAAATGCTCCCGGCGCTGTTGCAAAAATACATTGTTATTCACCAGACGGGCGAGCTTGATTTTGAGAAAGTGGTGGCCGAAGTTAAGGCAATGGGATTGCCGGTTAATCAAGACGGTTATTATCCACGCGCTTTTGTTGGTAAAGAAATAAAACATTTTTACGCTCTGGCCGACGTGGTAATCTCTCGTGCCGGAGCCACTACTATTGCGGAAATTTCCGCTAACAAGAAACCGTCCATTTTGGTGCCTATCACCCACAGCGCCAACAATCATCAGCGAATAAACGCTTTTGAGATGGCTCGGATGGGAGCGGCTTTGGTGCTGGAAGAAGATAATTTCCGCCAAAATTTAGTTTTGCAAAAAATAGAAGAGTTAATATTACCGGGGAAAATTCGGGAAAAAATTTTAGCCAACGTGGGCAAGTTTTATAATCCCCGCGCCAGTGAGATTATTGCCAAAAACTTAATGGAGCTGGCTAGTTAAAACAACTCTTGCTTCACTTTTTAGTTTCGCTTTTTGACGACTGCCCTCTTTTCTCTTTTTCTCAGGGTAAGGCCCTGATAGTTTTGCCGCAAGAGGGTTGGCTTCTGAAATGAGTGAAAGTTTTTTATTTAATTTAGATAAAGTATAATTCGGATTCAAAATTTTAATTACCGCGAAGCTCCTTTAACTCAAGTTTGAACACTTTTTTACCATCCGGCAAGTAGAGAGTTTTGCTTTGGGAGTTGAGAAATATCCGATGATGATTATCAATCGGTTTAAGAAACTCGGCGGAATAGGTTTTTTGGATTTTGTCATCTTTATTAAGTTCTAGAATTTTTTTGGCTTGATTGCTGAATAAGAAATAATTTTCGCTTTTTTTGTCAGTCGGCAGATAAACAATATCTTTGAAATTTAAAGTAGCGCTTTTGCTTAACTTGCCCCGAAAGTAAGTTTCAACCGTTCCATTGTCGTATATTATTTTAATATTCTCGTCAACCAACATGCCAGCTATTCCATTTCGGTTTGAAAGAGGATTTTTCAGCCAGAGTTTGGCCGGACCAAAACCTCCGGTTGCTCGAGGATAACGATAGATTTGGCCGTCTTGGCCGTTCAGTAAATAAAGATAGTCCAGATATGTCCCTTCGGCCAGGAGTTTAAAATCTTTAGGCAGATTTATTTTATTCTGGAAAAATTCTTTGGTGACCGGACTGTAGGAAATAACTTGAGAATCGGAAATAAGAAAAAACAAATTCAAAGGTTCGCTGTAGGCCAAACCCTTTAAGTCGGAAGAAATAGCTTCACTGGCCGAAGGGATAGCTTGGCTGTTTTTTTGGTAACCAATACTTTCCAACAGTTCTCCGCTGTCTGTGTAGATTATCATTTCTTTGTCGTTGCCAAACAACAAGCTTACCGGGGCAGAGAGTTCTGCGAATAGCCCTATTTCCGGGCGATTTTTATAGTCACTAGAAATAGTGTTTTCTTGTGCGGGGCTTTTTTGATCGTCTGCTATTTTTTTCGGAGACGAAGATCGGTCAGAAAAAATCTTGGAGAAAAAAAGAGGAACACCAACCAAAATGAAAATTAAAAACAGGAAATTAAATAATTTGGAAAGAGTGATATTTTTAATTCTAGTGTTTTGCAAGAACAATTTTAATTGATGTAGCTTGTAAACAAGAATTTTTTTTAGGTTATTTGGGTTTTTAAAAGCGACTAATTGTTTGCTTGAGAGATGGGGAGTAGGAAATCTTTTATTTTTGCGGTACCATTGAGTGAATTTTCTAGGAATAGTTAGAGATAGAACAAGCATTGTAAAAACTTTTTTGGCACTTCTTCCAAGTGAAAATTGACTAATTTTTTGAGAAACATTGCGCTTCCAGTTTGTTAAAAATTTTTTATTTATTTTCTGTTTTTTACCTAATGGGTAGGATTCGCCTTTTTCCTTTATTAAATTTTTGGTTGGTTGGAAAAATTTTTTGAGCTGAGGTAGGGGTAATTTCTTGCTCCTCTTCTTGATTTCCAAATCGTCCTCCCTGATAAAAATTTCCGGATTTTGTTCAAAAGGAGAAAAGTCGTCTTGTTTTTTTGGAGGTTTGCTTTTAATGACATCAAAATTTTTTATTTTTGATTTTTTCTTCAGCTTACTCGTCTTCTCCTTCGCTTCTTCTAAGGGAGACTTGGTGGCGAAGTCAGCTTTTATTTTTTCTTTTCCAGGAGAAGAAGTTGCGCTTTTATTTGTTTGGCTTGGTGACTGAGCAGAAGAACTGTCTTTTGCAATTTTCTCTACCTTGGTTTCTTTAATATGAATAGTGTCCGTTGTCTCTGAATATTTCTTAGTTGATAGTTTGACTTCTTTATCTTTATTTTTATCTTTATTTTTATCATCCTTGTCAACTGCCCGGCTGAGAGTAGCCGCTTTTTTCTCCGAAGAAGAAAATCCGCTGCCAGAAACAGGGCGCTCCGGTATTTCTTCCTTTCCCTGTGGTCCGGCGACCGCTCCACTGCTTTTGTCGCTTACGATTGAAACGGATTCCTTTTTCTCTTTCTTCGGAACAGGGGACGCAATGTTTCCTCCCAAAAAATTAGTGCTGGCGATAATTTCGTCGGCGGTTTTAATACCGGTTTTTTTAAGCGGTTTTTTCTTTTCTTTTCTGACTCTGATAAGCAAAGTGGAAATGTTTTCTCCTTCTTTCTTGATGGTTTTTTGAAAAATTTCAATAAACTCTTTAACAGTAAAGGTTTTATAAAGTCGTTTCAAATCACTCAGAGTAAAAATTTTACCGATTGTCGGACTACTCACCAACAATAAGTCATTATTTTTTAATTCCCCTTCCAAAATGTTGTTAAAAGTTTTAATTGGATGCTTAGATGGTGGTCCAATTTGTTCCGAAAGAAGTGTTAAATTTTTTCTGCGTCCTAAGAGTAAAACTCCCTGCCCAACCTGAGTAAAATAGAGTTTGTTGCCATGGATAACTCCCACGATGGCGTGGAGATGGTTTATCCATTCCACGATGTCGTGCTCGGCCAAATCCGCTAAAGCCAAATTGGCTTTTTTGAGGGCGTACTCAAAATTTTCTCCCACTTCTTTGTGTTTGTGAGAATAAAATGATTTCTTAATAACAGCGGTCAATAAATTAGGGAGATACTCGGAATTTTGGGAATGATCCAAAACTTGTATCACACCAAAAAGAACCCCCATTTGTTGATGAAAAAAATCATCCGACTGACATTCAAAGCTGTTGCTAAAAACCGCCAGTTTTTCATCGGTAAAAACTTTTGTTTCTTTTGTTTTTATTTTCAATTTTTCCGTAAGTTGTTCAGACATTGTTTCTTTTTTCTGATAGAAAGTTAATTTTTTCAAAGAAGTCGCTTTTCGGAAGCAAAAAGCGCCCGCGCAAACTATCTACCGCTTGGCGGAAGTGGACAAAATCTCTGACAAAATTTTGTCCAGTGTCTTATATAGTTTATCATTATTTTTTATTTTGGGGTAGTGTTTGAGATTTTGGCGATAGTCGGGTAACTTTGCCAGAAATTTTTTCACACTCTCTGAACTTAGTTGTTCTTGATAATCGCCAAAACCGAGTTTTTTGAGATAGTGGGCATTAACCAACTGTTCTATTCTGCCGGCCACCGGTAGAGCCAAATATGGTTTTTCCAGTTGCAGGGCCTCTGAGATAAGAGTCATTCCGGCGCTGGCAATAACCGCTCGGGCGGAAATCAAATCTTGTAAAAATTTTTCTTGGTCGTTTTTTCGGAACAAACAATTGTCCATTTTCCGGGAATGGTTGTGTCCATAAATGATAAATTGGCCGGGGACGCTTCGCAAAATTTTGACAATATCGGCGCTGTGGGTAGTGTCGTAAACCAAGATATGTTCTCCCGTTTGGGGAATGGCTTGAAGAATTTCCGGTCTTAAAACAGGCGGAACCAAATAAGTTTTTGGCTTGGTGACTTTAAATTTGAAAAAGGTGATTATGATGTAAGCTTCTGCTCTGGGGGCAATAGTGGAAACCCCTATTTTGTTTAGTAAATAATTGGCTAACCACTTGTTTTTAATTTCCAGTTTGCCTCTGTTGATGCGATGTTGGTTATCTATGGAGATCAGCGGAATTTTGTAGAGAGTGGCAAATAAAGATGACCAGGGCTCCAGGTCAGTAATTACCAAGTCAGGTTTAAATTTCTTGATTAGTTTTTTAACGCGAAAAAAACTGTTTTTGGCTTGTCGGGTTCTTTTTAAATTTACCAGGACCGTTCTCCAGTAGCTGGTTTTTCCTTCTTTGTGTCCGAAGCGTAAGCCAAAAACTTTGATTGTTTTAATGTCCGGATGCCGGGAAAGTTCCTGATAGCCTTTGTAATAGGTAATGACTTTCACTTTGTGTCCCCGCTCTTGCAAATATCTAATCACCACTTCCGCTCTGGTGGCGTGTCCAAAGCCCTCGCCGGCTACTCCGAATAAAATTTTAGCCATTGTTTTGTTTGAAAATTTTAGACGTCTGCCATTTTTTCAGAACTATTACAGTGAAAAAAGCCAGAGTGACCAGACCGAAAATCAACAAACCGGATTTTTCAATGTAGTCGTTAAAACGTTCGTAGAGATTGCCGTAAAAATAACCAACGGCCACCAAGAAACCGCTCCAAATTAGACCGCCCAAGAAAGAAAAGAAAAGAAATTTTCTCAAAGACATCTTGGTCATGCCGGCGGTGATAAAAGTTAAGTAGCAAAGGCCGGTGGAAATTTTAACAAAGAATATCAACTTACCTCCGTGACGATGAAAAAATTTTTTTACTTTTTCCTGTTTAGCGTGTAGTCCGGGATGGCGCTGTAAAAATTGTCCGATTGGTTTGTGAGCAAAAAAACCGAAACTGTAAAGAATCAGATCCATTGTAAGATCACCGGCCACTGATATCAACCAAACAATAAACCAATTCATCACGCCCAAGGCCGACAAACTGCCGGCAATCAAAGTCGTCAAAGGTCCTTCAATAATAACCAGAAAGTACAAAAGCCAGTAGCCATGATTTTTGATAAATTCCAAATAGGCGCCATTTTCCATTTGGCCGAGTTAAGAAATTAGGAATCAGACAAATTAAGTTTAGCACAAAAAAATATACCTTTAAAGAAAATTTGACAAAAGTCAATTTGGATTTATAATGAGTAGTGGTCATAATTTTCTTTTGCAAACGACAGTGAAAAAACAAACCGCCAATTTTTATAGTTTCTTTTGGTTTTGGACCTTTCTTGATTCGGTCGGTTTGTTTTTGCGGAAAAAATAAAAATTTTCAATAAAAACAAGCCGAGCGAAACGTTCGGCTTGTTCTTTTGTTGAAGAAAGCATTGAAAAAGAATAGAAAGGAGGAGTTTTCTAATGCTAAAAAATAAAAAAGAAGGAAAAAATGATTTTAGTAGGAGCTTAAGATGTGGCAAGTGCGGGCAACCGCTCCGGCAGGAGGCCGGGGTAGTATGGATATGTCCAAGATGTGGACAGCGTTGCGCTATTGACCGGACAGGTCAAGTATTTTCATACCCCCCTTCTCCTCCTAAATAGAACCATTCTCGGGCAGAGCCATTACAAACGGTTTTGCCCTTTTTTAAATTATCGGTCTTTCATCCAATTTATGATTAAAGCAACAAACAAAAAACGCCTTGTCGGCGTTTTTTTTGATATTGATTTTGAAATTTGTCTAACGCTTGCTCCACTGAGGCGCTCGGCGAGCTTTTTTCAAACCGGGCTTCTTTCTTTCTTTGGCGCGAGGATCACGCTTGAGATAATCCAAATCTCTCAAAGTCTCTTGCAGTTCACCGTCAAACTTGACCAAAGCACGCGCCAGTCCCAGACGAACAGCTTCCGCTTGACCTCGCTGTCCGCCACCCTTAACTTTTACACTAACATCAAATTTTCCTTCCAGAGAAGTCGCTTTTAGAGGAGAAACAACTATTTCTCTTAATTCTTGAGTGAAAAAGTATTCCTCCGGTCGGCGTTCATTTATTAAAAATTCCTGTTCTTTTTTATTACTTTCTTTAATACGTACTCTGGCAACGGCTGATTTGCGTCGCCCCAAGCCTTCATAATATTGTTCTTTCTTCTTGCTCATAGAAATCTGCTTTTTTAACTATTTTAATTATTTCTCGCTTTTTCCTCTTTTTTGTTGGCTTTCTCGTTTGTATTACCGGTATATCTTTCAAAATCATGCTTTTCTCCTTTGAACACCCTCAATCTTTTAAGCGCCTCTCGGGAAAGTTTATTCTTGGGCAACATCCCTTTGACGGCCAATTTTATTACCTGAGGAGAATCTTTTTTGATAAAATCTTTGAAGGTGATGGAACTTATTCCTCCCGGATAACCGGAGTGTTTCCAGTAAACTTTTTTACCGGTTTTATTGGCCGACAATTTGACATAATCGGAATTGATAACAATCACCCAATCACGACCACCGACATTCGGCTGATAATCAACTTTGTTTTTCCCGGAAAGCACTTTGGCTATTTCCGTAGCCAATCTGCCCAAAATTTTTCCTTTGGCATCAAAAACAACAAATTCGGGATGTTTTTTCTTTGCTTTTTCCTGTTTACGTTTATTCATTGACCTGCTCTCTAATGTTTATTGTTATTTCTTGTCAGAACTGTCTGCTCCATCTTCCTTTTTTGCTTTTTCTTCTTTTACTTCTTTTACTTTACTTGTCAAATCTTTCTTCTCTTTAGATTCGGGAATTATTTTCTTCTCGGAATTGCTTTTTCCAAGCGACTTTTTCTTTTTCAATTCTTCCGAAGATTTCCCGGCTTCCTCCACCCATTCCAAGATGGCCATTTTGGCTTTGTCGGATTGGCGATTAACCAACTTGATTACCCGCAAAAAACCGCCAGCCCGATCTTGATATTTTTTGGCGATTTCTATCAGTTTTTTACTGGTTTGGATATCAAAATTTTTTCGGAGATATCTAACAATAACAGTTAGATCATCACCTCTTTTTAATTTTCTCTGAATGGTTCCAATCAATTTTTCCACCTTTGGCTTCAGATACTTGGCTTTGGCCAAAGTTGTCTTGATAGAAGAGTTATGCACAAAACTCCTAATCATTGTCCTGACTAAGGCTTTTCTTTGATCGGCGCTTCTGGATAAAGTTTTCCCTTTTTTCCTTTTTCTCATACCGCTTTTATTAAAATTAACCTATATTTATTTTGCGAACTACCTTCTTACTTAATAACTACTCCGATTTAAGAACCACCCCCAAGCTACCAATAGCTTTTTTAATTTCCTTTACCCCCTTTTCTCCCAATCCTTCCAGGCTTAAGAGTTTTTCTTCGGTACTCTTTTCCAATTGCTTGATGGTGGTTATGCGATGATCTTTCAGGATGCTGACGATCCGAGCCGGCAGTTTCAAGTCAGCTATTTTAGTAATTGCTTTTTCCTTGGCATCAGCTTCAGCGATTTCTCCTGCTTCTTTTTCTTCTTTCTCCTCATCAACTTCCCGGGTCTCCTCTTCGTCGGTTTCATCTTCGCTTTCCGCTTCCGCAAATGAGGAGATGGCGTTAAACTGCGCCATCAGAATTTCAATAGCTTGTTGATAAGCTTCTTGCGGAGAAATGCTGCCATCAGTGACAATGTCAAGAATTACTCTTTCATAATCGGTTCTTTTACCGACTCGCATATTCTCAACGGTAAAATTCACTCTCTTTATTGGATTGTAGATAGCGTCAACAGCGATGGTTCCAATGGTTTTATCGCTCTCTTGTTGTTCAACGGGAACGTAGCCCAAACCTTTTTTGATGGTCACTTCCATCTCCAGAGTGGTAGAACCATCAGTAATGGTGGCAATGTGAACATCAGGATCAATCACTTCCACCTCGGAAGTTGTTTCAAAATCCTTGGCCGTTACATCTTTTTTGCCCTTGACTTTAAGAAAAGCGGTGGCTTCGTCAACTCCGTTGAGTTTAAAGCGGACGGATTTCAAGTTTAAAATTATCTGGACAACATCTTCAACAACTCCGTCAATGGCGGTAAATTCGTGCGTAACCCCTTTGATTTTTACAGCCACAATGGCGCTTCCTTCCAAAGAAGATAATAATACCCTGCGGAGAGAATTCCCCAAAGTCGCTCCGTAGCGGGGAAAACACTCTTCAATTATCACTTGACCGGTTTTGTCGTCTATTTCTTTGTAGATTGGCTTCTTGGGTAATGAGATTGAGAACATGGTATTTCTTTTTAATTGTTACAATTTTTAAAAAGTTGGCGATTAGCTAGATTGATGATAACTGCTACCTGGAGTAGAACTCTATTACCATAGCCAGATCAACATTGAGGGCAACTTCTTCTCTGTTTGGTTTGGCCAAAACTTTTCCCTCCATTTTTTTAACATCAAAAGCCAACCATTTGGCAACTTTTTGATCTTTGGAAAGAATGGCTTGGATTTCTTTCAGCAATTTTTTATCCCGTTTGTTTTCTCTGACGGTAATAACATCTCCCACTTTTAAGATGGCGGAAGGAATGTTGAGCATTTTATTATTAACGGCAAACATTTTGTGAGAAACCAATTGCCTGGCTTGCGCTCTACTTTGGGCCAAACCCAGCCTGTAAACTACGTTGTCCAGTCTGTACTCCAAAAGAGTTAATAAATTGTCTCCCAAAACCCCCTTTTGGCGTCTGGCCATTTCCAAGAAACGGCGCAATTGTTTTTCACTTACTCCGTAGATTCTCTTTAATTTCTGCTTCTCTTTTAATTGTTTGCCGTATTCGGACAAGCCACGGGGCACGCCGGAATTGCCGTGCATTCCCGGAGCGTACGGTTTTCTCACCAAAGCGCATTTGGGGCTGGAACAACGATCTCCCTTAAGAAATAGCTTCTCATTTGCCCGACGACAGAGTTTGCATTTTGAACTTATTTTTGCCATATCTTAGATTTCCAAAATTAAAATTATACCCTCCTTGGTTTTCGGGGACGACAACCGTTGTGAGGAACGGGCGTAGTGTCCTTGATTGAGATAATGTTGTAACCTTTTTGAGCCAAGGCTCGCAAAGCGGCGTCTCGACCACTGCCAACTCCCTTCACAAAAACTTCAACATCCTTGAGTCCGTACTTTCTCACTTTTTCGTCGGCGTCCAGGGCAACTTGATTGGCAGCGTAGGTAGTGGCTTTTTTGGCACCTTTAAAGCCCAATGATCCGGCTGAAGACCAAGCCAAAGCGTTGCCGTGCATATCGGAAAACAGAACAATGGTGTTGTTGTAGGAAGATTTGATGTACACCCGGCCTCTTCTGACTTGCCGACGACGATTTCTTTTTTTCTTGCGAAAAGTGGAATTTGCTTGCACTTCCGATTGTTCTTTGTTTGTTTCGTCCTTTTCGGCAGGTTTGTTTGCTTTCACAGTGGAAGAAACAGTTTTAGCTTGGTCAGATTTTTTGCTTGTCTCTTCTTTTTTTTCCAATTCTTGATCCTCCGATTTGACGCGAGAAGAAACAGCCTCGTCCTTTGTGGCTGTAGAAACTGTTTTCACAGAAGATTCTTTGTCTGTCTGATTGGTCTTTTCTTTGTCCATAAATAAAAGATGGATTAAATTTCTTAAAGTTTATTTTTTCTCAACGGTACGACGTCCGCTACCCATTGTCACCCTCTTATTACCGCGAACAGTTCTAGTGTTAGTTCTGGTTCTTTGGCCCCTAACAGGCAAACCTTTGATATGACGCAGACCGCGATAACAACCTATTTCTTTCAATCTTTTGATGTTCATCATTATTTCTCTTTTCAACTCTCCTTCCAGGACGTAATTGTTTTCAATCTCGTCACGTAAACGTTTAACATCCTTTAAGGAAATATCTTTAGCGCGCAGATTTTTATCAATACCAACTTTTTCCAAAATTTTATTGGCGCGACTTCTGCCGATACCGAAAATATAAGTTAAAGCTATTTCTATTCTTTTATTGTCTGGGATATTAACCCCGGAAATTCTGATGGCCATATTGATTTGCTAATGTTTTAAAACTTTCCGATTAAATTATTCAGTTTGTTTGTCTTTCTTATCCTTGCCTTTGTTTGTGCCTGGGATTAGCGCAAATAACATAAACTCGCCCTTTACGACGGACTATTTTGCACTTGGGGCATCTTTTTTTTACAGAAGCTTGGACTTTCATTAGATTGGATTCTTATACTCTTAATCGCTAATTTATCATTACAATCTCTTGGTAATTCTGCCTCGGGTCAAATCATAGGGGCTCATTTCCACCAATACTTTGTCGCCGGGCATTAATTTAATAAAATTGATTCTCATTTTACCGGAAATGTGGGCCAGGATAATGTGTCCATTCTCCAATTTCACTCTGAACATTGTGCTGGGAAGCAATTCCACCACTTCCCCTTCCAGTTCTACGATTTCTTTGGCAGACATCTTTGTTTGGTGAAAATTAAATTAGCAAATAAACAAAAAAAACGAAGGCGCCCAACAGCAATGGTCCTAGGTCTTGAATTTGCCTAAATAACCACCTTCTATTGCATATTATTTTTATCAACTCTTTCCAGTATATACTATAAAAAAAATATTGTCAAGCGCTGACGAGTTGAGTGGCGCGCAAAAACAAAAACAGAAACTCAAGAGCAATGAAAAACAACGAACTCATCTGGGGTTTTTCCTTTTCTAATATTTAAGCTTTCCGGATGTTATTTTCTACCTGATGTTTAACACTTTGTTGATTAAAGAAGAAGTCAAACATGTGTCCGAAAATAACATCCGGAGAGCTTGACTGGTAAAGGCTTTAGGAGGATAAACCTGAATGAGTTAAGCAAGATAAATACTAATTATGTAAAGAGGAGAACTGGTTGTCCAGCAATTTAAGTAATTTAAACCAGTCGTCCAAAGAAAGTTTCTCTGCGCGAACACGCTCATTCAACTGTAATTCGGAAAATATTTCTTCCCACCTTTTTTCCGGCAAATTAAAAACATTTTTCAGATTGTTACGCAGAGTTTTCCGGGGAGAAGAAAAAGCGACTTTTAGGAGACGAAAAAAATTTTTTTCTTGACTCCGATCAATTTTTTCTTTCGGTTTTAATTTGAGAATGGCAGAATCAACTTTGGGTTCGGGGAAAAAAGCTTGACGAGGAACGTGGGCGACAATTTCCGGTTGGGCAAAATATTTGACCGACAAGGAAAGGATACTCTCCTTTCCCCGAGAGGCGCAAATTCTTTCCGCCACCTCTTTTTGTAGCAAAAGAACCACCAGGCTTGGTAGGTTTTTCTGCTGAAAAATCAATCTAATGATTTTGCCGGTGATGTAATAAGGAATGTTGGCAATAATTTTGTAATCAGTAAAATTTTCCTTTTGCAAAATTTCCGGCAGATTGATTGTCAAAACATCGGCGAAGTACAAATTTAGTTTGTCGGGATACTTCTGTTTTAATTTTAATAAGGGACTGTTTTTTGCTTGCAATCGTTTGTCTTTTTCAATAGCCACCACTTTGGCTCCGCCCGATAATAATCTTTTGGTTAACACTCCCTCGCCCGGTCCGATCTCCAAGATATTGTCTTGGGGAGTAAGTTCGCCGGCGGAAATGATTTTTTGGAGAATGCTTTTATCCCGCAAGAAATTTTGTCCCAAAGATTTTTTTTGTATAATTTTCATAAAAACTTAACAAGTCAGGATTTATATTCAAGTGCGGTTGGATAACACCTCCGCTAATAGTTACCCTCCGCCAATAATGCCGATTAAAATTCCCAGGACGGCAAAAATAGCATTGAGAATCCAAAGGCGAACGGTCACCTTGGTTTCCGGCCAACCTTTAGCTTCAAAATGGTGATGAAGAGGAGCGGCTAAAAATATTTTGCGATGAAAGAATTTTTTGCTGACCAATTGAATAGTAACGGAAAGAGCTTCCAGCACATAAACACTAACCAGAAAAGGGAGAACCAGAACCGAATTCAAGAGCAAGGCCACTACGCCCAGAGTTGCTCCCAAAGAAAAAGAGCCGGTGTCACCCATAAAAAAACGCGCCGGATAAAAATTGAACCAAAGAAAAGCCAGCAGAGAACCGGCCACCACCGCGCAAAAAGCGGCTAAATCCATACGTCCCTGAAAAAAAGCTATAACAGCGAAACCGACAAAAGCTTGAATTAAAATCCCGGCGTTTAAGCCATCCAAGCCGTCGGTTTCGTTGGAAGAGAAGGCGGTGGCGATAACCACAAAGATGAAGAGAGGGATATAAAGCCAGCCAATGGTGATATCTCCCACCGCCGGCACATGAATACTGTTCCAATCAAGTTTGGTGTAAAACCACCAAGCGCCGAAAGAAGAAATGGCCAATGTCCAGAGTAAACGCCAACCAAAGCGCATTCCGCCACCCTTGTTGCCACCGATTTTTTTGATACTCATCCAATCGTCGGCCAATCCCAAAAGAGCGGTGGTGAGCAGAAAGAAAAGAGGTAGCCAAGTTTGACTGCGGGAAAAAAAATCCAACCGACTTATCCAAACACTGCGAAATTTTTCGGAAAGAAATGGCGCCAGCCAATTCATTAACCAAGCCAGCAGGATAACTGTTCCCCAAATCAGAACCCCACCCATTGTCGGCGTGCCGTCTTTGTAGGCGTGCAATTTATTGACATATTTTAGTTTTTGGCCATCAACGGACTTTTCTTTGATTTTAATGCCAATACGATGCTTAAAAAGAAAATGCGCCCAAAAGGGAGTGAGTGTCATTGCCAGAAAGAAGGCTGAAACAGATAGGACAATAACTTTAGCTAGAGCTAAGACTTCCGGAATTGTTTCAATTTGAGCAATTTGCATAACTTACTTTTGATAATTTACATCCTGCCAATTATAACTTTGGAAAATCCAGTTGAATAATTTTTGCGCATCTTCAAAACGGTAGGGATCATTAAGGATGACGGCGACTACTTTAATATTCTTGTCTTGAGGATGATTGGCAATCATCATTAAAGTTTTGCCGGCCTCGTAAGTAAAACCGGTTTTGGCTCCCAAGCAATTAGGCATGGAATCCAAAAGAATATTGGTGGTGGCAAAACGATGTTTCTTTTGGTTATCCAAAGAAGTAAACCACTTTTCTTTGATTTTAAAAACCCTTTGCAAATCTTGGTAGCGTTTGTTTTTGAGAGCGTAAACAACTATTTTGGCAACGTCGGCAGCCGAAGAATAACATTTTTCGGAACCATCTTCTTCGTCATCTAAACCGGAGGGGTTGCAAAAATGAGTGTCGCGCAAGCCAATTTCTCGAGCCTTTTTATTCATTAATTCGGCGAATTTCTTTTGGGAACCGGCAATATGTTTAGCCAGGGCTATGGCGGCATCATTGGCGCTATTGACCAGCATTGCCTCCAATAAATCCTGGGCTTTCACCTTTTCTCCCGGGTGAAGAACATCCGAAAAACAATGGGTGCTGGTGGGACAACCGACCTTGCTGGTGGGAGCGTTACAGACTTCCCGGTCAATAGTGACAACTTCTTTGGATAAATCCTTAAGATTGTCTAAGACTACCAAAGCTGTCATCAATTTGGTTAAAGAGGCAATAGGCAAGCGACGATTGGCGTTTTGATCGTATAAAATTTTTTCACTGCCCACATCAACAGCTACGGCGCTTTTGGCCCGAACATAAGTTCGCCCCACCCCTTCTTTTTTGACGGGTAGTGGAATCGGCTTTGGCGCCAAATCTTTTTCCACAGTAATTGCTTGTCTGAGAAGCAAATTGTTTTTATCAAAATTGTCACTCTGTTTTTTTCTTGGCGAGGACGAAAGTGATTGAACTTTGTGATCTTGAACGCCGCGAACCAAGAGCGTTTGCCCGGCTTGCAAACGGTGATAATCTCTAAGCAGAAAAATCCCCGTACCCAGAGAGAGGATAAAAACTATTGTGCTAACCAGGTTAATTTTCACAATATCTTTCATTTTTTAGCAGAAGAATTATTTTCTGAAAAATCACCATTTTTAACTTTTTCCGAAAGCTTTTGGGAAAGCTCTTCATAATTTTCCAAATCACTGACTCTTTTCAACCCCATTTTACGCAAAAAATCAAAACTGATTTCATAGATGTAGGAGCGGTTATCCAAGGGATTTTCCCGTCTTTCAACCACCCCTTTCAGTAAGAGATTTTTTAAGGCAAAAGAAGAGTTGACGCCACGAATATATTCTATCTGCGCCTTGGTTATCGGTCCGCGATAAGCGATGATGGCCAATGTCTCCAAAGTCGCGGCGGAAAGTTTTTCATTCAGGCTCTGCCCTAGAAACTTGTTAACTAACAAGCCCAGGTTGGCTTTAGTGACCAGCTGTATTTTATTCTTTTTCTCAACTATTTGCAAACCACTGTCCACTTGGGCGTATTTTTCTTTCAATGCTGATAAGATTTGAGAAAATTTTGCGGGAGAGATTTTTAAAAACTTGATTAGACTTTTAATTTCAACCGGATCACCTTTGCTGAAAAGAATCGCTTCTGTGACCGCCATCTTTTTTGCCTGGTCTTTTGAATTCTGATTATTTTTTGCCGTTGATTGCTTCATTGTTTCTTTATTCTAAATTTTTGGAATTTTAATTCGAGGTCGCCACCGGAGGTGGCCGGCTTGCCCGTTCATAACTTGGAAAGCCTTTTAATACTAATTTCGCCAAAGGCACCCTCTTGTCGCACGGTGATGAAACGCTGTTTTAACATTTCCAAAATCGCCAAGAAAGAAACTACGACTTCCGCTTTATCTTGACTGTTTTTCACCAATTCCCGAAAACTGATTTCCACCCGTTGGGAGATTGATTTTTTAAGAGAAGCCAGCTTTTCTTCCAGGCTGATTGTTTTTTCTATGGTTTCTTCGGCCAGAACCGCCGGCGTTTCATCTCTTTTTAATAGTGAGGTCAAGGCTTTGGCTAATTCCGTTTTTTCCAAGGGGGGAAAGGAGGGTTTCACTTGGATAGGAATTGTTTGCTCACGACAAAAAGCAATCCTTTGTTGTTGCCAGCGTCGACCAAGTTGCCGAGCGGCCTTTTTGAATTTTTTATATTCTCTTAATCTCTCTTCCAATTCTTTGATGTCTTCCTCTTCCTCGGCGGTTAGTTCAAAAAAAGGCAGGAGCACCTTTGATTTGATTAAAATAAGTTGAGAAGCAACAAACAAAAACTCGGCAAGATTTTGCAAACTAACCTCTTCCCTCTCTTTTAAATAAGCCAGAAAATCGTCCGTCACTTTGGCCAAGGAAACAGAAGTTACATCAAGTTTTCTTTTTTCTATCAATTCCAATAATAGAGGCAGTGGTCCTTTAAATTCATCTAGCTGAACTTGGTATTGCATAGCATTTACTTGGCGGTTTTTTTAATTTTCAAGCCCAATTCATCCAATTGTTCCGGCGAAACTTCCGAAGGACTGCCCAGCATTAAATCTTTCCCTTGTCCATCTTTGGGGAAAGCGTAAATATCCCGAATGGATTCGGCGTCAACCAACTCCATATACAGTCTGTCTATGCCGGGAGCGTTTCCCCCATGGGGTGGAGCGCCAAATTTCAGAGCCTCCACCATATGCCCAAACTTTTCATCAACTTCCTCTTTGGAATAGCCGGCAATAGCAAAAGCTTTGTACATTATTTCCGGGCGATGATTACGAATAGCCCCACTGGAAATTTCCAAGCCGTTTAAAATCAAATCGTACTGGTAGGCCAAGATATCCAATGGATTTTTTGTTTCCAAATCTTTAAGACCGCCTTGGGGCATGGAAAAAGGGTTGTGGCTAAAATCTATTTTACCCTCTTCAATCTCCGAATAGTCATACATGGGGAAATCGGTGATCCAAGCGAAGGCGGCTTTGTTTTTATCTTTCAAGTTTAATTTTTCGCCACATTTATCTCTGACTATTCCCAAGGAATCGCAAACAGTGCGCCACTGATCGGCTCCAAAGAAAATAATGTCACCTGCTTTTGCTCCTACTTTCTCAACAATTTTGTCAACCGTTTCTTTTCCTAAAAATTTAACTATGGGTGATTGGTACTCTCCGCTTTCTTTGATAACAATATAGGCCAATCCCTTGGCGCCCTTACTAATGGCTAATTCCGTTAATTCATCTATTTCTTTGCGAGAAAAACGGGCGCCACCGGGAATTCTGAGAGCATGGACCACTCCACCTCTTTCCACCGCTTGGCGGAATACGGCAAATTCGGAATTTTTAACCAGATTGGTAATCGCTTTAATTTGCAAATCAAAACGCAAATCCGGTTTATCGGAGCCGTAAAGATTCATTGCTTCTCGCCAGGGTATTTGCGGAAACGAATTGTCAGGATTTAAATTGATTATTTTTTTATTGCTTAATTCTTTTACCAATTCAATCATTAACGGTTCCATTATTTTGAAAATATCTTCCTGTTCTACGAAAGCCATTTCCATATCCAATTGGTAAAATTCGCCAAAATGTCTGTCCCGACGAGGGTCTTCATCGCGAAAACAAGGAGCGATTTGAAAATATTTGTCCACACCGCCAACCATCAAAAGTTGTTTGAACTGTTGCGGCGCTTGGGGTAGAGCGTAAAATTTGCCAGGATAAAGACGAGAGGGAACCAGCCAATCACGAGCGCCTTCCGGAGAAGAGTTGGCCAAGATTGGAGTTTGGATTTCCCGAAAGTCACGCTGTGAAAAATACTTCCTGATTATCCTGATCATTTCTTCTCGCCCGCGCAGAAGTTTTTGGATTTTTCGCCGGCGAAGATCCAAATAACGATATTTTAATCTGATGGTTTCATTGGCTTCTTCAGGGCCGTCTATTTCAAAAGGAGGTGTTTTAGCTTTGTTAAGAATTTCTAATTCGTTCACTCCGATTTCCACTGCGCCGGTAGTCAACTTGGGGTTAATCATATCCTGAGGTCTGGCCAAAACCTTGCCAGCCACTTTTATTACCCATTCGCTTCTCAGCTTATCGGCTTCTTGGTAGGCTTTTCTGTCAATACTGGGATCAAATTTAAGTTGGGTAATGCCATATTGATCTCGCAGGTCAATGAAAATTACCCCGCCATGGTCCCGTCGTTTGTTAACCCAGCCGGACATTACAACTTTTTTACCGACATCCTCTTTGTTAAGTTCTCCACAATTATTGGTACGGTACATATTTATTCCTGATTAAATCTTAACGACAATTATCTTTACTGACTCTGATTTGAGCTGTCTAAAGACGATCTAACCAACCTATTATCCGGTTAGAAGATGAGATTTGCTTTCCAACAAGCCCACTCTAGCACACAAATTGACAAATATCAATAAAATGCTGTAGTTTGGAAAGGCAGAAAAGTCTTGTGCTACAACAGTGAAGTTCGTGTTGTTTAATTATTTTCCTTGAAAATTTATGAAATTTAGAGTACCCAATAATTTGAGTCACAATCTCGACTATATAGTTCGCCAGGCCGGTTATTTCCCTATTTTTGACAAGTACAGTAAAAAAAGTAGTCACATCAGGCCCTTGAGCGACCAACGCTATCCACGTTTCCATTTATACACACAAGAGGAGGAAGGACAAGTTGTTTTTGATCTTCACTTGGACCAATCTTCCACCAGATATGATAAGCAGAAAGCGCATCGGGCTGATTACGATAGTGAAGAAGTGAGGAATGAATTGGCAAGAATATACGGAGTCGTGGAGAAATTCCTGTCAGAGAAAACGGGGAATTAAGGTTGAATTTACCTAGGGGCTTCTCCTTTTTAATATTTGGTCAATCTTTCTAGACGCTATTTTCTACCTGATGGTTGACGCTTGTCAAAAAGCGCCCCTCCCGGCGGGAGGGGCGCTTAAAAAATCTATTTATTCTCCGAAGTTTTATCTTTCTCCGCTTGTTCCTTTTCTCCTTCCGTCTTTTTTCCGTTCTGTTTATCTATTTCTCCCTGGATAATCTGTTTTAATTGTTGCGTCGGAACAAGTCCGCCGACGAATTGGTCGTTAATAAACAAAGCCGGGGTGCCGGTAATACCAAAATCTTGAGCCTCGCTAACGGAATTGTTTATTTCCTTTTCGTATTTTTTCTCATCCAAACACTTATTAAAATCTTCCGGATTCATTTTTAGACTAACGGCTTGTTTTTTGAAGAATTTATTAGCTTGCTCATCATTCAGTTTCCCCCAAGTATTTTGAGTTTTGTAAAGTCGGTTAGACATCTGCCAAAATTTGTCTTGTTCTTTGGCGCAACGAGCAGCTAAAGCGGCATTTTTGGACTGCTGGTGAAATTCCAAAGGAAGATCTTTGTAGACTAAAACTACTTGTCCATCAAACTCTTTGGCAACCTTGAGAATGTCACTGAAAAACTTGGCGCAATAAGGACACTGATGATCGGAAAATAAGAAAATTTTCACCTTGGCATCCTTTTGACCAATAATGGGATCACCTTCTTTGATGGTTGGCAGTTCAATATATTTTCCCACCGGCAAACCTAAAGCGGAAACATTTAAAATGTAGTCATTGCCATCTTTGGCTTTATTAAAAATCGCTTTGGCTTCTCCGTTGTAAAATTTGGTTTTTTCCAAGTCTTTGGAGAAAACCAGGGCCGGCAATGATTTTAAATGATCATTTTTTACCAATTCTTGTCCGGCGGGAGAATTAACATCAACTTCTTTAATAACCAAAGTGGGAACAACTTTCTTCAAAACATCAATAACCTCCGGAGGCAGTTGACATCCGGGACAATCTTTATTTTTACTATCGGTTAAAATTTTCAGTTCCACTATCGGTTCATCATAAGCCACCCAAGTCTTACCATCCAAAGAAAAAATGCGCGCATTTTTTAGAGCATGGGGCGAGTATCCTTTTTTAGTAACCAATTGTCCAACGTCCACTAACAAGCTACCGATTAACAGACCGGTCAATAAGATAATGAGTGCAATATAATTTTTCACTTTTTTATTAACTTTGTCTTCCTCAATGATCTCATCAATTGTTTTCCCCTCCAAAAAATCCTCCTCGTTTTCCTCAGAAATATTCTTGGTTTCCACCACCTCGGCGACAATCTTGTTTTCCTTTTTATTTTTCTTGTTTTTCTTCTTTTTACTCATAGATTTGATTTAGGAAATTATATCTTAAACCCTCCCAAATTGTTGGTTTTACTTATTTTCTTTGGTTTCTTCTTTTTCTTCCAACGGTTGCCCTTTGGTTTCGGTCTGTTCCGACTCGCCATTGAAATTAATTTCGCCGTTTTTTTCGTTTTCAACTGGAGCCGAGTTAACCGAAGAATTTGTTTCTTGTGATGAGACGTGATCATCACTTTTAATTTTTTGGCCAACCAACGACTGATTCCATTGCGACAATTTATAATCATCATAACCGATGGTTACAGTCTGCAGGGCTTGCAATTTCAAAAAATAGCCCAGGGCAATTCCAACCAGTAGAAGTATCAGATTTTTTAAAGTAAACAAACCACTGCCCCTCCCCTCCTGAAGTTGCTCTTCGTTCATATTTTTTTCTTAGATTTTTAAGTTGTTTAGTATAATAACAAAAAAATCGGAAATGTAAACACTTATGGATTCCAATCGCCGTTTTCTTTGATCAGTTCTATCAATCTTTCCAAAGCTTTACTCTCGTCTATATTTTTCTCCACAACCTCCCCTTTTCTGTAAAGAGTGATTTTCCCCGGAGCGCCGCCAACATAACCATAATCGGCGCCGGCCATTTCTCCGGGACCGTTAACAATGCAACCCATCACGGCAATTTTTAAACCTTTAAGATTTCCCAATTTCTCCTTTATCTTTTTGGTAACTTTTTCAATGTCAAAAAGGGTACGTCCGCAGGAAGGACAGGAAATGAATTCGGTTTTGGTAATTCTTCTCTGGGTGGCTTGCAAAATGGAATAACAAACAGGAATTTCCTTTTCCGGAGCCTCTGTTAGAGAAACTCTGATAGTGTCACCCAATCCTTCCAACAAGAGAACGCCGATACCAATAGTTGACTTGGCGCGCCCGTCTTCGGCCAGTCCGGCCTCTGTCACGCCCAAATGAATTGGGTAATCCATGCCATTTTCATCCATGGTTTTGGCCAAAAGACGGTTGGCTTCTATCATTACCAGTGGGTCTGATGATTTTATGGCCACCACCAAGTTGTTGTAATCATATTTTTTGAAAATGCGCAAATACTCCATAACACTTTCCACCAAGCCCAAAGGCGTATTACCGTATTTTTCCAAGATTCGCGGGGAAAGGGAGCCATGATTGGTGCCGATACGAACGGGAATATTTTTTTCTTTCAACTTCTCAATGAAGGGTTTGAGGGTTTCCTCAATGGCCGACAAAGCTTCTTGATATTCTTTGCTAGTAAAACTTTTTTTGCCGGCAAATTTGTGTCCAAACAAACCAGGATTTATTCGCAGTTTATCAGCCCACTTCATCGCCTCATAGGCTGGAGTTAAAGTGAAATGAATGTCGGCAATCAGCGGAATTTCCAAATTATATTTTTGACGCAATATTTCCTTAATCTTTTTTAAGGCTCTGGCGTGTTCGGGCGTTTGCGTGGTTAACCGAATCAATTCCGCTCCGGCCCGAGCGCACTTAACAATTTGTTCTACGGTAGCCGGAATATCTTTAGTGTCAGTGTTAGTCATGGTTTGCACCCTGATAGCGTTCCGACCTCCGATGCCAACCCCACCAACCATCACCTCCCTGGTTTTGCGTCGTGACCAAAGAGCAGTTGTTGTTTTTTTGTTCATTGGTTGCTTTTTCATTGTTTAGAAATAAGATTGCCTTTTTGCGGAAGGCCATTTTATTATAGCTCTTTGTTTCTTTTCGGTCCACAACAGAGCCGAAAAACGGTTGACAAATTTGCCAATCAGTACTACTATGAGTTGTTATTTCCGTTAAGTTCTCTATTACCGGTTTGACCGTTTATATTTAATTTTTTTGAAGTGATTAGCGATTTTTTTCGAAAACTCGGTTTTAAGTTTAAACTCCCGGCTCAGCGAGGACAGTCGGCGGTGGAATTGGCTATTGTTTTGCCAATTCTGCTTTTCCTTCTGTTGTTTTTAATCAATATCGGTTTTTATCTTCAGGCTAATCTGGAGGTGTCTTTTGCCGCTCAGCAAGGAGTTCGTGCGGGTAGCTTGACAAATGATAATGATAAAATTCTGGGAATAATTAAAAAATCTCTGCAAAATTTGCGTGATCACGAAAAAAGAACCAACGTTATTATTACACCCGCCCAGGAAACGGCTCGTCACCGGGGAGACGAATTGAGAGTAAAGGTTTCCTACGCTTACCCGCCACCTTTCAAATTAACTCTGCCCTTTGGTCCGCGGAACAATTTTTTCAACAAAGACAGTTTGATTATAGAAAGCGTGGCAGTGGCGCGAATGGAATCAGAATAAATCTTTTTCTGATAAATAAATATTTGTAATTGAAGAAATGTCTAAAATTATTCGGCAGAAAAAAGAAGAAGGGAGTGTCTTAGTAATTGTAGCTCTTTTTTTGCCGGTTGTTTTGGCTTTATTGGCTCTGCTTATCAACAGCGGAATTTTTTATTACATCAAATCCACTCAGGCGGGAATGGCTAATCGCGCCACCGCGTCGGCTATGAGCGTGGTGGCGGACAAAATGACCGAGATCGTCAATGAAAAAATTAAAAACGATCCCACCTGCTGTTCACCCGCAACAAAAGTTTGGGAAAACCTTTCTGATGAAGACAGAATTTTTTTAACACATAATTCTCAGTTTAAAAACCAAGTGGAGGAAACTCTCAAGGAATATTTACAGAAAAATATGCAGAACACCATACCACTGCTGAAGAAGGCTGAGGTGAAGGAGTTGAATATTGCTTATCCGTACAATTACGATTTGGCGGATCGCTTTTTGAAGCTACACCTCAATTTTACTCTGGCTGTTCCGCTGGTCCTGCAGAATGAACGAAAGATTAAAGACATTCCCGTGGAGGCGGAAAGTCAAATTAGGATTAAATAATTTTTAAAAGACGAATAATTTTTAACGAGTAAACAAAATGAAAGAAAAAAATTCCTTGACAAGCGCTGATTGGCAGAAAAAATTTCACCGACGAAAAGTTTTGCTCTTGGCAATTTCTTTGGGGGTAGCGATTTTTGTTTCTTTAAATACTTACAAGATAGTCAACCGGGCGCGTCATAAAGCTGAATTGGTGACGGTGGTAGTGAGCAAGAACGGCATTTCTCAGGACCAAGTGGTATCGGCCAGTGATTTAACTTTCCGACATTTTCGCAGAGATCAATTGCCGGAAAAAGCGATTTTTAAAAAAGAAACCGTTTTGGGAAAAAGCGCTTTGACAGATATCCCTAAAAATCAAATTCTAACCGCCGGATTTTTTATTAAAAGAAAAAATCCTCATTCTCTGAGCGCCAAGCTGAGTGACAATAAGCAAGCTTTTACTTTGGGAACCGACTGGCTAAGCTCTCCTTTGCCGAAAGTTCAGCCGGGCGACCTGGTGGATGTCATAGCAAGTCGTTCTTACGAGGAGAAAAACAAAGCTGTTGCCGAACAAAAGGAGGTTTTAAAAACTCAGACGAAATTGCTATTGGCGGGCGCTAAAGTTTTGGCAGTGGAAAATAAAGACAAGCTAAGCAAAGGTTATTTGGTTTTAGAGGTAACGCCGGAGGAGGCAAAAAACCTACTTTCCGCGCGCGCTCTGCAATTTTTAATGAATATTGTTATCAGATAAATGACGGTAATACTTTGCGCTCAGGCCAAGGGAGGAGTGGGAAACAGTTTGTTGGCGACAAACCTGGCCTATCTTTTGGCGGAGAAAAAGAAACGAGTGTTATTGCTGGACGCTAATAAATTGTCTGACATCCCCTCCTTGTTTGCTATTAAATCGGGCAAGAATGTTGCCAATCTTTGGGAATTTTTCCGTGAAGGAAGCGAGAAAATTAGCTCTAAAAAAATCCGCGGTTTTTTTAATAAAACTGTTTATGCCGTGGATAACTTGGATGTTTTACTGGCCGACAGTGAACAACGTTTTTCGGGGATGAAACACTACCGGGAAATTCTGACTTATGCCAAAAAAATTTATGACTTCATTGTGATAGATAGCGGGGCTAACAATTTCAAACTGTTGACCGCTTTGCTAGCCAATCTGGATTTGGTTCTTTTAACCACCACGCCCGACCGAACGGCTCTTGATAAAACCCTTCTTTGGCTGGAAAAAACAAGGGGACAGTTGGAAGAAAACGGTTTGGAAATTGATTTAATTGTGAACCAAGCTGATGGCTTTCAAAAGAAAGAAATGGAAACAATTTTCGCCCTGCCCTGTCAAGGAATTTTGCCGAGAGACAATAAAACGATTTGGGAAAATGTTAACTGGGGCGTACCAGCGGTGAGCAACCGACGCTCTCCTTGGGGACGCGCCCTGGAAAAACTGACTGCTAAATTGCTAAGAGAAAAAAATGCTTAAAAAAGAGCAAAGAAGAATTGAAGAAATTGTTTGGCAGGAATTATTTTCATTTTTGAAAAACGGCGAGTATTTACGAGAAGAATTTTTAAACAATGAAAAATTTTTGCGCCGAAAAATTAAAATCGTTCTAAAAAGAAAGGAATTTGTTTTTCCGAAAAATCTTGAGAAACAAATTATTGAGAACGTTATTAATCGAATAAAGGGGTTGGGTCCTTTGGAAAATTTATTGCGAGACGAAACAGTAACGGAAATTATGGTGAACGGCCACCGCAATATTTTTGTGGAAAGAAATGGTTTGTTGGAGAAAGTTGATTGCTCTTTTTCCTCGGAGGAAGATTTGTTAAACGTTATCAATCGGATAGTCAGCAAGGTGGGACGGCGAGTAGATGAAAGCAGTCCAATGGTTGATGCTCGTCTGGAAGATGGCTCCAGAGTCAACGCCATTATTCCGCCACTCAGTTTAAAAGGCGCGACTTTAACCATCCGAAAATTTAATCGGCGTTCTTTTGATTTGAAACGCTTGGTTGAGTTGGGCTCCCTGTCGGCAGAAATGAAGTTGTTTTTGGAAAAGAGCGTGAGAGAAAAGAAAAATTTACTAATTGCCGGCGGAACCGGCAGTGGAAAAACATCTCTGCTGAACGCTTTAGCAAAGGTGGTGAGTCAAAGAGAGAGAATTATTACCATTGAAGACTCGGCCGAATTACAGTTGGATCACCCCAACTTGGTTTCCCTGGAAAGCCGACCGAGAAACACCGAGGGAAAAGGCGAAGTGACTATTAGAGATTTGTTAAAGAACTCTCTGCGTATGCGTCCGGACAGAATTATTGTCGGCGAAGTCAGGGGCGGTGAGGCTTTGGATATGTTGCAAGCGATGAATACCGGCCACCAGGGATCCTTAACCACTATTCACGCCAACAGTCCTTTGGAGTCACTGCTAAGATTGGAAACAATGGTTCTGATGGCCGATTTGGAATTACCTTTGACAGTGGTACGCCGACAAATTCTGGAAGCGATGGATATTATTGTTCAATTGAGACGAGAGGCTAATGGCCAGAGAAAGATAGTTGCTGTCAGTCAATTGCAGAAGAGCGCAAACGGGTTAGCCGAAGAACCGCAATATATTTTGCAAAACATTTTTGAAAATTAATTTTTTAAATAACGAGAAATGATTGCTGAAGCAACATTTTGGTTAAAAAATTTTTTAACGAAACATGTGGTCGTAGAAACGATTGTTGCCTGGGGTTTTTTCTCTTTTTTCTTAACTTATTATTGCTTGGGGTTTTTGCTCAACTTAAAAGCTAAAAAAGAATTTGGACGGGAACAAAAAAGTTTTCAATTGAGTCCAAAGAAGGAACCGAAAAATTTTTTAGGTAAAAAATTATACCGCTTCTACAAACGAGGAGATTTTAAACTGCCCTTTTCCTCGTTTGTTCTTTTTATTTTTTTGTTGTTGGTTGTTTTACCTTTGCTTTTTGTTAAACTCTTTTCCCCCGTCTTGGCTTTTTTGTTTGTCGCCATCTCCTACTTGATATTTGTGACAATGGTGAAAATGAGAGAACGAAAAAAACAAAATCGGCTGACAGAACAACTGCCTTTTATGTTGGATACTCTTTCCGGCTTTGTCCAAGCCGGTTATTCATTACCGCAAGCCATTCAAGCCACCGAAAGAGAATTGGAACAGCCACTACAAACCTACTGGCGAAAAGTTGTTAAACGAATGAATTACAACTGGCCCCTGGACAAGGCCCTGGAAGATGTTCAAAAAGATTTGACCGATAGAGAACTGAGGCTAATTTTTAACGTTTTGGCTATTCAAAATAGAACTGGCGGTGATTTGGCTCACATGCTGCAAAGGATCTCCCTTTTCGCCCGACAAAAAAACAAATTGCAACGAGATATTAAAATTTTTACCTCGCAGGGGCGAATGTCCGGTTTGATTATTGTTTTGCTTTGGCCGATTTCCGCTATCCTTTTTTACTTAATCAATCCCGACTACGTGCGAATATTGTTTGTTACTTCCGTGGGTAAGTCCTTACTTTTACTTTCCTTCGCTTTGGAGGTAATCGGTTTTTATTTAATTTGGAAAATTATCAGAATTAAGATTTAAAATTAAACAATGTTATCTTCTCTTTTTTTCGGAACAAATTATCCTTGGCTCACCATCCTCCTGTCATTAACCCTTTTGGCTGGGGTGACTTTCGCGCTTTTTCAAACCCTGCTCTATTATTTAACTCGCCATGATTTCCTTTTGTCCTGGCCCCAAAAAACGGTTCCGCCTTCTGCTAGAAGAGAACCGTGGTTAAAGAAATTGGCCAAAAATTTTCAAGCCGAGCGCGATCTGCTTTGGCCATTGCTTTGGCCGAAAGATGTTTTGAATTCTTTGTTGACCAGAGCCGGACAACCACAGAAACTGGCTGCCAAAGATATTTACGCATTGCAAAGACTATTGTTAATTTTGGTTATACCGGTGCTGGTGTTAATCCGATTGTTGTTTTCGCAAACAACTTTTTGGTTGATATGTTTGCCGATTATCTTTATTCTCGCCTATTGGCCTATCTTTATTTTAAAGTTGCTGACAAAGAAACGTCGTCGGGATTTTCAATACAGCTTTAATTATTTTATAGATACTGTTTATTTGCTGGTTAATGCCGGAATGAATTTTGAAAAGGCTCTATTCCTTTCCGCAAAGAAATTTCCCGGCGCTCTACAAGAAGAATTTTTAATAACGGAACAGGAATTTATTTACGGCTCTCCCTTGGACTTGGCCCTGGACAATCTCGGTCAACGAATGGATTTACCGGAAGTGAAAAAATTTATAACTGCTATTAAACAGTCAGCCAAGCTAGGTATTCCTTTGGAACGAGTCTTGGCTCTGCAAGCGGAAATAATTATGACCAATCGGTTGCAACGAGCGGAAGAGCTAAGCCGAACGGCCGCCATCAAAATTTCTTTTCCTTTGGTATTTTTTATTTTTCCGGCTTTGCTTATTCTTTATTTAGCGCCAGCTATTTTGCAATTTTTGCGATAATTTGTTAAACTCTCTTAGAGATAACAAATAACATAAACACAAATGGAAAAAACATTAAAAAATTTGGCTCTGGCCTTTTTGGGCGAGTCGCAAGCTAGAAATCGTTATACTTTCTATGCTAAAATTGCCAAGAAAGAAGGTTATGAAAAAATTGCCGCTCTTTTTTCTTTGACAGCCGAACAAGAAAAAGAACATGCCACTTGGCTGTTCCGAATGATTCAAGATTTGAAACAGTCCGAAAAAGTGGAGATAGAGGATAAACTTGAGGTGCCTGTAACAATGGGCAACACCAAAGAAAATTTGCAAGCGGCTATTGATGGCGAAAACTACGAACACACCTCCATGTATCCGGAGTTCGCCCGAATAGCGGATGAGGAGGGTTTACCAGAAGTAGCTAAAAGGTTACGGGCAATTGCCGTGGCAGAGAGCAACCATGAGGAGCGTTACCAAAAGTTCTTACGGGAGTTGGAAGATGACACCATTTTTGAGGGCGATGAAGAAACGGAATGGGTTTGCCGAGAGTGTGGTTACGTCCATAAAGGAAAAACTCCGCCGGAAAAATGTCCTTCCTGTGATCATCCGAAATCGTACTATGAGAGAAAAGAATGCTAATTGATAACAATTTTTGATTTTCAAAACAAAATGATAAAAGAAAAAAATCAGGTTTTTAAGTGCCGAATTTGTGGAAATATCGTGGAAGCTCTACACACCGGCCAAGGTGATTTGGTTTGTTGCGGTGAAGTTATGGAGGAAATAAAAGAAAATACTCAAGAAGGAGTGGCCCAAGAAAAGCATATTCCGGTGGTGAAAACAGATGGTGATGTGGCAATAATTAAAATTGGCGCCGAGCCTCATCCAATGACCGAGGAACATTATATTGAATGGGTGGAAATTATCGCTGAAGAAAAGGTGCACCGACATTGGTTAAAACCAGGGATGGAGCCGAAAGTTGCTCTAGTTTGCAAAGTGGACAAATTTGTCGTGCGCGCTTATTGCAATTTACACGGACTTTGGAGTACTACCGTGGAGAAGTAAGTGGAGCTGGAAAAATTTTTTAACTCCCACACTTAAAATCACCCCCCGCTGGGGTGATTTTAAGTGGCTTTGTTTTATATTCCCGACCAGAAATCTTACTTCACTTTGTTTGATTTGTTGGGATCGGCTTCAGTAATTATTCTATTTTTTTAATCCCGTCAGAAGTTCTTTTGCTTTCAAGTTACGCAACTCTTTCCTGATTTTTTCTCTTTCACTTAAATCCTGACTGAGAAAAAATCGCATACTCTTTTCTCTGACCTGACATCTTTTTTCCAACGATTTTGGCTGGTTGACGTAATCCTCTTCACAATGTTTTTTGCTCTCCAGTCCTTGCAATATTTTCTCGGAATCCGGTCCGTAGTGCTTTTCTATTTCTTGCAAGTAAGATAAATCTCTGGCCAGATATCTTTCAGCAAGTCGTTTAAGGCCGTCATTTTTGTAAACATTGTTAAAAATGGTACTGGCCAAAAGCAACTCTTCGCCATAAGGACTTTGTTGGGCAAACTTTGTCAGATTAAGTTTCTTGTCGGTTGAAACAACTAAGTAAAGCAAGAGTTCATTGACTCCTTCGTTGAAGGCATCATTTAGAATTTTTCTTTCAACAAACTCCAAACCATTTTCACCCTTTTTAAATAAAATGGATGTCAAAGAAAAACCACTTTTAATTCTTTCCCGAAAAAAACCATCACCCTCGTTTTGTTCAATATGAAAATCGGAGGTAGCCAAGGTGTGTAACATTTCCCGAATGAGCAGATTTATCAATTCTTCCTTGTTTTCCAAGTACCGCTCGGAGAGGTAAATAACATTCCGTAGGCGAGAAAAGTCTTGACCGGCAAGAGCGTCCGGAGCAACCACTTTAGCCTTTAATTGTTTAATTTTGGTTTTATCAAATGGCAAGCCCTGTTTAACAAAGAAATTTTCAATCAGTTGTTCAGCTCGTTTAAACTCTCTTTTTGCTTCCAGTTGAAATTTTTCATTCTCTTTCTTGTTTATCTCTTCTTGCTTGCGTCTGTAATAATCACTGATAAGTCGAGAAGCTCTTTCAAGAGACTGAAACTCTTTATTTCTTGGTCGTAAAGGTTTAACACTGGAGTCAGCGCTATTCTTCATTTTTTTGTTTGGAATTTGTTTGATTGTCAGAATCTCCCTTTGGATCGTCCTTTGCCGTTTCTTCTTCACTTGTCTTCTCTCCCTTTGTTTCTTCTTCGGTTGTTTTTTCTTCCTTGTGAATGCCGACAATTTCCTCAAATCTTTCCTTTTCAATAGTTTCCTTTTTCAGCAATTCGCGAGCAATTTTTTCCAAAGTATCGGCTTTTTCCGTCAGAATTTTTTCAGCCAAATGATAGGCTTTTTTAATAAACTCGGCCACCGCTTCATCAATTTTTTTAGCCACCTCTTCGGAATAAGTTCTCTGTTCATGTAGGTCTCTGCCCAGAAAAACCTCGTTTTGATCTTTGCCAAAAGTCATTGGTCCCAGTTTGCTCATACCGTAGCGAGTAACCAATTTGCGAGCGGTCAAAGTCGCTCTTTCCAAATCGTTGGAGGCGCCGGTGGTAACCTCTCCAAAGATCTTCTTTTCGGCGACATAGCCGGCCAAAAGTACAGCCATCTCTTCAATGTAATAAGATTTGAAGTGCAAGGACTCGTCTTTTTCGGGAACATTGAGTGTGTAGCCGGCCGCTCGTCCGCGGGAAACAATAGAAACTTTGTGAACAGGGTCGGCCTTGGGTAGAACTGTTGCCACCAAGGCGTGACCGGCCTCGTGGTAAGCGGTTATTTTTTTCTCCTGAGGAGAAAGAATATGGCTTTTTCTCTCCGCTCCCAATAAAACTCTCTCTATTGATTCTCGGATTTCATCCATACCAATACTTTTCTTGTTTCGTCGGGCGGCTAAAATAGCGGCTTCGTTAATCAAGTTGGCCAAATCGGCTCCGGAAAAACCGGGGGTTCTTTCGGCGATTTGTCGTAAATTAACATTAGGCTCCAAGGGTTTGTTTTGGGCGTGGATTTTGAGGATAGCCTCTCTTTCTTTGATGTCAGGATTATCAATAGTTACTCGCCGGTCAAAGCGTCCGGGACGGAGCAGGGCCGGATCAAGAACGTCGGGACGATTGGTGGCGGCGATAACAATAACATTGTCTTTGGTGTCAAACCCATCCATTTCAACCAAGATTTGATTGAGAGTTTGTTCTCGTTCGTCGTGTCCTCCGCCCAAACCGGCACCTCTTTGTCGTCCGACAGCGTCTATTTCGTCAATGAAAACAATGGAGGGCGCATGTTTCTTGGCCTGTTTAAACAAATCTCTCACTCGGGAAGCGCCTACACCGACAAACATTTCCACAAACTCTGAACCGGAAATGGTGAAAAACGGCACATTGGCTTCGCCGGCCACAGCTTTGGCCATTAAAGTTTTACCGGTACCGGGAGACCCAAGTAAAAGCACTCCTTTGGGAATTTTGGCTCCCAGAGAAAGAAATTTCTTGGGAGTTTTTAGAAACTCCACAATTTCTTGCAATTCTTCTTTGGCTTCTTGGGCGCCACCAACATCTTTGAAAGTAATGCGACGCTTTCCATCTTTGGTGGGAATCAACATTCTGGCGCGACTACTACCAAACATCATTGCTTGACTGTTTCCCTGCTGGGCTTTTTTCATCAAAAACCAGACAAAAAATCCTATCAGAAGGAACGGGAATAAAACAGAAAGCAATCCGCTTGTCCAAAAATCGGAAGTGGTGGTATCAACCACGTTTATTTGCACTTCCTTGAGTTTGTCTTTGTTGACGCCAACGTTGTTAAGTGATTCGGAAAGAGAGGTTTCTATTTCTTTGCGAGAAATTTGTTTTTTGCCGTTTTTTAACTCTATCTTGACCTTATTTCTTTCAACTTTGACTGATTTCACTTCGCCCCGATTTATCTCTTGAGCCAACTGAGAAAGACCGATTTTTTCCGGTCTTTTAACATCTGTTTGATATAGAGAAACTATGCTGGCAATCAGCAAAACCCCCAGAACAACGGAAATAATATTTTTGAAACTAAATCTGATATTTCTAAAATTCATATCTTTTAAATAATAATTTTCAACGCCCCTTTATACTGACATCTAGCCTAGGCTTTGTCAACCAGGCTAAAAATCGCTTGATTACCTTTTTTGACAATCTTGATTTGTTTAAAAAGCATTTCCGGATTTTTGCCCTTGCGACTGTTGACCAGCTTCTTAAACTCCCGGAAATGACCGTAATCAATATCTAACAAATCTCCACGCAAGCTGGTAATGATTTGGCGAAAAATTTCCGCTTGCAGACTTTTTGGCAAGGATAAGAATTTGTTCAGAGTGAGAATCGTCTTGTTTTTATCGGATGCATTAACAACTGCGGGAAATTTTTCGGTAGCCAAACCCTCCAATAAACAATAACAGTCCGCCAATTGTTGGGAAGTTTGTCCGATTTTTTGGTTAAAATTCAAACTGTACTCTTTCTGCAATAGAGGAATCAGTTCATTTCTGATTTTGTTGCGAAACAAATCGTTATTTTGATTACTGGAATCCTCTCGCCATTTTTCACCCTGCTTGCGCAAAAAATTTTGCAATTCTTTTTTGGAAAAACGGAGCAGAGGGCGGATAATCTTTCTGGTTTCGTCTTTGAGTTTCATACCGGCCAATCCCTTGAGACCGGCGCCGCGAAACAGATTAAGAAGAAAGGTTTCAGCTTGGTCATCACGCTGGTGGCCAACGGCCAGCCAGTTAAATTTTTTGGCTTGCCTGATTTTTGCAAAGGCTTGGTAACGAAAATTTCTCAACTCTTTCTCCAGGTTGCCTCGCCTTGACTTTGAATTGACGGGCTGGTAATGAATAACTTCCAACGGCAGAGAATTTTTCCGAGCGAACTCCTTAACAAAAATTTCATCCTCTTCAGATTCCTGTCCGCGTAAGTGGTAATTTATATGAACCAGGTGTAGATTAAGCCGGTAAGATTTCTGCAAAGATAGAAGCAAGGTGGTCAGAGCGACAGAATCCGCTCCGCCGGAAATGCCAACAATAATCTTATCGGAAGGAACAATCAGTTTTTCTTGAAAAACCAGGTTTTTAAATTTTTTAATCAACTTGTTTGTCATTGTTTTTTTGACCGGCCAAATGTTCTTTGATGATTTGAGCCACCCTTTGAACGGTCTCTGCCAGTTTGCCACGGCGATTAACAACTTGAAAGTCATAAATATCTTTGTGTTTCAGCCATTCTTTGGTGTAATTCATCCTTTCCCGAATATATTTTTCATCAGTTTCTCCTCTTTCCCTGATGCGACGTTCCAATTCTTCAAGACTCTCCGCCAAAAGAAGGATGGCGATTATTTCCGGAAATTTCTTCTTGGCTGTCATCACTCCTTTGTATTCCATTTTCCAGATACCGACGCCCGGCAGGTTGTTTACTCTTTCCAACTCTTCCCGGCTGACACCGTAGTAGTTGTTGTTGTATTCTCGCGCCCATTCCACGAACTTGTTTTGACGAATACCACGTTGAAACTCATCCTTACTGATAAAATAGTAAGGTTGGCCTTGTTTTTCGCCGGGCCGCGGGGAACGAGTGGTGGTTGTAATCACTCGGTTTATCGGCATTTGTTGGCTGAGTTTTTCAATAACCGAATCTTCTCCCACACCGGACGGTCCGGAAATGATAAAAATATTCTTTAACTTCATTGAACTAAGGTGGGGACTTCCGAATATTGACAGCTAAAATTGTTAAGCGAAAAACATTCGGATGTCTAATTTATTAATCAATAAATTATTTTTACTTTATAGTTCTTTGAAGAAAACGGGCTTACCACAAAGAACCAGATTTGTATTTATTTTTAAAGAGTGAAAACTTTATTTTGCTTTTTCGGTTGTTTTGCTTTTCTCGGTTTTTGCTTCTTTCTTGGATTTTGCTTTCCGGCCGGTTGCTTTCTTCTCTTCTTTTTTCTCTCCTTTCTGCCCCTCATCTTTTCCTTTGTCTTTTGCGCTTGGTTTTGCTTTTGCTTTTTCCTCTTCTTTGCTTTCAGCACCCTTTTTGTCTGCAGTTGATTTTTCCTCCGGTTGAGCAGACTTTTTTTCTTCGCTTTCTTGAGGGCTTGATACTTTTTTCTTCTTGTCTATTTCGCCGACGAATTTTAACCCCATACGGTGAGCGTTTGGCTCCAAAGACATCACTTTCCAGATATATTTTTTGTCAATTTCCACAATTTCGTCTATGCCTTTTTTGGGGTAACCGGGAAAACCACTGACATGCGCCAAACCGTGAATATCATCATCTAAATAAACAAAGGCGCCAAAGTGATTGATTTTATCAACTCTTCCTTCGTACTCTCCGCCAACCTTATATTTCTTTTCCACCGACATCCAAGGATCATTTTTTAAGTCTCTGATAGAAAGGGAGATTCTGGTGCCGTCAATGGAAATTATTTTGGCTTTCACCCTATCACCAACCTTGACCACGTCGCGCGGATTGTCAATCAATTGCCAATCCAATTGAGAAATATGAACCAGTCCCTCCAATTCATCTTCTTCCGAGCCGGTTTTCTGTTTGGAAGGAGGCAAGAATTTAATAAAGGCGCCAAAGTCAACCACACCACTAATTTCACCTTCCACAATATCGCCAACTTTGAATTCGGAAATCAGTTCCTTCTCTTTGTCTTTGTAGGCTTCTTTCTCCGAAACGATTAGTTTATCCTCTTCTTCGTCGGCCACCAGGATGCAGACGTTCATTTCCGTGTCAACGTAAGACTTTAAAATTTCCAAAATTTTGTTTTTGTCTCCATCTTCTACACGCGGATAATGTTCGGAGGTTAATTGACTGACGGGCATAAAACCGCGAATTCCGTTTATTTCCACCATTAGTCCACCCTTGTTGGCGTCCAATATTCTTACCTTGATAACTTCTTTATTTTCTTGTTTTTCTCTCAAGTCTTTCCAGGCCTCCTCTTTAACAGCTTCGGCAATGGAAAGTTCAACATAGCCTTCTTCGTTTTCCGGCAAAACAACGGCGGCGGTGATTTTGTCACCGATACCCAACTTCCTTTGTTGTAAACCAAAACCTTCTTTGATTTCCTTGCCGTAAATTATGCCGGCGCCAAAATTGCCCAAATCAACATAGGCAGCGTGACTGGTGATATCAACGATGGTTCCTTCTACCTTATCACCCTCTTTCAAAGGACGCACCGGCTCTTCTTTTAAAAGGTTAGCCAGTTCCGATTCTTTGGTTTTAACTGATTTTTTCGTTTTCTCTTGAACGGTCATATTAGATTGTTATTTTGCAAATATTAAAAATGCGTACAGACCATACGCGTTTAAAAAAATATTCGCAATGGTTAATTATTAGATTGTGTTTTTAACACAGGGAAATTATATATTTTTTGGAAACAAAAGTCAAGGTCAAATCTGTTAGAGTAATTGAGGTGTGCCAACAAGAAAGAATCGCAAATGACTAACCTTTGCCTTTGCGAAAATTGAAACTGCGAATGCTAATGATTCACCCTTTTCTCTGGCAAGGACGCTATATTGTCCGGTAGAAATTTCGGAATGACTTTTTTTCTTCTCAAATCTTTCAGTTTGTATACTATAACATCAGCTATTTCTTCTGCCAGTTTGTGAATAAATTTTTTGTATTTTTCTTTTTCCAATTTGGCATCGGGCATATCTCCGGCTTGAATAACAAAATCGGCTTTGGCGTGACTTTTGTGAGGGTTGATGGTGACGTCCAAAGAGACAACGATTTTACCTTCACCAGTTTCTACTATTAAAATTCCGTCAACTCCATGGAAGTAATCAAGAGGCGTATATAAACTGGAATAATAGCCAACTTTATCAAAGTCAACCAGACTGTTCAAAACACCTTTTTTATGTAGGGCTTCCACTACAGAAGCATGTAAATCGGAGGCAATTGGTTTATCGGGATTGTAGGGATTGGAAACATGACAATCCATGGCCAATCGCAATGCTTTTTTGTAGGGTAAATATCCTCTTCTTTTAAACTCTGCAAATAAAGGGTGCTCTTTTATTTTTTCGGGATCCGGTTGGGAGAAAAACATCTTCTCCACTAAACCGCCGGTTGGTCCGAAAGACATACTTGGTAGATTAAATATTTATGAATAAACTATAAGGATTTATTTCAGTAATTTTCTCGGGCTAGAAATTTTATTTAACTTATTTAGGACCCTGCTAAATCTTTTGTCCATTAAGCTTTCCGGGTGTTATTTTCTACCTGATGTTTTGACACTTAATTGATTAAAGAAGGAGCCAAACACATGTCCGAAAACAACATCCGGAAAGCTTGACTGAATATCAGAAAGGAAAAACTGTAGATGAGTTTATTAGCATTTCCATAATAGGCGACTGCAAAGAAAATGTAAACACTTGATTATTTAAGTGAACTGTTTGTCAATTATTTTTGCAAAATAAAAGACCGCCGGCATTGGTTGTTTTACAAAAAATCTCGGCATAATATTGAGGGCAAATTTATTTTTGACTTTTAGCTCTTTTTAACTAAGGAGGAAATTTCTACTCTGTAAAAAACAAGCAAAGCAAATTTGCTAAGAGTGAGAGTGAGAAACAGACTAGAAATGGAAAAAAGATTGAGTCGCCAAATAATGAAAATGACAAAAGCGAAAACAAAAAGACTAAGCAGACCGCCCCAGTTTTGGTAACGGTAGCCCTCTTTGGAATGACTGGCTAAAATCCAGCCGTAAAGATTGGCGCTGAGATGAAAAAGGAAATAAAAGCCGAGAATAAAAAGCCAAGTCCAGTGCAAGGGATATTCTTTGCCAAAGAGGAAGAGAAGAAGGCGCGCCCCTAAGATGTAAGCGAACAAAATGGGTAAGCTTAATTTTAAAATAAAACGATTGACTTTATTGATCAGTTCTTTTTTATTTTTTATTTCATTGATTGAAGGAAAATAAACGTTAACCAAAAGCTGAATTAAACGGGCACTCAGTAAAATGGAAATGGTGTAGTAAGCGGAATAGATTCCCAGTTGATAGGCGCCTAAGAGTCCGGCAACAATCAATTTGTCAAAACCTTTGAAGCCGATAGTGGTCAGACTATTGATAATCCCCCAGCGAGAATAATGAAAAATTTTCTTGAGATGAGACCATTGTAGCAAATTCGATTGAATGTATTTTTTAATCTTTAAAAAATAAATTGTCAGCAGAACCAGTCCGCCCGTAACCAAAGCGATTAAGTAGCTTTGGTAAACAACTTTTCGCCAAATAAAAATAATGATAATTAGTAGCGAAAGAACAATTATCCCTTCGCCTATTTTAACCAAAGCTTGGTAACGAAATTTTTTCAAGCCGCGAATGATAGCCTCGCTAATTCTCTTGCCGGCAATAATAGTGGCCAAAAACCAAACCCAAAAAAGAGGCGGGTGGGAAAATGAGTAAAAATAATCTATCAATTTATAAATCGCCAAGCCGAAAAAAATAACGGTGACATAAATCAGAAAAGCCAGCCCCAGGGAATTGGTGATTTCTTTTTTTCTGGTTTTAATTTCTTTGGCGCGAGAAACAAAATAAGTGATGCCCACATCACTGTCTAAAACCAAAAGAATGGCTAAAATGTTGGCTAAGGCCAAAATCAAATTGTATTTTCCGTACTCTTCGGGACCCAACCAACGACCGGCCAGAATATTAGCTAAAAACAAAAAAGCGAAAGCCAACAAGCCTCCACCCATGGACCAAAAACTGTTCTGTAAAAATCGCCGAGCGTTTTCTCCCATGGGCTGACGAAAAATTAGTTGGTAAAAATAGTTAGCTAGTTTAAACATAATTATTTATACTTAGCAATGACTTCTTGATAAACTTGTATCAGCTTTTGATAATATTTCTCTTCGTTATTGATTTCCTTGACCCTCTCAACGGCTTTTTCTCCCATTTTTCCGGTGGCGGATAGATCGCTAAGCATTGTTTTGATTTTTTCCGCCAGATCATCCGCTTGACCGGCTTGAAAAATCAAACCGCTTTTTCCATCCTCAATCATTTCCGGAGTACCGCCCAAGTGGGAAACGACTACCGGGGTACCAAAAGCCATGGATTCGGAAATGGCTACGGGAGAATTATCATACCAAATGGAAGGCAAGACGGTAAAACGCGCTTTTTGAAATAATTTAACCCATTCCGGACTGTTTTTCGGCAAAAAACCTTTAAATTTTACCAGCTTTTCAATTTTTAACTGCCGAGCTAGCTTTTTTAGATTTTCTTCTTCCGGTCCTTGTCCGACAATCAGCAATTTGTGATTGAATAAATTATTTTCTTTTTGCAAAATAGCAATAGCTTCCAAAAGTGTATTCAATCCTTTCTCTTCCGAAATTCGCCCGACATAAGCAAAATAATTTTCTTTGGCAAAACTAGGTTGAAAATTAGAAAAGTTTAAAACATTTCTTAATAAAATCATTTTTTCACGAGGAAAGCCAAAAGAGCTTACTTTCTCAATCATAAAATTGCTGGGGGCCAAGAAGCGGTCAATCAAATCGTAGGATTTTTTCCAGCGGTGATAATAGGCTTCCAACATAGCCACAGCGCTGACGGCGTAAGAATTTTTCAAACATTTGTGGCGAACGGCATTGTAATATTTTCCGCCCCGACAGCGTTCACAAATTTTACCTTTGGTAAACAATTTATAATTGGGGCAAATAATTTTGTAATCGGAAAGTTTAAAAACTATAGGAATGTTATGTTTTTTAAGTGTGGAAAAAATGGCCGGGGTAAGATAATGATAAATATTATGAATATGCGCCACTTCCGGTTGCGTGTCTTGAATGAGTTGCTCCAGTTTTTTTTGCGCTTCTCGGTTATGAATGGAACGAAGAGCCAATTTAATTTTTTCCGGAAAATTTTTTGTTTGATTAATGTCAAAATGGGAAACAAAATAGCGGGAATATCCGGAAGCTTCGTTGCTTTCATCTTGCATAGAAAAAACAATTACTTGGTGTCCCTTCTTTTCCAATAGTTTTTTGGTTTCAAAAAAAGCGGAAACTGAACCACCTCCTCGTTGACGGCTAAAATATTTATGAATTTGCAGAATGCGCATAAAGGCAAATTTAATTGTCAAATTTAATCGGTGTGCTACACTAAAAATGTTAAATCTCCGGCTATTCTAGCATAAAAAAGCACTTAAATCAATGAATCTGCTTGATAAAAAAATAAATTTAATTTTATTGATAATCGGTTGGCTGACAATCTTTTTTTTCGGTCTATTGTCGCCTTGGGGTTGGGTACAAACCATTGGCCTTTTGTCAGTTTGGTTTTTGCTTTTTCTTTTTTTAAACAATCCCCTCTTCGGCTTGCTGACTGTTCTTTTTTTGCGTCCCCTGGCAGACAAATTTTCTTCATTGGAATTTGGCTTGCCCTTTTCCGACAATCTGTCCGTCAAACTATCATCTTTTCTGGGAATTTTTGTTGTCGCTTTAGCCCTGCTCTATTTTTTGAAAAGAAAAGTAAAATTTTGGCGCTTTCCTTTTTTTAAGGTGTGGTTTTTTCTCGGAACCGTTTTGGCGGTAAGTGTTTTTTATTCTCTGGACCCTTATTTAAGTTTTTACGAATTTTTGAGAGTTGTCAGCATCTCTGTCTTTTTTTTCTTGATGTATGATTTAGGCAAAACGCCGACTAACCGTCGGAAAATTATTCGGACAATTTTTTGGGCTTCGCTTCTGCCAATGTTGCTGGCATTTTATCAATTATTGACCCACAGCGGATTGGGCGGAACCAGCGGAATAGAGAGCCGGCTTTACGGATCTTTCAGTCATCCAAATTCTTTTGCCTCTTTTCTGATCATCATTCTTTCATTGGCTTTTTGGAAACTGGATACGATAAAGAAAAGTGGAAAGAAGATTCTTTTCTTCTCTTTATTTTTTCTGGCTCTATTTTTGCTGTTAGAAACTTTTAGCCGAGGAGCCTGGCTGGCTGTTATGACCTTTTTCTTTTTGTACGGAATCCTAAAATCGCCTAAAATAATTTTCGCTTTGTTCAGTTTGGGGATAGTTTTATTCTTGTTTGTACCCGGTTTTCACGACCGAGTGGAAGATATTTACAATCCCCCGGCGGACAGCTCCATTGTTTGGCGTTTACAGAAGTGGCAAAGGGTTTTGGCGGTAACTAAAAAACATCCTTGGTTGGGCGCCGGCGCCGGCACGGAAGTGGCAGTGCATGAGAAAGAATATGGCTTTTACGCCGGCAACCCCTATACTCACAATGATTTCCTAAAACTTTTTTTGGAAAATGGTCTTTTGGGTTTAACCGCTTTTATTTTTCTGTTGTCTTCCACTCTTTTTCAATTACTTAAAAAATATTTATCTTTGACAAATGACTCTGAGAAAAAATTTGTTTTGACAATTATACTTTTGTTGCTGGCGGAAACGGTCTTTTCTTTGAGTAGTAATATTTGGCGAGGAACGGCCACTATGTGGTTTTTGTGGACATTGATTGCTTTGGCCTTGAGTTTGAAAGCGAGTGACGCTCAAAAATCTTGACGCAGTTCTTTGTTCGCAATTTTTTTAGAGTTTAAAACCTCCAAATAAAATTTAAGGCTACAAGTAATCATTAAGTAAGTTTTGTGTCTTCTTGAGGTTTTGTTGTAAGAGTTCAAATTTTTTTTGCAATAACTCTTTTTCCAACAGCGCCGGGTTTTTGACGAGCAAAAACATGTTGAGAGCAGATGTTAAGCTGTGAATATAATTGGAACTTTTGCGCGCTTCCCAAAAAGCTAAAGGGAGCGGACTTCCTTTTCCCAGCCAAAGCAGAACACTTAGATCATCGTGAAAAGCTCGGGTGGCATAACTCATCTCCAAAGCGATTTCATCCATTTCCCGCGTTTGTTGCAAGATTTTCTTTTTTTCTGAAACAGACAGAGTTTTACCGGAGATATCTGAAATTTCTTTGTTTAGAATATCTTTTAAGAAATCGGCTTGCTGAGAGAGGTTGTTTAATTTTTGCCAATGGTGATTGGTTTCCTTTTGCAAAAGAAAAACGGCAGTTTCTGAAATTAAAAAAGCGCCGACAAAAAAAAGAATGATGTAAAGAATTATTTGCAGGCATTTTTTGAGCCGGCGTAGAAATCTTTTCTTATTTTTCCCCGTTGGTCTTTTGTTGTTGTTTTGTCGGGAAAATTTTCTTTTGATTTTTTTGGGGCTGAACTTACGAGGAGTTGCTTGGTTTTTTCTATTTTTTTTGCTTTTTGTCCCGGAAGAATTTTTCTTGCGCAAAAAATTATCAAAAGCGCCGGCCTTTGTTTTTGTTTTTCTTTTTGCTTGTTTTTTTATTTTAGTCATCAAGAATTTTCCTTGTTTGATTTTTATGGTTTTATTATAGCAGTCGTTGGGGAAAAGACAATTAAAAAGGGCTAACGGGCGGAAACCAGTTATGGGCGCTTTTGGAAAGAATGGACAAAAAAGAGTTTTTGCCAAGCCACTTCGGCTTAACGCTTTTCTTTTTGCCTTCTTTTCTAGATAACAAACTTCAAATAATTTTCTCTGTTGATTATTTGGTACTCGGCATCACTATAAGTTTTCAACCAGTCCGCCGGCGCCGGAGATTTTTTATCTCCCCATTTAAATTCGTAACCAAACAATTTATTTTCCCGCTCTTCTACCAAATCAATTTCCTTTTGGTCCCAGGTTCTCCAAAAATAAGTGTTAGCATAAATCCCGGTATAAGTTCGTTTTTTCAGTCTTTCCATAAAAAGAAAATTTTCCCACAGTTGCCCCATGTCGTCTCTTCTGTCAAGGGAATTAAAATTGGAGATTATAGCGTTTCTGATTCCGTTATCATAAAAATAATAACGAGAAGTTTTGGTCACCTCTTTACGTAAATTTCTGGAAAATCCTCTCACATTAAAAATTATAAAAGACTTTTCCAATAAATCTAAATATCTTTCCACTGTCCGCAAATTAATATCCAAACTATTAGCCAATTCATTAAAAGATACTTCTTGTCCAATTTGAAAAGCCAAAAGCACCAGCAACTTTCTTAGCAATTTGGAATCTTTAACTTTTTCAAACTCCAAAATATCTTTCAAAAGATAAGTGTTAACCAAAGTTTCCAACTTGGCAATTTTATCTTTGATATTTTTGGTGGCTAAAATTTCCGGATAGCTTCCATAAATCATGAAATCCGGCAACTGCTGTTCCAGTTTTCCCAAAGAATACATTTTAGCCAATTCCAACTGCGCTATGGGGTATAAGCGCAAATCTTTCATTCGTCCCACCAAGGGTTCGCCGACTTGACCAGCCAATTCAAAACTGGCTGATCCCGTTACAATGACATTTATTTTTTCAAAAGAATCTACAATTAATTTTAAAGCCTCGCCAATGTTAGGCACTTTTTGCGCTTCATCCACTACTAACAAATCATATCCGCTCAAATTTTTTTCCAACTGGCTTAAACGCAGTGAGCCTAACCAATCGTGCAAATCCAAATCTCCTCCGTTTTCAAAACGATATTTTAATTTGGTTTTCTTTAAAAAATCTTTTACCAAAGTAGTTTTTCCCACCTGACGCGGTCCTAAAACCACCAAAACTTTGTTCGGTTCCAGCAATTTGGAAAGATTGTAGGCGCGTAAAAATTTCGTTGCCATATTTTATCGCTTGAATTATCAAAAAATCTTTTTCATTCAGTTCCAACAATAGCATATTACACAAATTTAGTCAATTTTGTGTAGTCTGACTGCATAAAATTAGTTTATTTTGTGTAGTTTGCCCAATTTGTTCAAAAAATGTTTAGAAAACAGTTGTTGGGAAAAAGATAAAACGATAAAGACAAGCTTTCTCTATGCTTGTTTTTTTATAAATTCCAAAATATATTGGCAATATTGGTTATAATCTTGCAAACAATCTTGCAAAGACGAGTAAACGCTAGCTAAACTCACTTTATCATATTCGTGAATCAAAATATTTCGCAAGCCAACACTTTGACTGATTTTTTCAGCGAAGTCTAGCGGATAAACATTTAATTTAGCTAATTGGGTAAAAGTTTCCTCATAAGTCAGAGGAATATTTTTTTGAGAAGAAGACTTTAGTTGATTTTGATCGGTTTCAGCTAAAATATGCTGGTTGATATCAATGGCTCGATTAACCACCCTTTCCAAATATCTTTCCAAAGCAGCTTGTTTAATCGAATCTTGAGAAATTTTTTTCAATGGCAAGCTTTGGAGAGGAGCGATATTTTCCAGTTCTTCCTGAATTAAATTGATTTTGCGTTGGATGAATTTTTTGTCCAGCATATTTTTTAATCAAACATTTTATTGAGATGTTTTTGTCTTTTTTGGACCAAAATTTTTTCTAAGTTAAACAGTCTTTGAGCATCGTGATACTCTCGAAAAGCCACCGCTTGTTCTTCGTGAAATAAAAGTTGGTCGCCAAAAAGCAATTGGCCGTCGCGAAAAAATAATGTTGTAAGAGAGGATTGGCATCATTTAAATTGGTGAGATCCAGTTTTTCCAAAGGAATATTTAAACTTTCTGCCAGCAAGGAAGCCACTTGGGAGTATTGGTCAAAAGATTGGCTGATTTCTTTTCCGCGCGCCATTAAAACAGCCACATCGTAGTCGCTTTCCGCTTGCGCTTGCCCGGTAGCTTGAGAACCGAATAAAATTACCAACTTAATTCCCAAATCCGGCGTTTCTTTCTTTAGTTTTGCGTGATTGATTTTCATAAATTCATTATAGCAGTCGTTGGGGAAAAGACAAATAAAAAACGGGCGAACTACAGTTGTGTAGTTGCCCGTGTTGAGGTTAATATTGACAAGCCGGTGTCGCCGGTAATGTCCACAACTCGAGAGTTTTGACGGGTTTATCCGACCCGTCTTGGACCCCCCAGATTCGGACGGCCGCCGCAGGGATAGCCGCCCGGTAATGTTCGGGCTCAACCCTGTCACACCGTAGAAAAACTACAGTGGTTGGACTGGAAATCTCCTCGCAAACCTTTACATCGGGAGATTTGTCTTTTACCTCCCAGTAAGGTTTGCCGATTGGCGCACTGGCGTGCACCTGGATCCCGGAGGAGTGTCGCGGGAAAGGCTTGTCGTCTGTCTCGCGGAATTCCTCCTTTACAACAATCCCTCTGTCCCACTGCCAGGCCAAAATCAGCCCCTTTGCTACCTTTGGCAAAGGAGCATAAGGGTTAATGGGAAGGGATACAACCGGGATCCCTGGGGACTTGAAAACAAGGTGTGGTCTGTCCAGTCGGTCATCAGGAACTTGCTGGATGTTCACGCCGTCAAAGACGGTGTTGATCTGTTGACAGACCATATCTACGGCCCACTGGGGGCCGACAAGATCGATCTCGTCAGCCTCACCGTAGGCGAGGACTGACGATGTGGCCACCAGACAAAAAAAACAAAAAAGAAAAAAAGACAATATTTTTGATTTCATTTTTGCACCTCCTGAAAGTGCGGTTATGTTTCCTTGCCCAAGAGGAAACGATTAAAAGAACTGTTCCGGCGACTGGGCGGTCGCCGAGGAGCTGTCTGAGGCCAGCCCCGGCCCTTACAAAAAATTTTCCTCACCTCCTTTTTATTTTTTGATTTTTAAAAATTGTCCGCCTCTGCCGGGCGGAAGAAAGGAAAGAATTTCTTTTCTTTCTTCCGCCCAGCAATCTTTGTTTCTCTTCTCAGCGACCTTTGCTTCGGCGTCTTTTTGGGAGAGGAAAATTTTGGGTACTTTGAATTGTTCTCTTTTATTTCTGGCGGAGGAGAATTTTCATCCGGTTTGAAATCCGGTGGGGAAAAATTTTTGAACGGACTCCTAGTTGGGACATTTTAGGATAATTTTTCCCGAAGGTCAAACTTTCTCTCTATACTTTTGGCATTGAATTCCAAATAATTGTTGTACTTTTGCCGGCGGGGAGCCAAAATTTTCTTTTCCGGAAAGAAATAAATAATTGTTCCGGAAATTCCCAAACCCAGTAAAACCGCCAGTAGGACATTCAGCCAAATCTTGGGCCAAGCGGAATCTTGCGGGGTAATCGGTCCGTCAATTAGCTTGATTTCCACTCGGTCGCCACCACCGTGATATTCCTGTCCGTGTTGGGAAAAGTTCCAAGCAATGGCGCGAGCCAAGTTTTCCGCTTGTTGGCGATTGTCGGCCAAAACGCTGATTTTCAGAATTCCGGTGTTATTGATCTTTCTGACTTTGACCGTCTTTTGCCAGGATCTTTTCCATTCCTCCGGATCTTGAGGAAAATTGTTGGTGACGTGAAAAGGTGATTGCAAAATTTCTTGGAAGAAACGATTGGTGTAAAGAACCCGGGAAAAAATTTGACTGAGATATTCGGCCGATTTGGTGGCGGAAAAAGCATCCACTTTTTCCGCCGATTGTTTTTGGATAATTAAAACGCTAATCGTGCTTTCGTACTTGGGCGGAATTATGGCGCTAACGGCAAAAGTTAAACTGGCCAACAACAGAGTGACCAATAAAACAAACTGCCAGTTTTGAAAAAAGTTTTTGAAAAAAGTTTTTTTAGACATTGGTTCTTTGTTGATTATTATTTGGCTATGGATAAATTATGATTATATTTTTTACGAAAATTGTTTTCCTTTTGGGCCATTCTGGATTCGCTAATCCGATTCATCATTGTTCTTTGGATAAGCAAACGCAACCTGGCCCGACGACCGCTCAGTTCCAGATATTTTGTTCGGGAAACATAATCTTGAAAACCGTACAGTAAGGCAATCATAAAACCGTGACGACCGTCCAAAAACCCCAGACGGAAAACGTACATATAGAGAAAACGCAAGGTGGGCGTGAAAGGCAAAAATTGCCAGAGATCTTTGAGATAAGCCTTGAGATAAAAGGGATTTAGAATTTCCCGCCAATTAAATTTTTTCAGTCCTTGTTGGTGAACCTTTAACATATAATTGGCTTGGTAGGTGGAATAGCGATTAAATTTTTCAAAGAATTGTTCCAGAGTGCGATCGCTATAATGAAGAATGTCTCCTTTGATATTCTTTATTCTTTCCTTTGGCAAAACAATGTGGGCATGGACATCACGGTCTTCGTAACGACAAGTCTTGCGAAAAAGGCGGATGTTGTAGAGCGGATAGCGACCGCCCCAACGCAAAAATTTTCCGAAAAAATAGTGCTTCCTGGCAATGCCGAACCCGTCATACTTTTTTAATTCCGCCGGATTGCGCAAAAGCTTTTCAATGGTTTTTCTTAATTCCGCTGTGACAACTTCATCACTGTCCAAAAGCAAAATCCAATCGTATTTGGCCTGAGGAATGGCCCAATTCTTTTGTTTGGCGCTGTAGATGTATTCGTGTTGAACTACTCGGGCGCCCATTTTTTTGGCAATTTGCACCGTCTTGTCTGTGGAAAAAGAATCCACCACAAAAATTTCGTCCGCCCATTGAACGGATTTGATAGCTTGCGCAATCAAGTCTTCCACGTTGTAGGTGGGGATAATGACGCTTAATTTTTCTCTCTTACTTTTATTCATTCCGGGGTGTTGATTTAACTAACAAGCCTAAATTGACCGATTTAGACTTAGCCGTGGAAATTAGCATAGTTTTTTTAATTTGTCAATAGTTGAATTTTGACGTCCCTCTCCCCTGGGAGAGTTTTTGGGAAAAGGAAAACCCGGAGTAAATAAATCCGGGTTTTAAATTTGAAATTTTGAAAATAAAGTTAAAAATCAAAATTTACCGAGGTGTTGTCTGAAAACATCTGGGCTACCTTGTTCTCTTCAGTAAATAAAAGTTTCAAAGTAAATCAGATATTTACCGTTTTGTCTCAGTTTAGTTTATTTCTTTGCCAACCTTATAAATCAAAATAGAAGTGCCGATTTGGGTGATGGGTTTGAGATGGTTTTTAATTATCCAACGGTAGCTTTGATTGTCCGGTTTGTTTTTGTCGTAAATGCTGTTCATCAAAAAATTAGCGGAAATGGCATAGTAGCCCGGCTCAATGGGACGACGACTATCCCACCAAGGAATGAATTTGGAGCCAAAACGATAACGAGGGTTGTCGCCACCAAAATAATCAATATGGATTTGTTTTATTTCCGGATGATGGTCAAGATATTTTTCCAGTCGTTTTAAATCTTGTCCCCAGTCAGCGTTGGAGTCGGTGACATAATGATAGCCGTTTTTCGGTCCGCCGACAGTTCGGTTAAAGAAGGATAAATAATAAGGATAGGCGCTGATAGTTTCAATGGCCAGAAATAATAATACCAGAATGATGCCGGTTTTGTAGATTAGCTTGTGTCTGGAAGATTGAAATAAATTGACAGCTTTTGTTAAAATAAAAGATATTAGAATAATGAGAGGCGGAAAAATCGGCAAAAGATGACGAACACCAAGATTGAGATTGCCAGTAATGCTCAAATAGAAGTATAAAGTTGTGTAAGCTAGCAAAAGCGACAAACTGACCACGATAAAATCAAGGTGCTCTTCTCCCTCTGACCGGACCGAAATTTTTAACCAAGAAAAAATTTGGGAAATGATTTTTGGCGAGAAATATAAAACAAGGACAATGCTTAAGAGAAGGAGTGATAAAAAGCCGACTGTTTCTTTTAATAAAAAGACAACCGGAAAATAGGAAGGAAAGGCTTGATTGGAGACTTGTCCCAAATAGTAAACAGTGTTACCGCCGGACACTCGTTGCAAAACCATGCTCAGGCCAAGGCCGTATTCGGCCAAAGGACGAGTGAATTGACTTTGGTTTAAATGACTAACGATTTGGTGCTTTACCGATTTAGCCGGCAAATAATAATTGATGGTTTTCTGTAAGAAGGTGTTGTCAGCTCGTCGCACGTTGGGCCAATAAACCAGCCAGATAACCATAACGGAAAAGACGAATACCAAACCTCCTTTGAATAAATATTTTAACAAAGAGTGGCAACGGAGAACGGCTTTTTTCTTTGGAGGATCTTTTCTATCTTCTTGAGGGGCCGGTTTTAATAAAGGATAGGCAAACACAACAAGAGTATAAAGAGGTAGTAAGGCAACCGAGGAAAATTTGGCCGTGTGAGCTAATCCCAAAAACAGTCCGGCCAAAATAGTGTTCCGCCAACTCGGCTTGACTATAAATTTGGCAAAATAATAGAGAGAAAAAGTGAGGAAAGCGGCGATGCCGACATCGGTGGTAACCAAATGATTGTGTCCCAAAATGTTCGGATCAAGGAAAAAAATAAGAGCAGCTAAGAGTCCGGCTGTCAGACCGGCTAATTCCTTGCTCCACTTAAAAATAAACAAACCAAGCAGTAAAGAAATTAAGATAATCGGCAGGCGCGACCAAAAAGCGATTTGATTGGGATTGTTACCTTCTTGCCAAAGCAAATTATGCCCCGCTTCCCATTGCCCATTAACTTCCTTTTGCCAAAAATCTTTTTCAATATCAAGTTGAGGACGAAAAAATAAAAGAGGCAGAGCAGCCAAATCTTTAATGAGAGGGGGATGTTCCGGATTAAGACGCATATCATGAAAAAGCAAATAAGAATATCCGGCCGGAATGTGCGCCACTTCGTCAAAAGTTAAGGCGTCATTACGGGCATTCAAAATTGATACCGCCACAAAAAACAGTAGGACTCCGATAATGAGCCAACTGTAGTTTTTTGTAATCTTATTGGTTACTTTTTTCATTTTCGTTTTTCTTTGTTTAATGCAGATTAAATTTGCTTATTGTCGTGTTTGTTTTAAGCGCCCCACTCCTTCCTTTCACTCCCGGACCCTGTCCGGTTTTATTTCTTTTCCGAATCCCCTATCCTCGTTCTTGCTGTTTTCTTTTATTCTTCCATTCTTTTATTCCTTACAACTTGGGCTATTATGATATTATTGATAATATCATAATACTCTAACACCTGTTATAAAAATGCTTGCTGATTTTCGCTCTTTGTTTTGGTTGGTTGGTAAGGCAATACCTGAGAAATTCAATTCTTTGTCTGTCATCATTGTTGTTCGGTATCAACCTGGAAACGCTTCGTCAGTTACCAACTTCCTCCGCCACCGCCGCCGAAACCGCCACCGGCGCCACCGCCACTAAAACCGCTACCGCCGGAGCTGGCGGAAGAGTAACTGCTGGATAACGAAGAATTGATTGTTGAATTGAAGGAATCCAAGCTGTTCACTAAGGCTAGGGAATTTAGATTGGCGCTTGCGCCTTCGTACCAGTCGGGGTTTTCCCGGTAAATGTCTTGAAATTGTTTGGCCCATTCTTTTTCCACACCGAAAATCATAGCGTAGGGTAAAAATTTTTCAAACATTTCCGGTTTCTTTTCCGGAGCGTTGTGAAATTTGATTCTGTCCTTTTCGGCGGTTTCCAGATAAAGTTTGAAACCGGCCAATTTTTCTTTGATTAAAGCGCCCTTCTTAGTGTAGCGAGGCATAATAAGAGCAAAACCCATAATTATCAAGGCGCTGAAAATAACACTTAAAAAGCCGGCCAATCCCAGAAAAGACGAAGAGAAAAAGGCGACAAGCATTAAAAAACTGGCAATCCCCATCCATTGACTAACAACCTTACTCGGCAAATTTTTAAAATAACCCTTTCTTAAAATAGACTTGCCAACTTGTTTCTTTATTTCCGGCAAGTGCCGGTAAAAGTTGTAAGCCAAATTTTCTGACTTTACTTGTCCATTACTTCCCAAAGAAAAAAGTTTTTCAAAGAGAACCATTTCAGCAATAGACAATTTTTCTTTTGGTTTATTGCCTTGCCCCAGAAAAACATATTTAGCTTTTTTAAATAAGCCTCCTTTTTCCACCTCTTTGATTTTTAACCAGCCCTTGACCGCCAGTTGAATTAACATGGCCGAAAGAGCGCTATTCGGCAGATGACCATGCCAGAGAAAAGCGGCTTCACCGACACTTAAGTTATCGGGGATGTCATAGTAAGGAATGATTGTCCCCCGCCCTTTCGGATCCTTGCCCTTCTGGCGCCACTGCCAAAACATAAAAATAAAGGTCAGTAGAGGCAAAGAAAAAATACTGTTGTCCTGAAAAAAATACCAAAGCTTTTGCCAAAAACCTGGTTTTTGAATAACCTTCGGAGGAAAGGCTACAACCACGGTAACTTCCTCACCGGCGGAAATATTCTGACAGTTAAAAACTATTTGATTTTTCGTTTGACTGACAACGGAGCATAATTCGCCAGAGCCAGGCTCACCTCTAAAAGAAAGCGCTTTTTGGATATCCGGCGCTTGGATTTGAACAGAGACATTTTGCATATCTTCCAGCCAGTGAGCTCCGGTAACATTCCAATAAAATTCGCTATGATCGGGAAAGTAGTTGATGGCGCGACGAACGAGGTAGGAAATTTGGTAAGTATGTTCTCCGGAAATTAATTTGTCCGCTTCACCGATTTTTATCTCAATATTTTTTCCTTTTCGTTTCTTTTGCCAATGAGCCGGTTGGCCATCCTGTAAAACTTTAATATCTGTGATTTTGATGGAACGATGAAAGCCATGTTTGTCTGAATATTTTACCGGGATGAATCTGAAAATTCCGTGTTTTTGCTCGTCGCCGAAATCATAAATAATTTTTTCCTCTACTAAAACATCGGCATTTTTTTTAATTTTAATATTAGCGGAAAATTGTTTAATCCGGCCATTTCTAATAGAAGCTTCGGCCTGAGGTATTTTTAAAGAAAAATTATTTTGGAAAAACAACAAACATAATAATCCCGAAAGGAATAATATCGTCAGATATTTTCCGTTAAAAATGAAACTTGTCATTTTTTAGATCTTAATAATGTTTGTGGATGGAAATATCATCTTTATCAATAGTGATGTAAGTGGAAGGAATATCTGTCCAGCAACCGGAGTTGTAGTACTGGATTTTTTTACTTGTCTTTTTCATTGCTTTATGTGTATGTCCGCAAAAAATGACATCTGCTCCGCGCAAACGTCCGTAGAGCATGGCCCTTTTGGCTACTTTTTGAGAAGCTCGCAGCCAACCCTTGCTGTTTCGTTTGATAAAACGACTAATTCTTTTATCCCGGAAATCAACTACCTGGATAAAGTTGTAGATTTTATTTAAGACAAAACTTAAGAAAGCGTTGTTAACCAAGAAGTTGTCAAATTGATGTCCGTGAATAGCCAGATATTTTTTGTCGTTGTAATGCCAAGTGTAGTGCATATAGGTTTTGATGCCGGTCAGACTAGAAAAAAATTTGGTCAAACCAATGTCATGATTGCCAATGACCCAACGCACTTTTTTCTTTTTGGACAACTCACTAAACAAAGATAGAAGTTTCCAATCGTCTTCCCCTAGCTCGTTAAAATTCAGACTTTCAAACACGTCGCCGAGCAAAATTAGTTTTTTGAAGTGAAAATTTTTCACAAAGTCTAGGACCACCGCCGGGCGACTAACCATGGAGCCCAAGTGTAAATCGGAAATAATCAAGGTGTGCGCTCTGTTTTTGTCTCTTTTTGGCATTGTAACGAATTGTTTCTTGATTTATCGCTGGTTATATTGATAACTTTCAATTTCTGTTAATAAACAAGTTGTAAATATCCGCCGGTTATATCTGTATTATAGTTGTTTTTTTTAATGACGTCTATTCGGATTGTTTTGAAAATCTTATTCTCTTGATTGGTAAACAGCTCAAGAAATATTTTATAATTTTAGAAAGTGATTATTTAACAAGTGGAGATTTAATATTGATTTTTAATTTTTCCAGAGAATCTCGGAAAGAAATTCAAAATTAATTTGAAAAACCCTCCGGTTTTTTGGCTCCACATTTTGCGCTGTTTATTTTTTGTCTCCTCGAAGAATACAAAAGAACGATAATCGAGTTGTATTCGGTTGCACCGGTTGTTTTTAATTGTATTTTCACGCCAATTAAAGGACAACTTTTTACTAAAACCAAAATACAAACTTTATCACTGTGAGAAGATGGTCAGAAAGAACCATTATGAAATTATCAATAATTTCATAATAGATGACAAATGAAGATAATGAAGATTCTTAAGGGGATGAGATGAAATGGAAAATATTGATTTGCAGGCGGGCAACACAATAACTCTCTTGGTAAGAAAAAATAATTTAGCAAATAATCACCGACATTGCAGTTGAAATTTTTTATGCGTCTTACAATAAATTTTTACGCGCCAGAATTATTATTGTCAGTCGCCAATTAAAATGTTAGGATTGAAACAAGTCACTTCTGGCAAACTTTGCTTTTCTAAGGTTAGAAGAGCTTGTTTGTTGTTTAGTTGCGATTTTTTGTTTGTCTGATAATTATTTGTTGTTGAAGTTATTTGTAAAAAGTGATTTTGAGTTTATGAAAATTTTTGCCAAAAACCCACGCGCCTCTTTTGATTATACGTTCCTGGAAAAATACGAGGCCGGTTTGGTTTTGACCGGAATGGAAGTGAAGTCTATCAAAGCCGGACAAGCCTCTTTGAGAGGCGCTTTTATAACACCCCACAAAGAGAACGAACTGTTTTTAACAAATGCCACTATTCCGCCCTATAAATTTGCCGGCTCGGTGGGGGATTATGATCCTACCGCCCCGCGCAAGTTGCTTTTGCACAAGAAAGAAATCCTTTATTTAATAGGAAAAGTACGGACAGAGGGATTGACAATGGTACCTATTTCGTTGTATAATCGTCGGGGTAAAATAAAGTTGGAGTTTGCTTTGGCCCGCGGAAAGAAGAAGTACGACAAACGCGAGGATTTAAAGAAAAGAACGGCCAGACGAGAAATGGAGAGAAGGATGAAAAATAATTTTTGATTATTGATTTTGCGGGGGTGACAGGCTTCGACAGGTTGAACTTTTAAAAACCGGCAAGTCAAGCTTGAAAACCATCTTGTAAAACTGGTTTTCAAAGATTTAAGTGCAAATCTAAAAACAAGGGTAAAAACCGCTTTGGCAAATTTATTTGCCAAACCAAGTTTTGCCGCCGCTGTCGCCTAATTGAGCGATAGCCCGTCAACTGACCGACACCTGATAGGTCAGCTTGGCGTCAATTTTCAGGTTGCGAGTATTTTTTCTTCTCTCAAAAAAAATACTCTAAGCGCACTGAGAGACCAACTGTGAGTGTTTTGTTTGTTTAGAGCTCACTGTTGGTATCGCAAAACAAACTAAACTTGTAGAAGGTTTTTGGAAGTCAACTCTGGACATGGGTTCAAATCCCATCACCTCCACCAATTGGTTTGACTTCTCTTTTTGTTTTATTGTATTATAGCTGTAGCTATCGTTTTTTATTCAGAAAAAATTAATATTTAAGATTCAAAAAAATTAGACGAGGACATTATTCACGCAACAAAAAACCGGAAATAAAACGCACAAGGATTAATGAAATGATTCGGGTGCCTTTTGTTTTTTTGGTTGATGCCGAAGGCAAAAAAGTCGGAGAAATAGAAACCGCCCAAGCTTTGGAAATGGCCAGAGAAGCCGGTCTGGACTTAGTGGAGATTGTTCCCAAGGCTAAACCGCCGGTTTGCAAAATAATTGACTGGGGAAAGTATCAATACCAGCAAGCCAAGAAAAAACAGGACAGCGCCAAGAAGAAAAACAAGGTGGTCGTCAAAGGAGTAAGATTTAGACCAACGACCGGAGAGAATGACTTGGCTTTCAAATTAAAGCAAGCGGAAAAATTTTTAAAAAAAGGCGCTCGCTTAAAAGTGGAAATAATCTTGAGAGGCAGAGAGAAAGCATTTCAAGAAGCCAGCAAACAGAAGTTGCAAGATTTTGTTGACAAAATAGAAATTCCTGTTAGAATAGAGCAACCTATTCAAAAACAATTTAACGGTTGGAATATTTTACTTTCCCCAAAAAAATAGTTGCCGTTGATAGAATGAGGATTGCAGCTGAGAAGTTTAGATGGGGCCGTTAGATTGTTTGTTTTTTTGTTGCCAGAGTTTGAAAAGTTGAATTTTGTTGAGTAATTTTATTAAGTAATTTTCTGAAAAATTTTAACGAGGATAAAGAAAAAAGATATGCCCAAATTAAAAACCAGGAAAGCCATCGCCAAGAGAGTGAAAATCACCGGCAAAGGCAAGGTTCTGCGTCGTCGGGCCGGACAGAATCACTTTAATGCCAAGGAAAGCGGAAAATTGATTCGCAAGAAAAGACGTGACAAAGTGGTTGAGGGTGTGGTGGCTAAGAACATTAAAACGGACATTGTTGCCGGATTATAAGAAATTTAATTCAGTGTTATGCCAAGAGTCAAAAGAGGAACAATCGCTTCTAAAAGACGCAAAAAAATTATCAAGGCCGCCAAGGGTTTTAAATGGCGACGTAAAAGTAATTATCGCGCCGCCAAAGAAGCTTTGATCAAAGCGGGAAAATATGCTTACCGCGATCGCCGAGTAAAAAAGAGGGTGATGCGACGTTTGTGGATTTTGAGACTAAACAACGCCTTGCGTCAACAAGGAATTAGATATTCCGAATTTATGAAAAAATTGAAAGAAAAGAAAGTGGAATTGGACAGAAAGGTTATGTCGGAGATGGCGATGGAAAATCCCGAGATTTTTGAGAAATTTGTGGAGGAAATTAAAGCTTAATGAATTGGAGATAAAAAGGGCGGAGCCCAGCCGGGCTCCGCCCTTTTTTCAAATCCTTTTTTAACGCTTTAAACGTTTGCAGAGCACTGTTTGAAAAATCTTGGACTCGTTTCAACTTCGCGCTTTTCTATTCTTGAGGCTCAATAACTAGTTCTATTTTTTTAATAACCACTTTTTGCAGAGGTCTGTCTTTTTGGTCGGTTTCCAGACTTTCAATTTTATCAATTACTTCTTGACCGGAGATTACCTGACCAAAGACAGTGTGTTTTTTATCCAAAAAATCATTATCATTTGTGTTGATAAAAAATTGACTACCATTGGTGTTCGGGCCGGCATTAGCCATAGCGATAGTGTATTTTTTGTTGTGATTATTTGCTCCGATTTCATCTTTGAAAGTGTAGCCCGGTCCACCGCTGCCATTTCCCTTGGGATCGCCTCCTTGAATCATAAAATTTTTAATAATCCGATGAAAAGTTAAATTGTTATAAAATCCTTTCCGGGCCAAAGTGCAAAAATTGGCTATGGTCAGGGGTGTTTGCTTATTAAAGAATTTAATCTTGAACTTGCCAAAGTTGGTGATAATTGTCGCTTCTCGGCAAGTTTTTCCCAATTCAGTTTTTATAGGCAACTGCTCCTTGCTGTCATCATTGCTTCCTTCCGCTTGATTGACATTCATTTTATTTTTTTGATCATTGTTCGCTTGCTTGCCCTCTTTTGCCTTCTCGCTTAAAGTCTTTGCGCCAAACTGTTGAGTTAGAACGGGAATATCTTCTCCCAATTGACGAAGGTCTGTCGCCTGTTTTTTACCTGAGTTAAGCGGCCGGTTTATTTGATTTTCCGTAGGTTGACTTTGACAACCGGAAAGAATGAATATCAATAGCAAAAATGTTAGCAAGCTGAATTTCTTCACGTCTTTATCTTATTTGTTATAAAAAAGTTTTTCGGCTTTTCGTTTAATTAATTGAGTGACAACATCCAAATTGTCTTCCGGAGATAATTTAACGGATTTGATTTCTCCGCATTTTTGACAACGATGCTTGAGCCGCCATTTTTGCGATTTAAACTGGGCATCAACCGGTTCCATCAGCCCGCCACAATCATTTTGGCGGTCACCCGGCCGGATGTCAACATGTTTGGACCAAAGACAATGGGGGCAATGATTGGTGTAGCCATTCCCCTTTACTTCTTGTCCGCAATTTTGACAAACAAAATTTTCAAAACGGCGCTGAAATTTTTTTTCAAAAATTTGTTCACCCATTTTTGTCGCTTATTAGGTTAATTTTTGTCAGAGTCGGTTAAAGTCCGCCAGGAAAAATTGGCGGGATTTCCGGACTTGGTCCGGCTGTATTTTAAAATATATTTTTTGGCTTTTTGCAACAAATAATCGGCTTTTTGTGGATTGGAAATTTTGTGAAAATTCCGCAAGAGAGCGGTCGGCCCGGGAATTTCCGCCAATTCCAAGAGTAAATCTTCCGCTTGCGCTTTTTTAATCAGTTCTCTGTTTTCTTCTTGACTCCTACCCAGGATTAGGTGCCATTTCGTTTCCCCCGCTTTCGGCCAAAAATGGCGTCCTATTTTCAGAGATTGAAAATCTTGATTTTTCAAGGGCTTATTTTTACTTTCCGTTTGTAAAAGATTCTTTACTTTTAAACCAAACTTTTCTTCGGTCAGCGGGCAACCGCCGGCGGGATTAGGGTAGTATTTCAGATTAAATTTTTTAACCAAGGACAGTTGCTTTTGCCGACTGCGTCCGGAAATATCCAGCAGTTTTTCTCTATCCACCAGGCCTTCTTGTTCATAAACGGTTTTCGGCAATAGTTTGGCGCTCAGAGGTCTGAGCAGACGATTTTCCAGGCCGGCTAAAATTTCCACTTTTCTGAGAGCCTCCCTGTTTTGAGAAAACGGCCTCTGTCCCACCACTTCCCCGCTGGCAATGATATCAATTTTTTTCTCCCGGGCAACTTGCTTGGCTACTCTGAACATCAAGCCGTGGCAATCAACACAGGGATTCAATCCCTTGCCGTAGCCGTATTTCGGATTCTTGACCACCGCCAATTGTTCCTCGGCAATGTTTTTAACCAGCAGAGGAATTTTCAGTTGCTTGACCGACTTTTCAGCCTCCTTCTCGTTGAAGAAATGACTGACAAAAGAAAGGGCTGTCACTTCAATTCCCTGCCGTTGCAAGATAGCTACCGCCAAAATGGAGTCCAATCCGCCGGAAAATAATACCAAGGCTTTGCTCATATTTTCAGCTTTTGAAATTATTTTTACTGTTGGCAGTTTAACACCGGGTCAAAGGAAAAGCAAGGAATTTTAGTTGACTTTCGGCTTACAATGTGCTAGCGTTTTGAGGTGTAGTACATTCAGACAATGCCCTGCTCTCAGGCAGGGTAAAAAAATCAAAGGAGGTTGTTGAATGCCGAGAATTGAAATTAAAGAAGGCAGAATTGTCGGGAAGATGAAGAGAGATGGCAGGAATTGTTTGGAGGTGGTTCTAATAGATCTGGTTGATGAGCCAAAAGTGCTGGGGTCAGCCATGATTACAGGAAGGGATTGCCGGAGCTGTACCATTGAAATACACCCGATCGGAGGGGCTATCGTTGTCACCCTCAAAAAGGGTGTGAATACCAGGACCTATGTATTGACATACGAGGTTCTGGTGGAAGAAGGGAGGAGAAAAAAAATTCTGGAGCTCATGCTCCAAAAAACATATTTCAGCAGAGTCTGGGGACGAAAGCTCCCCAAACGTGAAAAATAGAATCTAAAGAAACCGGAAGGACAATTGTCCGACCGGTTTTTCTTTTTATTTTTTAAGCTTTTATTCTGTTTTTCACCGACTTTTTATTGAACAATCCGCAGTACTAAAAACCTCCTTTTTGAACCACCCTTCTTAGTTTTTTACCACTAATTGAAAGTGTATAGCAATCTTTCCCGTCTCAACTAACTTGCTTTTTTTTCTTGTTTGTGTCATATTTGTCTGTCATTCAGTTCTTTTAAATTTGAGTACTTTGCCATAGAAAATATCAAAGGAGGAAAAATTATGCCAAAAATTTTTTTGGAAGAGGGAAAGGTGACAAAAATAATTAAGGATTTTGGAGAGAAGGATGTGTTATATCTCTCTATTGAGGATCCGGTATCGGTCCGTAGCTATTTGATGGATGATACCGGAAAATTAACCGACAATAAGGCCGGGGTCAACGGTTCCTGGCCAGGCATTAAATATGCCGTTATCATCACTTCCATGCGTCCAATGGAAGTGATGTCAATTGAGTTCAGAAAAGGAGGCAGATACCTCCTGATATATTATGGAGGATCTGATTTTTCTTTTTTTAAGGCGACAGAATGAAAAAGGATGGTGCTACCCACACCGGGTTGATTAGTTGAGTTGGAACCAAAATATCTTAACTAACTGCCCGGTTATTTTATTTTCCACTGATATACTTTGGGCGTTTTTAAGCGTTAGATGTTGAGTCCGGTTTTTATTAGGAGAAAACGATAAAGCGCCAGGCTCATAAGAATAAGAAATATCATTATCAGCCAATAGTATTTTTTACGATGTTGGTGGTGGAAGACCCTTTCTTGGTGAGTCACCTTGTCCAGCAATTCGTCACCAAAGAGAATGGATAAAAATGTGCCCAAAGCGGAAATAAAAATAATAGACCAGAAAGGAATGGGGTGAGTTAAAATATTCTTAAACAATCTCAGCAATTCTGTTTTTTCGTAAACTTCCGGCTGAAAGAAAAAAGTATAAACGTTGAGGACGGCAGCGATAACCCAAACAATGATTTCTGCCCGGATCATTCTAATGTTTGTAACCAGACGCAAAGGAAAGTCAATCAAAAAACCGGCATCAGCAACGGGTGTGCAAAAGACAAAAAAGGACCAGGTTAAGACGGCCACTTGAAAGCCCTCCCCCGCCCCGTATTTTTTGGCTACCCAAAAAAAGTAGGCAAAAAAGATACCGACTATTAAAATAAATTTATAAAGAACTCTTCTTTTGGTTTGGTGTTTGATTAGATTGGGCCAAATTTTTTCTGACATAATTTAAAATTTAATGTTTTCACTTGGGCTACTTGAACGCTTGTTCATCCCTTCCATTTGCGCTTCTCAACGAAGCAAAAAAAGCCAAATAATCAGAGCCAGTCCCAGACGATACCAAAAAAATATTTTATAACTTGTCTGATTAACAAATTTCATTAAACCGGCAATAGCCAGGTAACCACTGAGAGCGGCCGCTATTACTCCACTGATCTCATACCAGCCCACTCCTTGAGAAAATAGCGCCGGCATTTTATAAAGAACCGCGCCAAGGATAATGGGGATAGAAAGCAAGAAGGAAAAACGAGCAGCCGCCCGACGATTAAAATTCAGAAACAGGCCGGTGGTAATGGTGACGCCGGAACGGGAGGTGCCGGGAATAATAGCTAGGGCCTGTGACAATCCGATTAAAACGGCATCACGAAAATTCAGATTTTTGAGAGAGCGTCGTTGGCGGGAAATTAGATCAGCCCAATAAAGCAAGCCCCCAAAGAAAACCAAGGTGAAAGCAATTAAGGTCGGATTACGCAGAGCTTGTTCGGCCAAATCATTTAAAAAGTAACCGGCCAGCGCGCCCGGAATGGTGGCTAAAACCAACAGAGACAAAATTTTGTCCGGATAAAACTGTTTCTTGTTTTGGTTTGGCAGGATTTGCTTGATTTTGAATTGGTGTAAGAAATGAACAAATATTTCCCAAAGATCAGCGCGAAAATAAGTTATCACCGCCAGTAAAGTTCCCAAATGCAAAGCAACATCAAAAGCCAACCCCGGATCGGGCCAGTGAAAAAATTTTGGCAAAAGAATGAGATGAGCCGACGAGGAAATTGGCAGAAATTCCGTTAATCCCTGGATAATACCAAGAACAATTGCTTGACTTATTTCCATCTACTTTTTATTTATCAACCGGTTAATTAAATTTGATTGTTTGCAAAGAGAAAGTTGGCAAAGATTTCCTTTCTCGGTTTTGTTCATTATAGCACTCTGCCTTGAAGTTACAAATCCCCCACCGATGACTGCTTAAAAAACCACTTTTGTTTTATGGTCAATATTTTGAAATATTTTGTCGGGAATTATTTTGAATAATGTAATGACCGATTCTGCAATCTCATTGCAAATTATTTGCCTTTGCTTTGTTTTTTAGTTATTATGACAGAGAGGAGTTTTGTCTTGACTAAACCGGTAAATAGTATATTATTAGTAGGTCTTTTTAAAACATTGTGGGGGCGTAGCTCAGCTGGTTAGAGCGTCTGCCTGTCACGCAGAAGGTCGAGGGTTCAAGTCCCTTCGTCCCCGCTTTTTTCGGGCGTTTAGCTCAGGTGGTTAGAGCGCGTCGCTGATAACGACGAGGTCCCAGGTTCAAGTCCTGGATCGCCCACATTTTGCCAGCGCATTGTTTGTAAATAATTTTTCGGGGCCGGTAGCTCACCTGGTAGAGCACCTCGTTTGCACCGAGGAGGTAGCGGGTTCAAGTCCTGTCCGGTCCACAATGAGCCAACTATTGCTTTTTTGTCAAAAGTATGCTAGGTTTCTCTGGTACGGGTTGGCACAGTAATTGATAAGTAAAATATATGAAAACCGACATTCAACCTAAATATTACGAAAAAGCCACTATTACTTGCTCTTGCGGTCATGTTTTTACCGTTGGTTCAACAGTGGAAAAAATGCAGGTGGAAGTTTGCAGTAATTGTCATCCTTTTTATACCGGTAAGAAAAAATTGGTTGATAGCGCCGGTCAGGTTGATCGTTTCCAGAAGAGAATGGCTATGGCTGAGAAACTAAAAAAGAAGCAAGAAAAGAAAAAGAAGGCTGTTCAAACTACGAAGAAGACAAAAGCGAAAAAAGAAGCCAAGATTAGTCAAAAAAACGTCAAACAAGACAAAGAAAATAAATAGCTTAGCGGATTTCCTTTGTTTTATTTTCAATTGTCTTGTTTTTTGTTACCCTGAGTTACTTTTGCTATTTCTTGAGGTTTAAGATGGGGTCGTGTTGGTTTTTGTGTTATAATTTAAGCAGTTCTGGTGGATTAACAGTTACTGTGATTTTCTTAATTTCTTGTCAAGATTTCCGCGCACTATTTTTAATTGAATTTTGGACTTTTTTCATTAAGATAAGTAGATAACTTGAAAAAATAATAGTTGGGAAATTGATGGGTTAGTGAATATTTAAATAAATTGTCGGTAAAAAATAAACAAAGATGTCCGAAGTGGAAAATTACAAAGAAGAATTAAAGAAAATAGAAGCAGAGATTGCCAATCCAGACAATTTTTCTGACGGCAAAAAATTAAAGAAGTTGGCCACCAGAAAAGCCGAGTTGGAAAAAATTGTTCGGACAGCTGAAGTCCTGTCCTCTTTACAAAACGAATTCATTGAGAATGAAAAATTGGCTGCCGGCGAGAATGATAAGGAATTGGCAGAAATGGCGCGAGAGGAAAATAAAAAAATTAAAAACAAGATGGCCGAATTGGAAAAGGAGTTGGCGGCTTTATTGCAACCGAAGGACCCTAATGATGAGAAGGATGTAATAGTGGAAATAAGGGCCGGCGCCGGTGGCGATGAATCGGCCCTCTTTGCCGCCGATCTTTTCCGGATGTATGCTCGCTACGCCGAGAAACAGGGTTGGCAAATAAAAATTTTAAATTCTCACCAAAATTCTTTGGGTGGTTACAAGGAAGTTATATTTGAAATAACTGGGGAAAATGTTTATGGACAAATGAAATATGAATCCGGCGTCCACCGGGTGCAGAGAATTCCGGAGACGGAAAAACAGGGACGAATTCATACCTCTACCGCTACGGTGGCCATACTGCCTCAAGCGGAAGAAGTTGATCTGGAAATAAAAAAAGAAGATTTGCGAATAGATACTTTTGCCTCTTCCGGTCCGGGGGGCCAGAGTGTCAATACCACTATGAGCGCCGTGAGAATCACCCACTTGCCTACCGGAATAGTCGCCTCCTGTCAGGACCAAAAAAGCCAATTGCAAAACAAAGAGCAAGCAATGAAAGTTTTGCGTTCGCGAATATTGCAGGCGGAAGAAGAGAAAAGAAGACAAGAATCGGTTGAGCAACGTCGCGGACAAATCGGCACCGGTGACAGGAGTGAAAAAATAAGAACCTACAATTTTCCCCAAGACAGAGTGACTGATCATCGGATCAAGAAGTCGTGGGGAAATCTGGAAGACATTTTGGATGGAAACATTGGAAAAATTACGGAGAGCATTAAAGAGGTGGATAGAGAGAGAAAAATTAAAAAAGGTGTAAATTCTTAATATGTTGTTGGGAAGGAGTGGTACTCTGAGCAAAGTCGCCGATGTGTTACTAAAAAATATTCCGGGATTGAGACTGGCAAGAAAGAAATAGTCCTCTTGGTAATTGACTTTCTTGTCAAAAATGATACCATTTTGAGCAATGTCCCGATAGCTCAGCTGGATAGAGCAACGGCCTTCTAAGCCGTAGGTCGCAGGTTCGAATCCTGCTCGGGACACCCTAGAAAGTTGTAGATTGTGGGAAAAATGTGGTAAAATGATGGTGCCAGGAATATTGTTGAAAATGTAAATGCGCAAAGAGCCTCGGTGGCGGAATTGGTAGACGCGTTGGACTCAAAATCCAATGATAGCAATATCGTGAGAGTTCAAATCTCTCCCGAGGCACACTAATAAATTTTATTTATTAAAAGGTCGAAAACATAATAAGTATTAAACACAAAAAAAAATGAATACAGTAAAAATGGCAGACATTAACAACTCGCTGGTAGACTCCAGCCAAAAAATGTGGAATGGGTTGGTTGATTACTTACCAGCGCTAGTACTGACAGTCGTGATATTGGTTGTCGGTTTGGTTCTGGCTTTTGTCTTGGGCAGTTTAACAACCAAGATAGTCAAGAGTCTGCAGGTTGATAAAATTTTGGCAACTTTTGGAATCAGAGAAAAATTGAAAAAGTATGATATTGATTTTTCAATATCCGGTATTTTCGGTTGGTTAGTCAAATGGTTTGTAATCTTTACCACCTTGTTTACCGTGGCCGATATTTTAAACTTGCAAAATGTCTCTGAATTCTTGAGCCGAATATTGGCCTACATTCCAAATGTTTTGGTAGCGGTTGTTATCTTGACATTAGGTTTGATAGTGGCCAATTTCTTGGCGGAATTGGTTGATAAGTCAATCAGCACGACTGACTTCTTAAACAAGACTTCCGTAAGAGTTCTGAGGGCTATCACTAAATGGATAGTAATACTGTTTAGTGTTATGGTGGCCTTGACAGAACTCAATATCGCCACTGAACTAATCCAGATTTTCTTCTCCGGAATTGTTATGATGTTCTCTTTGGCTGGAGGTATTGCCTTCGGTTTGGGAGGCAAGGACAAGGCAAAAGAACTGGTTGATAAAATATTCAGCGAGGAAGAAGAGTCAGAAGTTAGGGAAGACTACGAAGAATAATTTTCACTTTCCTTTCGAAAACAACCGCCCAAAGGCGGTTGTTTTTTGTATATAATTTTAGGAAAAAGTGGACAAGTGTTCCGTTTTAGCGAACCACTTCTTTACCTTGTCCATACCAGTCAACTATTCCCCTCTCCAGGTGAACAACATTGGAATAGCCCTGTTCCAAAAGATTATTAAGAATGTAAAAGCTACGATTGCCGGTGCGACAGTACAAAGCGATACGATCATCTTTTTTAAGGCCAAGGGGTTCAAAATGAGCCCAAAAATTGGAAGTGGGCACCAACTTGGCGTCTTTAATATGACTTTCGGCATATTCAAACGGCTCACGGACATCTAAAATATGTGTGTTTGGTTGTTTGATAAATTCTTCAAACTCATCAACGGTTAAATTTCTATTCATAACTCTTATTTATCTTATTGTTTTAAAAGCTGGAGGAATAAAGGATTTAGGAGGACAACTCTGAATAAGTTAGATAATTATTCTGGTTTGAATTTCAATTTCCAAAATTCAACCAAGAGAGCGCTGGCTATGAAAATTGAGGAATAAGTTCCGGCGATTATTCCAACCAGTAGGGCAATGGCAAAATATTTGATACTCTCTCCACCAAAGAAAATGATGGCTAAGAGAACGACAACAACAGTTAGGGATGTATTTAGGGAGCGCGCCATAGATTCGTTGATGGAGCGATTAACTGTTTCTTCAAAGTTTTTTTTGGCTTCCGCTCTGTTCAAGTTTTCCCTGATGCGGTCAAAAATAACAATAGTGTCATTAACACTATAACCCAGGATAGTCAACAGGGCGGCGATAAAAGGAATGTTCACTTCCACCCCGTAATAATGTCCCAAGAAAGCAAAGACACCCAGGACAATAATTATATCATGAGCCAGAGCCAATATGGCCCCTACGCCGTATTTCCAACTTTCCACCGGATAGGAAACTTTCCGAAAAGCCCACATAATATAAAGCATAATACCAATGATGGCGACAATGGTGGCTTGAATAGCCTTATTTTTCAATTCTTGAGAAATGGCAGAACTGATAAACGAAGTTCTTTCTATAATCGCTTGGGGGTATTCTTTTTTGATCAGTTGATTCAACTGAGAATTTACCTTATCGCTATCGGAAACAAATTTAATTAGCATTTTGTTGCCTTCGGAAATTTGAATGCTCAAATCTTCCAAGGGTAACCGATTGATTTTTTGCATAAATTCTTCTTTGCTTGGAGCTTGTTGGGGAAACTTTACTTCAACCAAGACCCCACCCTTGAAGTCTATACCGGGCTTTAAACCCCAAATAAAAAGAGCCAGGAGACTGGCGATTACCGCCATTCCCGAAAGCACAAAAAAAATATTCCGATGTTGGATTATTTTCATTTCTTGTTTTAATAAGTTAAAAATTTTCCGAATATCATTTTCCGGAGGCGACCACTAAAACGGTAAATTCTCCTCTGATTTTATCTTTGTTTTCTTGGTAGTGGTTTAGAATTTCCGATACCTCCCCTTCTCTGATTTCTTCAAATTTCTTGGATAATTCTCGTCCAACAATCATCTTAGCACCGGGAACGGTTTTTTGCAACAGCTCCAAGTTTTTGATGAGGCGGTAAGGCGATTCATAATAGAAAACCGGGTAGCCGTTTTCCAAAAGATTGCTTTTAACCTCTGCAAAAAAGTTTTTGCGCCCTTTTTTATTGGGAGGAAATCCCAGAAAAACAAATTTCTGTAAATTCACACCGGCCACTGAAGCCAAGGTGGTCAAGGCACTGGGACCGGGAATGGGGATGATTTTTACTGTTGGAATTTGTTTCCTAACGGCAGCGACCAATTCATTACCCGGATCGGAAATACCGGGTGTTCCGGCATCGGTCACCAGGGCCAGATTTTTCCCTTCTCGTAGCTTGGAAATAATTTGTTCAACTTTGTTTTGTTTGCTTCTTTGATGATAAGAGAGAAGCGGTTTTTTGATTTGGCAATGATTTAATAATTTGGCGGTGACTCTAGTGTCTTCACAAACGATAAAATCAACACTTTTGAGCGTTTCCAATGCCCTAAGAGTGATATCTTGAAGATTACCAATCGGAGTGGCTACGATGTAGAACATATTTTTCTCTTTCTTACTTTGCATATTCTTGCGCGCCTTCCAATTTAATTGATAGTAAATTGGAAACGCCGTCGTCACTCATACTGACGCCATAAATGGCTTCGGCTGTTTTCATAGTTTGGCGATTGTGGGTGATAATAATGAATTGAGTCTTTTTGGACAATTCCCGAAGGATTCTGCCAAACCTTTGGGAATTGGCTTCATCTAAGGCGGCTTCCACTTCATCCAGAAGCACAAACGGTGGCGGGTTGTGAGAGATGATGGCAAAAAGAAGCGCCAAAGAGGTTAATGTTTTTTCACCGCCGGAAAGCATCCCCAGACTGGAAATCTTTTTGCCCGGAGGATTGGCCACCACTTCCACACCAATTTGAATTTCTCTTTCCTTTTCTTCATCTTTGCTGTCAATTTCTTCTTCATTGTTGGAACGACGACTTTCTATTTCCACTTGTTCCAGCTTGGCTGTTCCACCGTTAAAAATAATTTTGAAATAATGTTGAAATTCTTTGTTGATAGCTCGGAAGGTTTGGCTAAATCGCTTCTTGATTTGTTTGTCCATTTCCTCAATAACCTTTCTTAGTTTTTTCATAGCCACTTTTAGATCCTCTGATTCGGAACGCAGAAAATCATAACGAGCCTGAGTTTCTTTGTATTCTTTGATAACTTCCGGGTCAATGCCACCTATTTGGTCCAATTGGTTTTTAAGCCAATAAATACGTTCCGAATAGGCGGAAATTTCCTTCTCTGTCAAATTAGAGTTGACTGTGACCAATCTCTCTGGTTCTTTTTTTAATTCGCTTAGAATTTGCCGACGCAGGTCTTCTTCCTTTACCTCCAATTTGGCCAACTCAATTTTAATCTCGTTTAATTGATTTTTCAATTGATCAATATCAAATCTCAATCTGCGCAATTTATCTTCCAGTTCAATGGCCGTTCTTCTTTCTTGATTTTCCTTTTGAAGTAAAGCGTCTATTTTTTGACCGATTTTTTTTATTTTTTCCAGTAAATCTTTTTTCCTTTTTTGATTAGCGACAATTTTCTGCTCCCGCAGAGAAATCTCCTTTTCACTTTTCTCTTTTTGGGAAGCAAGTTCCGGAGAAATTTTCTTCTCAGTGATTTTTCCTTGACGAAGGGCTTGATACAGCCCTTCTAAATCCTGCAAAATTTTTTCAGCCTCTTTTTGCAAAGAGTTTAGATCAATTTTCTTGTCTCGGTCAATAATTTGTTGCAAAAATTGTTTTTGTTTTCCCTTGAGAGCAACAATTTTATCTTTGACGAAATCAAGATTGACGGGAATCTCTCTGATAGCGGAGAGCTGGCGGAGCTTTTCTTTTTCCAATTCCAACCGGCCTTCATTGACGACCAACTCCTTTTCAATTTTGTTTAATTCTTCAGCTAGCGCTCTCTTCTCTTTTTCCAGAGCAGAAATTTCTTCTTTGTAAGAAACAGCATTGATGCTCTCTTGTCTGATTTTCCGAGAAAGGTCTTCTATATTTTTTTGCAGACTTTCAATTTCCTTCTCTTTGTTTTTTGCCTGTTGAGATAATTCTTGACGAGAGGACTGTAATTGTTTCCAAAGGAAGGAGTATAGTTCAGTTTGCTTTTGCGTCAGTTCCCGCAGGTAATTTTCCCCTTTTTGCATCTTGTTGTATTGCCTTTTTAAAAGGCGCAGGTGTGGTTCTATTTCCGCCAACAACTCATCCACTCTTTCTAGATTTTTGATGGTTGATTTTAATTTACGCTGGCTTTTTTCCTTTTTTAATTGATAACTTTTTACTCCGGCGGCTTCTTCCAGCATCGCTTTTTTTTCCAGAGGACCGGCCTGCAACAATTTGTCAGCCATTCCTTGGTTGACGATAGCGTAACTGCGTTGACCTACTCCGGCCTTGGCCAATAATTCCAAAAGATCACTCAGTCTAACACGAGAGCCGTTAATTAGGTATTCATTTTCTCCATCTTGGTAAACTTTTCTGCTGATTATCACTTCTTCGTAATCCAGAGGAATCTGTTTGTCAGAGTTGTCTAAAAAGATTGACACTTGGGCGCTACCCAGTCTTGATTTGTTGTCACTGCCGGCAAAAATGATGTCACTTGATTTTTTTCCGCGCAAATTTTTCATAGATTGCTCTCCCAAAACCCATTTTAAAGCGTCAGCCACATTTGATTTGCCGCTGCCATTGGGACCAACAATGGCTGTAATGCCAAAGTTGCGGGCGGTGTTTTCATCTTGTAGTCGGGGAGACGCCTTTGTTTCAAAAAAGTTCAGTGTCGTTTTACGGGCAAATGATTTGAAACCGTTGATTTCTATTTTTTTTAGTAACATAATTTTGCTTTGCAATTTGTTTGCCAGTGCCATTAACAGGTTTAGATTATACTACAAAATGAACCTTTTTACCAATTTCTATTTGTCCCTTCTTTCTGTTTTTCGCTTATTTTCATTTGTCGGCAGTGATTAACACTGAAACTTTCTTGGGACCTTGAAGAATTTGTTTTTTATCTCCGGGAAAATCGTGGATGGCTCGCCAAAGAGTTTTTTGGTCATAACGGTAGCCCGCCCCCCTTCTCGTGCCGGGATCGTTAACAATAAAAACTCCTTCCGCTTTGCGTCCGACGCTGTCCCTGTCCGCTTCGTCATTGTAACCGATAATAATCAGGTTGTGATAAAGGGGACCAGGAGGGGTGAAATAGGGATTTTTTAAAAGACGGCCGGCGGTGGGCGCAAGAATCGGATGTCCAAGCGCCAGCTCCCGCTTGAGACTCAAAATGGTGGGGTTGTTGAGAATTTTTAGATTACTTAAATGATAATAATCATTAGCCAACTTGGCCGTTTGTTGTACATCACTGTCAAAGAAATCGCCATAGTTTTTCAATTGAAATTTAACCAATTTTTGAATTTCTTCTTCTGCTAAACTTTTATTTAAGGGTTGATTTTTGTAAAAGTAGTACAGCATAACCAAAGAAGCCTCCTCGCAAGCTTCTTCGTGTAGTTGGTCCCAGCGACCAAAAGGTGCTTGACAGGTAAAAGGAATATTGGGGATGAGAACTTTCGTCGGTAAATTTTGTTCTCTTTTGTCTTTATTGGAATTGTTTTTGTCGTCTACAGTTGAACTTTTTTTTGTTGAGATTTGTTGTTTTTGATTTAATTTTCTCAGGTCGGTTTCCAGGTAGGTATTTGACTTATTTTTGATTTGACTTTTGTCTTTTGATGATTTTTCCAGAAAATTGTTTGTTTCAATTTTTGAAAGTTGGTTCTTGGACGGATAATGTTTTTTAAAAGCCGGAGAAGATGAATAGGCTAACCAACCAACTGTGAGACAAAATACTAAAAGGATTATTGCCAGTATTTTTTTGTCTTTTTTGCGTTGATAATAAGTAATTGAAATAATTTTCATTGTCGCCCAAATACCCAGAAAATCAACAAAAACATCAATTAACTTACCGGTTCTGCCGAGCACAAATAATTGGTGAACTTCGTCCGAGAAAGCATAGAGAGTTGTCCAAATCATAGCTTGCCGAATTGATTTTTGAAAAGGGGATTGACATTTGTAAAAAAATTGCCACAACAAAAAACCGAGTAAACCAAACTCGGAAAAATGCGCCGTTTTGCGCAAAGCCATTTCCAAAACATTGTTGCCTTGCGCCCTTAAGCCGGGCTGAGCGGAAAGATAAAAAATCAAGCCGGCCCAGAGAAGAATCAGCCCGAAGTACAACCAACAAGAGCTCTTAACGCCCCTTTTTTTCACTGCGTTCTATTAGATCATTTATCAAATGATAGAGAGAATAAACCGGACGCCAAAGCCAAAGAGTTCTCTCTATAAAAAATTCAAAAAATCTATGCATTATTTTTTCCTTACTGATCTCTTTTTACGACCACGTCGTTTAGGTTGTTTCTTTGCCCTGGCTTGCATAATTTTTAAGTCGTCTTCTTCGCTTAGTCTGGTGTAAATAGCCACCAGGAAAAAGATAATTCCTATTTCTAACCATTGGGTGGACGCCAGCCACATATCTTGCACCGCCCAACCGAAAGCGGCCGCCAAGACAGCTACAGCCCCCAAAACAAAGAAACCGTCTGCTAAATTTTTGTGTAACATCTTAACACCTCCCTCCCAGATTAAGATTTATTATGATAAATTATACTACAAATTTGGTATGTTTTCTAAACCAACCGTTTTCCACCAATCTTAAGAAAATTCTGGTAATAACGATAGCGGTAAACATTGACAACAGAACGCCCAAGATAAGAATCAAGGCGAAGCCTTGGATGAATCCACTGCCGAAGAGAATAAGAATCAATGAGGTCAAAATGGTGGAATAATTGCCATCCCGAATAGATGGCCAGGCTCGGCGAAAACCTTCTTTAATGGCGGCGGAAAGTTCTCTGCCTCTAGCCAATTCTTCTTTAATACGTTCAAAAATTAAAATGTTGGCGTCCACAGCCATTCCCACCGACAAGATGAAACCGGCAATGCCCGGCAAAGTAAGGGTGATTCCAAAGGGAGAGAGAGAAGACAGTTTAATAACACTGACCATTAGAAGGGCATAGCTGGTTAAGGCGAAGACAGCCATCAATCCGGCCAGACGATAATAAATAATCATAAACAGCGCCACCGCCATTAGTCCCCAAAAAGCGGCAGTCAGACTTTTCTGTAAAGATTCCGCTCCCAGAGAAGCTTCCACTCCCTGTTCTTGCACTAATTTGATAGGAACCGGTAAAGCACCGGCATTAAGACGTTGGGCTAATTGCTTTGCTTCGGCTAAGGTAAAATCTCCGCTTATTTCCGCTCGCCCATCTCGGATGACGGCTTGCACCACCGGCGCGCTGATAATGCTATTATCCAAAAAAATGGCCACGCGCTTCCCTTGGTTTCTCTCGGTAATTTCTTTGAATAACTCCTTGCCTTTTTTATTAAAACTTAAAAGAACGGTGGGACGACCGGTTTGCGGGTTGAAAGCCACTTGAGCTCTTTCCAAATGCTTACCGGACAAACCGGTCGGCTTCCAGCTTGGTTGCAACATTTTCTTCCGAAGAGCGGTTTTAATTTCTTCCAAAGTCATTTTTTTGACTCCTTCTGGTAATTTTTGCTTTTGCATTTGTTGAAATTGTTGCAGAGCCAACTGTTCTACGATTTTTTCCTCGTCGGGTGATAATTTTTCTCTGGCTTCACCTTCCTCTTTGAATTCCAAAAGAGGAGTTTCTTTAATTATCTTTTTAGCTTGATTGATATCTTTTATTCCGGCCAGCTCCACAATCAGGCGATAACTTTTACCGACTTTGGAAGGACGAATGATCGGTTCGGCTACGCCAAAAGCGTTTACTCTTCTTTCCACAACATCTTGCACTCCTTTTAAGGCCTCCATTTCTTTGCCCTTTTCTATATTTTTCATATCCGCTTCATAAACAAGATGTACGCCACCTTGCAAGTCAAGACCTTTTTTGATGGTTATTCTATCCAGAAAATTATTTAACCAGCCAATCTTGGTGTCTATTTTGTGTCCTTTGATTTCCCGAGGAAGGCTGATGATCAGGGCGAAAAATATCAAAATAATTATTCCCAAAAACTGCACTCGGTGTAGATTTTTTTTGGTCATCCTATTATTCGTTTAAAATTTTAGAATATTCCGGTTGTTTTTTATTTACCGTTCAGGAGGTGATTTGAATCACTTGTTACAGTATAACACTCTGCTTTTTATATTTCAAATCCTATTCTGGAAAATATTTGATTAGAGTAATGACTGTTGGATTGCAAAGATGAATTTCAGGCAAAGAAAGCGCGACCGAAGGTCGCGCTTTTTTCGTAAAATATTTTCCTCTTACTTTTCCTCGGATTTGTTTGACTCTTTTTCTTTATTTTCCTCTGCTTTCTTGTCATCGCCCTTGTTTTCCACTTTGGCGTCGTCTTCAGTTTTTTCTTGATCACCTTTTTCTTCAGACTGCTCTTTTTCTTCTTTAGTTTCTTCACCGGCGGGCTCTTCTGTTTTTCCTTTTTCCTCGGTTGTTGAAGTTTCTTTTTCCTGCCCTTCTCCCTCTTCTCCTTTCTTTTTCTTTTTCAAGAAAACTTTTCTCTTTGGCCCGGAAATAACACCTTCTTTAACCAAGAGATTATAGACGGTATCAGAACAAGCCACCCCTTGAGAAAGCCAATGTTCCACTCTCTCCTTTTTGAGAACAATTTGTTTGCTGTGAGGATCATAACTACCAACTTGTTCCACAAAGCGCCCTTTCACCGGAGCGCTTTTTTCAGCTACCACTATTTTATATTGAGCGTGATTTCTTTTGCCAACTCTTGATAATCTGATGTTTAGCATTTTATGTCTAGATAAAAAATTTATTTGTACTGGCTTAGTTTAGACCAGAAAAGACAATTTGTCAACAAAGCGGGCACCAACAGTGATTTGTAAAGCTATTTGATAATCTTGTCAACAATGCCATACTTTTTGGCCTCCAAAGGACTCATAAAATAATCTCTATCTGAGTCTTTTTCAATTTTACTGACTTTCTGGCCGGTATGCTTGGCCAAAATTTTGTTTAATTTTTCTTTGACTTTCAAAATATGTTTGGCGTGGATATCTATGTCAGTGGCTTGTCCTTCCGCTCCTCCCATAACCTGATGGATCATAATTTCACTGTTTGGTAAAGAGTAACGTTTTCCCTTGGCGCCGGCGGCTAATAAGATAGTGGCGGCGGAAGCGGCCAAACCGACACAAAGAGTAGAAACATCGCTTTTGACAAAATTCATCGTGTCGTAAATAGCCAAGGCCGCAGAAACACTGCCACCCGGAGAATTGATATATAGCTTAATATCATCATGTTGATTTTGGGAATCAAGAAAAAGGAGTTGAGCAATAATGGAATTGGCCACCTGATTATCAATGCCAGTGCCGAGAAAAATAATTCTTTCCTTGAGCAGACGAGAATAAATGTCATAAGCTCTTTCACCAAATTGAGATTTTTCTATAACGGTTGGTATAAGCATAGTTGCGAAAGTTAGAAAATTATCGTTAGAAATTTAGTGTTGGCATTGATGAACATTCTTTTCGCCACCCATCAACCAGGTAAATACTTTCTCGTTGGCCAGACTTCCTTTTACCGCCTCATAAATTCTTTGTACATCCAATTTGTCGGTGTCACGACCATAAAGAGCTTGTTGCTGAAGAATCTGATTAACCTTTTCTTCAATCTCCTTTTTGTCCGGTTCCAATTTGTTTTTTTCCGCCAAGTGTTTCAAAATCAGCGCCGCCCTTACTCTGTCGGGAGCTTGTTTTTGACGCCATTGCTCTTTCAGCTTCTCTTCGCTGGTTTTAACCTGTTGAAAATATTGTTCTTTGTTGAGTCTCATTCGCATCAAATCATTTTCCAATTCTCTCATCATAACCTTTATTTCATCTTCAATCAGAACGTCCGGTACCGGAAAGTCACTCTTGGCAATCAGGGCTTCAATCAATTCTTTCTTCCATTGATCTTCTTTTTTGTGAATCAGTTCATGCTCCAGACCCTGCCTGATGTTTTCTTTAAGCTCGGCCAGACTTTTAAATTGGCCGATGCTCTTGGCAAATTCGTCATCTAAATCCGGTAGAATGCGTTCTTGGACCAAATTGACTTTGACTTTAAAAGTGGCTTTTTTGCCAGCCAAATGCTTGGCGTGGTAATCCTTGGGAAAAGTTAGTTCAAACTCCTTTTTATCGCCGGCTGCCAAACCGATTAACTGTTCTTCAAAGCCGGGGATGAAGCGATTGGCGCCGATGACAACTGGTTGTTTACGAGCACTACCGCCTTCCACCAAAACTTTGTTCAGAAAAACATCAAAGTCAACTTCCACCTGGTCTCCTTTTTGCGCTTCCCGGTTAACGGTCACTAATTTAGCTCTTTGGTTTGCTAAAATTTCCAGCTCTTTTTTAATATCTTCTTCGGAAACTTCAATTTTCTGTTGACTGAACTTTTTGTTTATTTTATCTATCTCTTTTTGATAATCTTTCAATTTGACTTCCGGCAACAATTCCACCGTAGCCGTAAATTCCAAATCCTCCCCTTTCTTTATTTTTTTCAAATCTATTTTCGGTTCCCCAATAGCCGGAATGTTTGCGGAGACAATAGTGGAAACGTAGATTTTACGAATGGCCAAGTCACCGGCGTAGTAAAGCACTCTCTCCGGACCCAATTCTTTTTCGGCAATCTCCGCCGGTACTTTACCTTTGCGGAAACCGGCCACTTTTAAATCCTTACTTAATTCTTGTAAAGCTTGTTTGTAAAATTTGTTAAATTCTTTGGTCGGAACTTTAAAAACCAGTTCTCGTTTTGTTTCGGAAATTTTTTTGTTATCAATTAAAAAATCGTCTTTTTTTGCTTTATTTTCGTTGGCTTTTTTCTTGCTTTTCTTTTGAATGACACTCATTTGAATATTGGTTAATAATCTTTGGTTTAAAATGGTTTAGGCTTCAATAGCCTCTTCTTCTCTTTCTCTTGCTTCTTCTTTATTGGAAGAGTTTTTGGTTTCTTCTTTTTGTTTGGAGGATTTTTTGCTTAGTTTTTTCTCTTCTTCTTTCTTTGGGCTTGATTTCTCCTCTTCTTTTTCATCTGAACCTGTTTCGTTTTGGTCGTTTTCCGTCGTCACTTCCCCTTCTTCTTTTTCTATTTTCTTTGCTTCAGTTTTCTCGAGGGTCTCGGAATTTTCTTTTTCCTCCTTGCTATTTTTTTCGGCCTTTTTTTCTTTATCCTTATTTTCCGGAGTATCTTCCGCTTCTGTTTCTTCCTCAGCCAATTCGGCGTCGTCGGTGGTTTTCACCGCTTCAACGTTAATGTTCCAACCGGTTAGCTTAGCCGCCAGACGAACGTTTTGCCCCTTTTTGCCAATAGCCAGAGAAAGTTGGTCTTCAGTGACATAGGCGATAGCTTTTCTTTCTGGGGATTTTTCTTTATCATTACTTTTGTCTTCTAAGTTTTCTTCGGAATCTTCTTTAGCTTCCTTTTCTTCTTCTTTTTTATCGGAAGATTTTTCCGTTGAAGATTCTTCCGGAAGAAGTTCCACTTTCAATACCTTAGCCGGAGAAAGGGCCTGTGCAATCATCACTTCCGGATCATCAACCCACTCAATAATATCTATTTTCTCTCCATTCAACTCGTCTATGACCGCTTGTACTCTGGTACCTTTCTGTCCAACACAAGAACCGATGGGGTCTATATCTTCGTCATGGGAAACAACGGCTATTTTAGAACGACTGCCGGCCTCCCGAGCGACAGCCTTGATTTCTATGGTACCGGCAAAAATCTCGGGAACTTCCAACTCAAAAAGTTTGGCCAAAAGTTGCGGATGACGCCGGCTCAAAGTAATACCCAATGATCTGGTATCGTGACTGACATCATCAATGTACAATTTTAATCTTTGACCAATACGGTAGTCTTCGCCGGGGATTTGCTCAGAAGGGAAAAGAATGCCGGTAGATTTACCCAGATCAACAAAAACTTTACCGCCTTCTATCCGCTGAACAGTGCCGTTAACAATTTCCCCCTCTTTGCCTTTGAATTCTTCATACATTGATTCCCTTTCCGCTTCTCTGATTTTTTGAATGATAACTTGCTTGGCGGTTTGAGAAGCAATGCGTCCGTACTCGTCTTTGGCTTCCAAGGGAAATTCCAGATAGTCACCGACTTTAATATCTTTGACTACTTTCTGGGCATCCTCCAGAAGGACATCTCTTTCCGGATTGAAACGGGGCAAGGAAATTTCACCTTCCTCTCCTTCGCCACTCTCCTTTTGATGTTTTTCAATTTTCTCCTCACTGCGCCGAGCATTTTCCGGAACTTGGCGCGCTTCTTCAGTCAAGCTTTCCTCTTCAATATTTCTGGTCGTTTCGTCAACCACTTCTTTCAGCTGTTTGAAAGAAGTTTCACTAGTTTGCTCATCTATCTTGGCGATGATGATTTGCCCTTTGCGACCATAGTCTTTTTTATAAGCCGCCGCCAAAGCCGCTTCAATGGATTTAACCACCTTGTCTTTATCAATCCCCTTCTCCTCGCAGATTTGCGCAATGGCACTGCTGAATTGACCCAAACTGGATTGGTCTTTAATAATTCTCGTTCGTTTTTCCATAAATTTATTCTTTAAATTTAAAAAAAAATTTCCGCCACCACCATGACCGAAATTTCTCCTCTTCTCTAACGGTATTTATTATATAATAAATTTCAAAAATGTCAATTGATTGTAGATATAGGTTTGTTTTTATTGTGATTTTTTGTGTTTGACCCCGGCAACCGAAGGTTGCCGGGGTCAAACTTTCAATAGGCATTTGCTTGCCTATTTTTTTTATTGGGTTACAATTTTGGTTAGAGGTTTAATTCGGATAGAAGTTTAAAAATTGACATTTATTTTTTATGAAGGCTTTGATTTTAAGTGGAGGGAAAGGCACTCGTTTGCGACCCTTAACTCACACCGGCGCTAAACAACTGGTACCAATTGCCAATAAGCCAATTATTTTCTACGTCATTGAAAATATTGTGGCTACCGGTATTAAAGATATTGGCATTATTATTTCTCCAGAAACGGGTGAAGAGGTTAAACAAACGGTTGGCAACGGACGACGATGGGGAGTAAACATCCAGTACATCTTGCAACCGGAACCAAAAGGGTTGGCTCACGCCGTTAAGGTAGCCAAGAAATTTTTGGGAAATTCGTCTTTTTTGATGTATTTGGGGGACAATCTCTTGGGAGCTGATATTGAAGAATTTCGGCGAAAATTTGTCACAGAGAAACCGGAGGCCTTAATTCTTTTGAAGAGGGTGGAAAATCCTTCCAGCTTTGGGGTGGCAGAAGTTGATAAAAAGGGACAGGTAAAAAAATTGGAAGAAAAGCCGGCTAAGCCAAAGTCTGATTTAGCTTTGATCGGTGTTTATTTGTTTTCCCCGGAAATTCACAAAGTTATTAAAACATTAAAACCATCCCCGAGAGGAGAATTGGAAATAACCGACGCCATTCAACAGTTAATTAGACAGAAGAAAAGGGTCGCCAGCTATATCGTAGATAGTTGGTGGTTGGATACAGGTAAAAAAGATGATTTATTGAAAGCAAACACCGTTGTCTTGGATGAAAGGATTAAGAGAAATATAGAGGGTAAAGTTGATGGGGAAAGTCTTGTGACCGGAAGAGTAATTTTGCCTAAAAGCGCGCAAGTAATAAACAGTGAAATCAGGGGACCGGTAGTTATTGGTGAAAAAACGGTAATCAAAGATTCTTTTGTTGGACCTTTTACCAGCATCGGCTCAGAAGTGAAGGTTGAAAAAGCAAATATTGAACATTGTGTCATTTTGGACGATTGCCGAATCAAAAAAATTGACAATTTGCAAGACAGCTTGATTGGCAAAAGGTCTGTAGTAAAGAAAAATGACCGCAAACGTCAAAATTTCTTGCGAGTCAGCTTGGGAGATGATTCAGTGGTGGAAATTTAGTAAATGGAAAGTTTTTTAATATGTGTTTTGCTCTAACGGAAGTTTGCTTTTGTTAACTTAAATAAGTTTTATTAGATTGGACAGGAAACCAAAAAACCGCCGGAGGCGGTTTTTTGGCGGAATTAAGAGCAAATCAACTCTTGAAACAAAATCTAAAAAATATTTTCTTCCTCCACTTTTTTGTTAACCTCTTTGAGAATTTGTCTGGCCAGTTTCTTGTTTTCTCGCAGGAATTTTTTGGCCGCTTCTCTTCCCTGACCGAGCTTTTCTTTTTGGTATTGGAACCAAGCGCCGGCTTTTTTAACCACCCCAAATTTGGTGGCCAGGTCCAGCAAATCTCCCTCGTAGGAAATTCCTTGATTGTACATAATATCAAATTCAGTATTTTGAAAAGGCGGAGCCACTTTATTCTTGACCACCTTGGCTTTTACTCGATTACCGATAACCTGATCACCTTTTTTAATTTGGGCGGCGCGACGAACTTCAATCCGAACGGAAGCGTAAAATTTAAGAGCGTTTCCACCGGTGGTCGTTTCCGGATTGCCAAACATCACTCCGATTTTCATTCGGACCTGGTTGATAAAAATGACGGTGGCGTTGCTTTTAGCAATAGCGCTGGTCAGCTTCCGCAAAGCTTGAGACATCAATCTGGCCTGCAAGCCCATATGACTCTGACCCATATCCCCTTCTATTTCCGCTTGGGGAGTGAGAGCGGCCACCGAATCAACCACCACCACATCAACGGCGCCGGAACGTACCAATGTTTCCACAATTTCCAAAGCCTGTTCACCGGTATCCGGTTGGGAAATCAATAAGTCATCCACTTTGACGCCCAATTTTTTGGCATAGACCGGGTCAAGAGCGTGTTCAGCGTCAACGAAAGCGGCCACTCCGCCGGCCTTTTGAGCGTTGGCTACCACATGCAAAGAAAGCGTTGTCTTGCCTGATGATTCCGGCCCGTAAATTTCTATAATTCTACCGCGAGGAATTCCACCAATTCCCAAGGCCAAATCCAGAGAAGGTGAACCGGTGGAAATGGAGGCGACATCCACTTTCTTGGCATCGCCCAATTTCATAATTGAACCTTCACCGAATTTGCCTTGTATTTCTCCCAGAATCTCTTCAACCTTCTTTTTTGTTTCCGGAACTTTTTTGGAACCTCCTTGTTCGGCAGTTTTTTTGCCAACTCTTTGTTTTTTACTTTTTGCCATATTTTTCTATCCCCCTGTTTATTTAGAACTTAACATTTTTATTGTACATAATTTATTGCCAAATGCAACTATTGTTTGTCTGGCTTTGAAGAATTTTCCCTCTCCCTCGATTGTTCGTTCCCGGTATTCTCGGCAATGTTTCTGCTGAAAACAACGTCTCTGATAACACCGGGGATGTCGGCCAACGGATGGAACTCCTGGGAGTTGCCTTCTTTAATCAGAGTTTTATTGGCCATTCCGGAGGTAACTTTAATTTCCTTTTCAGCCACAAAGCTCTCTTCAGTGCCGGGTAACATAGTGCCGGAATATTTTTTCTCGCCATCAACTTTTACTGACAACCAAACCGGTGAATCCTGAGCTCTAATGGTTAGTCTAATCTTATCATCAGCCGGTTTGGTCTGCCCCTGCTCTGAGCTTATTTGCTCCCGGTTAAGATATTTTTGTTTGTCATAGCGAGCAGAAACATGAATTTTCTGTTCACTTTCTTTGCCAAATTTATTTTTGGCTTTTATCACCAACTCGTTTAAACCGACGCGCAGAGAAACGCGTTCTCTAAATTTACCGCTTTCATCAACAAAAATATTTTTGCCGTTTAAACTGACAGTGTTGCCCACGTCGGTAACACCACTGACTTCCGTGGAGCTGTTTTTGATTACAGAATTGTTGAGAGGTTTGTAAACCAGGAGCCGAGGCGTTTCCGAAAATTTGCCGGCTTCCACGTAGAAATACCAGGCCAGAGCGATGAAAAACAAACCGAAAAGCAGGCTGATTATTAATTTAAGAGGCAAGATTATCACCGGCAATTTGATTTTGCCGGACGGTTGACTGGGCCGGTCCTTTTCTTTGATATTGCGGAAAATTTTCTTTTCCTTGTCGTAGATCCTTAAAACATCCTCTTCTCTGATTGACAAGAAATCGGCATAGTTTTTTAAAAAACCTCGGACATAAACTTCCGCCGGCAGTTTGTCATATTGGCCAGCCTCCAGATAGCGTAAATATTTTAAGTTGATTTTGGTTACCTTGGCCGCTTCTTCAATGGAAAACCCTTTTCTTTCTCTGATTTCAGCCAGTCTTTCCCCCAAGTGCTTGGTATGTATTTCCTTTTTACTGAATGAATTCATCATAACTCAGCTGATTATTCTTCGGCCGGCGCCACTTCCGCATTGGTTAGATTTCGGATTATTCTTGAGGTGACTCGCCCCAGATTGAATTGGATCGACTGTTTGGTAAAAGTATCCCGACCGGAAACTTTAATATTACTCATTAAAAGTAATTCCTGTCCGGCTTGATTGTCGGAAGGAATTGTCTTGACAATAAATTCCGCTTGACGAGGAGGTTGGCCATCGTAACCGGTGCCGGCCTTGAGAACACCGAGTAGCCAATTTAGGTTGTTGCCCCGCTCATTGAAATTAAGATTGTCTGATTTGGGTTCCACTTGTCTGACCCAAGAAATGCCGGCGGGAAAATCAGCTGTCAATTTTACTTCTTTTAAGTCGCTGGTGGTGTTGAACAACTGTAAAACAAGCCTGATGTTTAATTCTTGCCCAACTTTTAACCTGCTGATTTCTTGACCATTGTTATCCTCCGGTAAAATTTTGGCTTGAACCTGAAAGTTGACAACGGAGTTAATAAGGGTAACCAATTTTTTGGAAATTATTCTCTTATTTTCGTAAAAGGGGGAGTCTATATCCAAACTTTCCATTTCGGAAAAAATGCTGAGCGAAGGATTTTTATTTTCGCCTTGTTGGAAAGGTATCGGTCGTTGCACTCTTAATTTAAATTTGAGCTGACCACTCTCCCCCGGCTCCAGGCTGGCCAACTGCTTGTTGTCACCGGCTTTCCAAATCAGCATATTTTTTTCTCTGTCAAAATATCCTCCTTGAGAACGAATTTCCGAAGGCACTATGTATTTTGCAGGTAAATGAGTTTTTAGAACCAAGTTTTTTAAAGCAACCGAGGAATTATTCTTAAAAATTATTTTGTATTCTATTGAATCTCCGGGATTAACCACTCGTTGCTCCGTTTCTTGTCGTATTAGTAATTTGGGAGGTGTCACTCCAAAACTTTTCTCGCCGATGAAAAATACTTGTCGCAGATTGTCTTTATTTAGAAGAGTAACTTTTATTTTGCCAACTGTCTCCGTTGAGTTAACGATTTGGCCAACAACTTGCAGTTCTTTTTCTTCGTTGGCGCCAATGAAATCAATCCGCCATTCCCGGCCATCTGCGCTCAAGCGACCGCTGTCTATCGCCTCTTTGTTTTCTTCCTTGGAGAAAGAAAAGGCTTCTGGATATTCTATTTTTAACAACAAATTGCTTTTAGACTGACTGTTTTCATTTTTTATCTTGAATTTCACTTTAATTATTTCTCCACTACTAACCGCGGTCGGTAAAGTAATTAAGACACCCAAGTTGCTCTTTGACAGCTCAACAACTTTTTCAGCTTGACTGACAAATTTGCTGCTAATATTTTCCGGGCGATATCTGAATTCGGCCCTAAGCGCTTGCTGATTGGCACTACTGTAATCGATATCAAAATCAAGAATGTAACTTTTTTCTTGATACTTAGGGATTTTTTCAATAATTATTTTGGGGCCGGTGAGACTGTTTTGGTCAATTATGGAGTCGTTTTTGAGTTTAAAGTTGGAGGGGAAGTTCAGAGACAGGACACCCTTTTGCAAAGCAACACGATTGCTGTTTTTTACAGTCACTTTATAGCTAACCGAATCTCCGACGGCAATTTTGGTCGGACCATTGATAAAGACTTGAACTTTGTCTTCACTAAAGGCGCTGTTTTTAATCCGAGTGTAAATGATGCCCAATAAAGCAATGATTGCCACCAAAGCAATCGCAACAGCCCCAATCAGAACATAAAGTTTTTTCTTCCGAGCATCTTCTTTTAGCAACTCTTCCGCCGCTCGTTGCTCGGCAACTATTTCATCGGTTATTTTTTTAAATCTTTGCTTGTCAGTCAGGCCGGCTTTGTCAACTTCGTAAATGTCGTCGGTAATATGCCGGTTTTCCAAATCTTTCTGTTTTCTCTTGCGAAAAATTTTGTTTAGTACTTCTCTCAGCCTCATTTAATTTGATTAGATTTTAGATACTGTTTTACACAAAAAAATCGTCTGATATTTGAAATTATAGCACAGAAAAGAAGAATAAAACAGTGGGCAAAAGAATAGGAAGATAAAGAAAAAGTTGCCGGTTCAGTCTTGTTTTGGAAGCAATGAAAATAAAAGAAAGGGATTCTTTTTGAACTTGACCGAAAATCAAATAACAACTTTTTTATCCAAGATTCTTTCCAAATTGATTTTGGTAAATTGTTTGAGATTTAATAAATCTTTATTTCCGATTTTTATTTTGGCGACAGCCGATATATCTTGACTGACAAAGAATTTTATCAATTTGATAGTGTTTTTGTGAAGTTTAAACTTAAAATCATTCCTTTTTTGACAACCGCAACTTATTCCCTGACTAATGTAAAAATCGTAAAAATCTTTCTCTGTAATTTTTTGCTGGCAGAAAATACAATGGTTGAGACGAGGAAAATAACCGCTGTAGAAAATCACTTTCCAAAAGAAACTTAATTGGGCCAGTTTGGCAGGAGTTTGTTCAAAATTTGCAGCTGAAGTTGACAGTTTGTCCAAGAATCTTAAAAAATCCTTAAGAGCCAGAAAAATTTCTTGACTGCGCAGGTCAAACTCCACCAACTTGTCCAGAATTTCTATGGTTCCCTTGCTGAGAAGCAGGGCGTCAAGATTCCTTTTTATTTTTAGATAAGGCTTGAGGGTAATGGCGCCCTTAACCCTGTCCAAAGAACGGCATTTTACCAAAAAAAGTTCCGACTCGGTGAGTGGCTCCAAACTGGAAGCCAGTTTTGCTTTCATTTTACGTACACCCAAGGCGGAGATTAACATTTTACCGAATTCTTTGGAATAAATTGAGTAGATTCTATTGTATTCTTTTGATTTCCAAGATTTCAAAATGATAACTTCTGTTTTTACTTCCATAAATTTTGTTTTTACTCTTGAGGAATAACGGTCTGCTTTTGACTAAGCGAAGAATAATTACTATACTTAACCTGAAGATTATTTTTAAAATATCCGATTATGTCTAAGAAAATCTTTTTTTCCGGGGTTCAACCTTCAGGCAATTTGCATTTGGGAAACTATCTCGGTTCAATCAAAAACTGGGTTGACATCCAAGATGAATATCAAGCCATTTGTTGCGTGGTAAATCTGCACGCCATAACTGTACCACAAGATCCATCGGAATTGAAGAAAAAAACGATAGAAGTGGCCAAGCTTTACTTGGCCAGTGGTCTTGACCCGGAAAAAGTTATCATTTTTCGCCAATCAGACGTTCCTCAGCACACCGAGTTGATGTGGTTATTGAACACTATCACCAAGACCGGTGAATTGTTCAAAATGACTCAGTTCAAGGACAAGTCCGGCATTCAAGAAAACGGAGTAACAGAAAAAATCAGTGTGGGCGCCGGTTTGTTAAACTATCCGATCTTAATGGCGGCGGATATTTTGCTCTATGATACCGACTTGGTTCCGGTGGGAGAAGACCAAACTCAACACCTGGAATTGACCAAAACTTTGGCTCGTCGCTTTAATAATCGTTTTGCCAAAGAAAGAGCGCTTCTGAAAATTCCGGAGATTTTTGTTTCCAAGATTGGCAAAAAGATTATGTCCTTAACCGAACCAAATAAAAAAATGTCCAAGTCAGCCGAATCACCCAACAGCAGAATTGAATTATTGGATAAGCCCGAGGTTGTTCGCAAGAAAATTATGCGAGCCGTTACCGATAGTGAAAATAAAATTTATTATAGTGACAAAAAAGAAAAAGCCGGCTTAAGAAATCTGCTGAATATTTTCTCTATAATCACAGGCAAAGCTCCGGAGGAAATAGCTGTTGATTATCAAGACAAGGGTTACGGTGATTTGAAAAAAGATTTAGCCGAGGAACTGGTGGAATATCTTAAACCTATCCAAAAAAAGTTTTCCGAGATTAGCGACGAAGAGGTTTTGGATATTTTTGAAAAAAGCAAGAGAACTTTAATTCCCCGAGCGGAAAGGAAAATAACTGAGCTAAATCGGGCAATGGGGTTGGAATAAACATTTGCGGGAACAAACAAAAAACGGGACTACTCCCGTTTTTTGTCATAGTGATGAAACAGTATTATTTTTTTACTGCATCTTTTAAACCTTTGCCGGCTTTGAATTTTGGTACAACTGTGGCGGGAATTTGGATTTTCTCACCGGTAGCCGGATTTACACCTTGACGAGCAGCTCGCTTGGAAACAGAGAAAGTGCCGAAGCCGGTGAAGGCAACGCTACCTCCCTTTTGTAGCTCGTCAGTGATAACATCCAACAAAGCCGTGACGGCCAGTTCAGCGTCTCGTTTGCTGAGTCCGGTTTTGTCAGCGACGGCTGCGATAACTTCTTTTTTGTTCATAGTACTCACCTCTCTTTCTAGAATATTTTTTTATTTATTTTCGACCTTGCTTTAAGTATAGCACGAAGCCTTTATTTAAGCCAATAATTGTCCGGGTAATTGTGGATAACTCTGAAGGATAATTTGTTTTAATTGAGAAAATTCTAGCGGGCATATTCAACCGCTCTGGTTTCTCTGAGAAGATTTACTTTGATTTCTCCCGGATAATCTAAGTCTTCTTCTATTTTTTCCGCTATTTTTTTGGCCAATTTCAGAGCCCCCAAATCATCAACTTTTTCCGGGTCAACGAACACTCTGATCTCCCGACCGGCTTGGATAGCATAAGATTTATTTACTTCTTTAAAGCTGTTAGCCACCTCCTCTATTTCCTCAAGGCGTTTTAAGTAATTCTCCAAAGTATCTTTGCGAGCGCCGGGACGGGAAGCACTAAGAGCGTCGGCGGCGGCCACTATCAAGGCGTAATTATTTTCAAAAGGATAATCCTCGTGATGCGATTTCATGGCGTCAATCACTTCTTGCGGTTGTTTAAATTTTTTCAGAATACTAATTCCCAGCTCAACGTGGGTCCCCTGGATTTCACTGTCAACCGCTTTGCCAATATCGTGCAACAGTCCGGCTTTTTTAGCCAGATTGGCGTCCAATCCCAACTCAGAAGCCAAGTAGCCGGCCAGATGAGCCACCTCCAGGGAGTGCAATAGAACATTTTGGCCGAAACTGGTTCGGTAACGCAGGCGTCCCAACAATTGAGTTAATTTGGGGTCAAAGCCGGTGATACCAACATCGTAAACGGCCGCCTCTCCCGCTTCCATGGCTTTTTTGGAAACAAGTTCTTTGGCCTCCTTGACCGCTTCTTCAATTTTGGTGGGATGAATACGTCCGTCGGCCAGTAATTTTTCCAAGGCTAATCTAGCCACTTCCCTTCTGACGGGATTGAAGGCGGAAATAACAATCGCTTCCGGAGTATCATCAACAATAATTTCCGCTCCCGTCAGTCTTTCAATGGCCTTGATATTTCGTCCCTCACGGCCGATAATTCTTCCCTTTAAATCATCCGATTCAATGGAAACAGTTGTGGTGGTTGTGTCGGCGCTATGAGAGCCGGCGTAACGTTGCATAGCCAAAGTCATAATATCTTTCGCTTTTTCTTCCAAGACCTCCTTTTTTTGTTTTTCCAAGGAACTGATCGCCTTAGTCAACTCGTTCTTGTGCGCTTTTTCCATCAGAGAGATGAGAGCTTTTTTAGCTTCTTCTTTAGTCATTTTGGCCAATTTTTCCAATTTTTCCACTTGCCGGTTTTTGATTTCCAAGATTTCTTTTTGGATTTTTTTGACCTGCTTGGCTTTTTGTTTTAATTGATTTTCCTCTTTTTCCAATTTGGCTATTTTTTGGTCAAGCCTTTGTTCTTTCTGCTCTAGGCGATCCTCTCTCTGCTGGATAGCGTTTCTTCTTTTTAACTCTTCTTTTTTGGTTTCCTCTAAAATTCTGACCGCTTTACTCTTGGCATCCAAGAGTTTTTCCTTGGCTTTAATTTTCGCCTCTTCCAGCAGACTGTTGGCCTTGCTCTCAGCGCTGTCAATTTTCTTGCCGACGATTATTTTTCGTAATAAATAACCCAAAAAGCCGCCTACCAGAAAACTTACCGTCAGGAAAAGTATGCTATTCATTTATGTTTGACATGCAACTGCAGTCACCAAGAACTCTTACCACCTTATTTCAGGTAGCGCTTCAAAGTTTGTATTTTTTCAGTGATAATTTGTCTCATTGTCTCTTTGAATTTTTAACCTCTGGTTCTCTTCATTGGTATCCTCCGAGTGTGTCTGCAATTACATTGCGATTAAATATTAACTCTTCTGCTCTAAAACTCTTGTTTAGTGTAAACTTTTTTCTCTTTGTTGTCAATTGACCTTTTTTAGTGCTATACTGTCCCTGTGATAAACTCATTTAGGGTTTTCTTTCCTAATGCTTAGTCAAGCTTTTCGGATCTCATTTTCTACCTGATGTTTGACACTTTGTTGATTAAAGAAGGAGTCAAACATGTGTCCGAAAATAACATTCGGAAAGCTTGACGGACAAGGGGTTTATTGGGAGAGCCCCGAATGAGTTAGATAAATAACTAAAAACTTAAAAATGGCAAATTACAAACCGGTGGTGCTGGTTGTTTTGGATGGTTGGGGTGAAACGGAAGAAACGGAAGGAAACCCCTTTGTAAAAGCAAAATTACCAACGGTGGACAAATTAAATAAGTTTTACCCCAAGATTTTATTAAAGGCTTCCGGTCTGGCAGTAGGAGTGCCTTGGGGTGAAGTGGGAAATTCCGAAGTTGGGCACCAAGCTTTGGGAAGTGGACAGATAAAGTATCAAAATTTACCGAGAATCAGTTTGGCAATTGAAAGCGGAGAATTTTTTGAAAATAAAAACCTTGTTGAACCGATGCAACGTTGCCGGCAGGAAGGCAAAAAATTTCATATTTTAGGGCTTTTGAGCGATGGTGGAGTCCATTCTCATATAGATCACTATTTGGCTGCTTTAGAGATGGCTAAACAACAAGGCTTGAAGGAAGTTTATTTGCATGTCATAACAGACGGCCGAGACACTCCTCCGGATAGTAGTTTGAAATTTATCAAACGTTTAAGGGAAAAGATTGACGAGGTTGATTTGGGAGAGATTGCTACGGTGGTGGGTCGCTATTATGCCATGGACAGAAATAACAATTGGGACAGGACAGAAAAGGCTTATTTGGCCATGACGGCCGGAGTGGGAAATAAAACTTTTGATCCGGAATCCTTAATTGAAAAATGGCATCAAGAAGGCAAATCGGATGAGTTTTTGGAGCCGATAGTGGTAACTGATAAAAAAGAAAATCCGGTCGCCACGGTAACAGATGGAGATTATGTTTTCTTTATCAATTTCCGCAGTGACCGAGCCAAACAAATTACCAGAGCTTTCACTGAAGAAAATTTTGACAAATTTTCTCCGACTACCAAACGACCTAAGGTTTTCTTTATTGCCATGGTGCAATATGATAAAAATATCAAGGTTGACGCTATCGCTTTTCCTCCAGAGAAAATTACCGTTACCTTGGGCAGCGTCCTGGCAGCGCATAATAAGCGACAATTGCGTTTAGCGGAAACGGAAAAATACGCTCATGTTACCTATTTTTTTAATGCCGGCAAGGAAGGTCCTTATCCGGGCGAAGACCGAATAGTTATTCCTTCTAAGAATGTCCCTTCTTACGACAAGTTACCGGAAATGAGCGCCCCGGAAATTACGGAAACTCTAATCGGCAAAGTTAATGAAGGAATTTATGACTTTATCTTAGTAAACTACGCCAACGCCGACATGGTTGGGCACACCGGCAATGAAGAGGCTTGTATTAAAGCGATTGAATGTTTGGATAGATGTTTGGCGCAAATTATTCCTCCTGTTTTGGAAAGAAATGGTTGCTTGTTGATAACGGCCGACCATGGCAATGTGGAGGAATTGATAAATTTGAAAACCCACGGCAAAGACACTGAGCATTCCAGCAATCCTGTTCCGCTTTGGTATGTCACTCCCACCAATCATCGCGAAAAAAGCGAAGAAGAAATGATTGCCACCGTTCAAGGTTTTTTATGTGATGTAGCTCCGACTGTTTTGGAAATTATGGATATTCCAAAACCCCCGGAGATGACTTGTACAAGTTTGTTGCCACTTTTGCAATAGGCAGAGTTTTCTGTAAAATCGGTTTTTTACGACTGGAACGGTTTTCAAGTTGTTTTAGGACGCACTCTTTACGAACTATTTTCTCCAGAGAGTTTCGTCGCAACGTTGTTTTTCAATTATAGTCCGGTTACGTCTGGTTTTCCTGATTGAATAAAAGCAAGCCGTTGAAGGCCTGTCTTTGATCGGTTTAGTTTGCAGGTTTTTAATTTTGAATGGCGTTGAAAAACATCTCAATTTTTTCCTCTACCTTGATTTGCACCGATTCCCTGGCTACTTCAAGAATTTTGCGCGGATCAATCAGATCGCATTTGGGAATTACTTTGTTGCAAACCGCGCTGATAAAAGCCAGTCGCAAATCGGTGTCAACATTAAAGCAGACGATGCCGCGACTAACGGCATTTTTAACTTTCTCTTTATCCCAATCGGAAGCGCCGTGCATAATCAGGGGGGTTTTAGGAATTAGTTTTTTTATTTTTTCCAACCTCTCCCAATCCGGAACTTTTCTCTCTCTAAAGAAACCGTGAGCGTTGCCAATGCCAACCGCCAGGGCGTCAATGCCCGTTTCTTCAACCAATCTTTTTGCTTCTTCAGGTTTCGTCATCACTTCTTCCCAACTAACGGTTTGCCCGTCTCGGCCAATGTAAGGCACTCGTCCCAGTTCTGCTTGAACAGCTACACCCTTTTGGTGCGCATAGTCAACGACCATTTTTGTTAGAGCAATATTTTCTTCCAGACTTTTTGTGGAAGCGTCTATCATAACCGAATCAACTCCCAATTTGTCAATCGCCACTTTAACATCGGCAAAACTTTTTCCGTGATCCAGATGAAAACCTATTTTGGCTTTGCCGGAATTATACTCAATTGTCTTTTGAACAATGGCTCCAATAATATCTTCGCCGACGTACTCAATGGAAGTGGGAGTAACTTGGATAATACAATTTTTTTTCAAATGTCTGGCCGCCCCGGCAATGCCTTGACCGATTTCTGTGATGGAAGTATTGAAGGCTCCCACGGCGTAACCGCTGCGACCGGCTTCGTGTAAAATATCTATTGTTTTTCCTCTCATTTTTTCTATTTTTATCGGTTTTTAAGCCTCTATTTTTTCCACCAGTCCCAATAATTCTTCCGGCACAAGACTGATTTTGCCGACCAGAACACCATCCATGGCGCTATTTAAGCATGTTTCTCGGATATTCTGCGGATTGACACTGCCACCATAGAGTATTTTCACCTGATCGGCTCCTTTCTGTCCATATTTTTCCACCAAAACTTTACGAATAAGCAATCTGGCCGTCATAATTTCATCGCTACTGGGTAAGGCAGTCGGTTTATTGGTGCTGATGGCCCAAACCGGTTCATAACAAATCAATAAGCGACTAAGTTGTCCAACCGGCAGATCTTTTAAGCAACCATCCAACTGTTTAGCGATTACTCGGGCAGTTTGCTCTTTTTTTCTTTCTTCTAAGTCTTCTCCCACGCAAACTATTGTTTTCAGACCAACCTTAGTGGCAGTTTTTAGTTTTAAGTTAATCATATCGTCTGTCTCAGTAAAATATTTGCGACGCTCGCTGTGACCGAGAATGACATAATCTCCACCAAAATTTTTGATACCGGCCGGGCTGTTGGCCCCGGTGTAGGCGCCTTTTCTTTCCCAAAAACAATCCTGAGCGCCCAGAGCAATATTTTTTTCTTTGGTTTTCTGAACAAAAATTCCAAAGTGCTGAAGGGGTGGGCAGAGAACGAGTTGGGTTTTTAGAAAAGTGATTTTTTTCTTGTTAAACAAGAATCTCTCCAACCAATTTTCCAATTCAAACGGCAAAACCAAGTTCATTTTGAAGTTAGCCACCACTATTTTTTTTTGTTCAATCATCACTTTAATACTTAGAAATAAACCGGGAAGTTTTTGAAAAGATTTTTAAAAGGGATAAGGAGGTGATAAAGCTATTTTCCTTGTTTTTTTATTGAACTGCCCTAATGAATAAAACCTGCTGTTAAAACTGTGACTATTAGCCCGGCCGTTATTATTCCCCCGGCAATGACGGGTAAGGCTTTTTTTCTTTCAATATTGAAAAGAAAAGCCGCTAAAACACCCGTCCACCCTCCTGTCATCGGTAAAGGGATGGCCACCAAAAGGAACAATCCCCAGAGGCCGTACTTTTTAATCTGCTTGTGTGTTTTTCGGTGAGTGCGACGAAAAAGCCAATTGAAAAATTTTTCTCCCCAAGAAAATTTCTCAGAAACAAATTTTATCAGCCATTCCAAAATGATATCCAAAAGAAAAACGATAACAATGTTCCCACTTACCGCCCAGAAAAAAGCTGAGGCAATACTTAGGTGAAAATAACCAATAGCTAGAGGAATAGCCCCTCTCAGTTCAAAAATCGGCACCATTCCGGCGATGAAGGTAATCAATTCTGGAGGAAGATTGGGAAATAAATTGGCAAAACTTTGGCTGTCTATCATAAATTTCTCTTAGCCTCTACACCACCCCTTTTTTCTTCATAAAGGCCAAGATACCAACGGTGATTAAGGTAGAGAAGAGAACCAAGAGAACAATGTTGGTGGCCAAACCGGTCTTGGGAGCGGAGCGACGGTAACCAAAGTCAGCCTTGGTGTGTTCGTCTTTTTCTTTGAGTTTAACAGAGGTTTGGTTGTCCAGTTTACCATCGGGGTCGTAGGTTGGAATTAGATTCTCAACATCTTTAACTACCACCCGATAATGTCCGGAGCAAAGATTCTTAATCTTGTAACGACCATGTTTGTCAGTGGTGTCACAGTATTTCTTGTTACCGCGAAAAGCGCAGACTTTAACATCAGAAATTCCTTCTTCAATATCTTCTTGAATACCGTTACCATTGGTGTCATACCAAATATAGTTGCCAATGGAAGATTGACAATCTTCTTCCTCTTCTTTTCTTTCTTCTTTGAGTTTGACGGTAACCTGATCAGAGTCGGTAATGGTTTTGGAACCAAGCTTGGCGGTAACCGTTACTTTGTTGGTGGTATCTTGGTTGATGACCACTGACTTGGTACAACTCATAGCTTCGCCAACATTCAAAGAAGTCTGGGGACAGGTGATGGTTCCCAATTGATCATCTTGAACTTGAATGTTGGTTAGTTTAGTGTCGCCGGTGTTAGTGATACGATAAGTGTAAGTGACTGTTTCTCCTTTTTTTACTTCAGTGGCGGAAGCGCTTTTTTCAACTCTAACGCCGGTGTTTTCTTTTTGACAAACACTACTGCAACCATCGCCACTGACAGTGTTGCCGTCATCGCATTCTTCGGAGTCTTGTTTAAGGCCGTCTCCGCATTTACCTCCTTGAACAACTACGTTTTTACAGTCACTGGAACAATAGGTACAAGAACTGTTGTAAGCCGGGGTACAAGTTTGGCCGTTGTTAGCGCCTTCATCGCATTGTTCGCCACTTTCTTTGGTGCCATTACCACAGTTGGGAGAAGGAGAAGTTTCTTTTTGACAAACACTACTACAACCATCGCCACTGACAGTGTTGCCGTCATCGCATTCTTCTCCGTCTTCCAAAACTCCGTTACCACATTGGGGAGAAGGAGTTTCATTAACTTTCTCCAAAAGCATACAAACGGGCTCAAAGCCGTGTTTGAACTTTACTCCCTTGGGTCCGGCGTGGACCACTTTGATTTGGCGCAAAGGAGAAGTTATTTGCAGAGCAGAGGAACCATAGTTAACAGCAGTGATTTTACCGGCTTCTTCCACGCCATCGGGCAGGTCTTCCGTTGTGCCGGAACGAACTCCGTTAAAGTCTATGTAGTACTGTTCGTGAGATTCATCAGCCGGGTTGGCTTGACTGCGACCGACATAGCTGTCAAAGGATTCCAGATAAACGTTGTACTTGCCGGCGGGGATGGAGATTCCAGAAACAGTCTTTTCCCTGGGGAAATTGTGACCGTTTAAAACTCCGCCGTCGGAAACCATAATGTCACCATTGTACTTGATAAGGATATCCCCTTGTTTCTTGGTTTGCAGATGACAAACTCCGGAACAGTGATTGGCCAGATAAGTGGTGGTTTGGCGAAGGTCTTGGTTGAGAGAAGCAATCTTTTGGTTTTGCGACTGAAGGAGAACAGCGCCGAAAGCCAACAAAACAATCAGCAATAAAAAGATTCCTCCCACCAAGAGAGGTTTACGCCAAGACCATTGGTAACGAGAAGAACGGCGAGATCTTCTTGGACCACTGCTTTTTTTTCTTTGCACCATGCTATTTGTTTTTATTTTTTAAGGAAAAGCAAAAAGACAATTCTTTCTTTGCTTAGATTTTAACATAAAAGGGAATTGGGGGCAATGGATTCTGGAAATTTCCAGGGAATATCTTTCTATCAACAAATACACCGAATGCTTACTATCTCCAGGTATAGTTATACTTAACGGCCGCAACATTTTTTATATTTCTTGCCACTGCCACAAGGGCAAGGGTCGTTACGTCCGATGTTTTTATTTTTATTAAATACCGGCTGTCGGTTTTGATTTTCATTTTCCCTGTTCTCGGCAATATTTTTTATTTCTTCAGCCGGCAGAACATCAAAACCGCTTGTTTCTTCAGCGCCACTGTAATTGAGATCTTTTAAATTATTTTCCGGCGGGGCTTCAACCGCTGTTTCCAGCGGAGAAACAAGCTCCACTTTAAAAATAGCCGTGGAAACGGAACGGTTTATATTGGCCAAGAGCGCTTGAAAAGCATTGAAAGCCTCTTTTTTGTAAGCCACCAAGGGATCTATTTGGGCATAGCCTTGGAAGCCAATACCTTCTCTGATGTGTTCCATATGTTCCAAATGATCCATCCAGAAACTGTCAATAGTGCGCAAGTAAATGTTTTTTAAAATAGCTTGGAAATTTTCTTTACCCAATTCCTCTTCCTTCTTTTGGTAGGCCTGAAAGACTCTATTTAACAGAAAGTCTTCAATCGCCCTTCTTTTGTCTTTCTCGGTCAAATCCTTTTTCATAATTTCCGCCAAACTTTTTTTTGTTTCTTCCTTGTCATCGCCAGTGATGACATTCAATTCTTCGGCCAATTCGGAGATATCCCACCGGTCTTCGTCACTGCCGGCGGTTAGCGCTCCAACCAAACCGGCAATGTCTTCTTTGAGCAATTCTTTGATTTCTTGACTGATATCTTCTTTGCGTAGAATATTTAATCTTTTTTTGTAGATGGTTTCTCGCTGTTTATTCATTACGTCGTCATATTCCAAAACTCTTTTACGAGCATCAAAGTTAAAACCCTCTATTTTTTTCTGAGCGGACTCAATTGATTTGGAAATCATTTTATTTTCAATGGGTTGGTCTTCCGGAAAGCCAAATTTTTCCATCAAACTTTTCATCTTGTCACCGCCGAAGCGACGCATCAGTTCATCCTCCAGAGAAACAAAAAATTGACTGCTACCCGGGTCTCCTTGCCGACCGGCGCGACCACGCAACTGTTCGTCAATGCGACGAGCCTCGTGTCGTTCGGAGCCAATGATAGCCAACCCTCCCGCTTCTTTGGCTCGATCGTCCAGTTTTATATCCGTTCCTCGCCCGGCCATATTGGTGGCGATGGTCACGCTTTTAAATTTACCGGCTTTGGCAATAATTTGCGCTTCTCTTTCATGATTTTTGGCGTTCAAAACTTCATGAGGAATTCCCTCTTTTCGCAACAGTTCCGACAACTCTTCCGACTTTTCAATGGCAATAGTGCCAACCAGAACCGGTCGTCCTTGTTGGTGTAACTTTTTGATTTCTTCTATAATGGCGCGAAATTTTCCCGGTTCGTTTTTGTAAACAATGTCACTCTTATCTTCTCTGATAACCGGCTTGTGAGTGGGGATCTGCAAAACTTCCAGACCATAAACTTTGGCGAACTCTTCCGCCGAGGAAGTGGCCGTTCCGGTCATACCGGACAGCTTATTGTAAAGACGAAAATAGTTTTGGAAAGTGATAGTGGCTAAGGTGCGTGATTCTTTTTGCACCACCACCCCCTCCTTGGCTTCAATGGCTTGGTGTAGACCTTCGCTGTAACGACGCCCGGGCATTAAGCGGCCGGTAAACTCATCAACGATAACGATTTCACCGTCTTTAACAACATAATCTTTGTCACGCTTGAAAAGAATGTGAGCTTTTAAGGCCTGTTCCAGGTGATGAACGTAAGAAATTTTGTCGGTGGCGTAAATATTGCCAATACCCAACATTTTTTCCACTTCGTCTATTCCTTGCTGGGTCAAAGAAACACTACGCATCTTTTCATCAACATTGTAATGTTCATTTTCTTTCAGTCGGGGAACGATACTGGCAAATTGCTGATACATTTTGGTTGACTCGTCATCGGGAGCGGAGATAATCAGGGGTGTCCGAGCTTCATCAATCAAAATGGAATCAACCTCATCAACGATGGCGTAATTCAATGGTCTTTGCACAACCTGCTCAGCGCTGGGAGCCATATTGTCCCGCAAATAATCAAAACCAAATTCATTGTTGGTGCCGTAAAGGATATCGCAACGATAAGCCTCGCGACGTTCAATCGGTTGCAAGTTTTCCATTTCCACTGTCACTTCATCATTGTCAATCTTGTTGGGTTGGTAACGATAAGAAATATCATGATTCAGACAAGCAACCGAGAGCCCGACAAAATCAAAAACCGCTCCCATCCAATTGGCGTCACGTTTGGAAAGGTAATCATTGACGGTCACAATATGCACTCCTCGTCCCGTTAGAGCATTGAGATAAGCGGGGAAAATGGAGGCCAAAGTTTTACCCTCTCCGGTTTTCATTTCGGCTATTTTTCCTTGGTGCAAAGCGATGGCGCCAATCAGCTGGACGTCGTAAGCGCGCTCCTTAATGACTCGCCAACCGGCTTCTCGCATCAAGGCCAAGGCTTCCGGCAGAATTTCATTGAGAGCCTGATCTATTCTTTGTTGTTCTTTTTTCCTTTCTTCATCAGAGAGAAGAATTCTTTCTTCGTCGGTCTGATATTTGACAGCTTGAGAAATTTTTTCTTTGAATTCGGCCGTCCTGCGAGGAAATTCTTCGTCGGAGAGTTTTTTCATCTCCGGCTCCAACTCGTTTATTTTAGCGACTGTTTTTCTGATTTCTTTCAACTGTTTGGAATTGGCATTGCCAAAGATTTTTTCCAGGATTTTCATTATATTTAAAAGTTGTTGTATTAAAAGATTTGGCTCGCTTTGCCATAAAGCCATTCTATTCCATTTTGGATGACAAGGCAAGCGGAGATTGGTTTTTTGGTAAATTTGAAAGCCGGTTTGGTTTCTTGACTTTTATGGGATTGGAATATTAGAAAGCGATGGTAAAAGATGGATGAAATAAAAGTTAAATATATTTTTCATCTTTCTTTTTCAGTTCTTTGATTATTTCTTTTACCTCCTGTGCTCTGGCTTTGGGGCAAACCAAAAGAGCGTTGTCGGTATCAACAATAACCAGATCGTCAACTCCGATGGTGGCGATTATTTTGCCCCGGCGACCGTAAATCAAACTGCCGGAAGTGTCCAGGTTGAGACATTCTCCCTTGGTTAAATTACGCCTTTCGTCGGCCTGGGATAACAAATTTTCGTGCAGTGTGTCCCAAGTGCCGATGTCCTTCCAACCAAATTCACCTTTGATAATGAGCATATCTTTGGGATCAATTTTTTCCGTGATGGCGTAGTCAATAGAAATTTTTTCCATTTGACCGTATAATTCCCTGATTTTCTCCGGACGATTTTTTCCCTGCAATTCTTCTTTAATGGCTTGTAGAATTGTAAACGTTTGAGGTGTGTATTTTTCGTAAGCTTCCAGAAATTTACGCGGCGTCCACATATAGTAATTGGCGTGCCAAAGGTAGTTGCCCGATTTTAGATATTTTTGAGCGGTTTTAAAATCCGGTTTTTCGGTGTGTCCCAAAAATTCATAAAATTTCACGCCGTTTTTTTCCTCCAAGAGTTGACCGATCTTGGTGTAGCCCAGGGCGGTGTTTGGTTCAGTGGGAAAAATGGCGATGTCCAGCAGTTTGCCGGTTTGCTTAATCACCTCTTCGGCAGTGGCGATACTTTTCAGAAAATCGTCCACTCTGGCGATGTAGTGGTCGGAAGGAATGAAAGCCATCGGTTCGTCGGGATCAAGAAGGCTCAGTTTTAAAGCGTTAAAACCCATAGCCGGAGCGGTATCACGTCGTTCCGGTTCAATGATGATATTTTCCAAGGGAAAATCAGGCAGAATTTCTTTGACTTTTTCCGCGAGAGAAGCGGTGGTGGCGATAAATTTTTTGTCCGCCGGGTAATCTTTAAATCTGTCTAAAGTTTCTTCCAACATAGTTTTTTCGGAAGTGAGGCGACAGAATTGCTTGGGAATATCGGAACGACTCATCGGCCAAAGACGGGACCCGGAGCCACCGGCCAAAATAACTATTTTCATAAATTTTCTTTAGTTTTTAAGTCTTTAAAAACCTGTTTTAATTTAGCACCAAAGAAATAGCTTGTCTAGCAAAATCGCCGGAAGATCAACTTTCGGAGGCGGTTGAAAAAGAAAACAGCCATTGCCCGGTTAGAGACAATGGCTGCGGAGAGGCCAGGAGAATTATTTAATCTTTCTTCTCCCGACCAGGCCCAGGCCGGCGAGGCCTGAGCCGAAAAGGAGGATGGTCGCCGGCTCGGGCACCGGGGCTGGCGGGTTATCCACGGAAATCTCCGTTAGCTGGAGATTCCCGCACAAACCTCCGATGGCGACGACCATGTCGTCGCGATCCCAGTCACTCCACCTGGAGGGCAGGTCCTCCAGGTGGATACTCCAGATTCCCGGAGCCGGCTGGTTCCAGAAAACGTGCTGGATTCCCTGGTCTTCGGGGGAATTCAACCGGGGATCGCTGTACCAGTCGTACAGCTCCCCAGAGGGGCTGTATGTTTGGAAATGGATTCCGAAAGACTGGAATCCATCCCAATCATTGGCGGAGAAGGTCTGCCAGCTCCCGGGCTCGTCGCCCGCCTGGAGGACGGGCAACTGGTTTTGGGGATCGTCGGTTTTGTAGAAAAACAGTGACGATTCCCAGGATGCTTCTTCCTGGACGTCAACGACAAAAAGGCTGCCGTCCAGTTTGAAGATTGGGATTACCTGCGTGGCATTGGCCACACAGGTGAAAAAGAATAGAAAAAATAAAAATAAAAGTGGGATTTTTTTCATTTTTTACCTCCCATTTCTGTGTCTCCCTGCCCCCAGGGAGACAATAAAAAGAACTAGCGACAATGGGGCTATTGCCACTTTTACTTTAAAAAATCTATCCCACCTCCTTTCATTCATTTTATTTAACGGACTTAATTAGTCCGACTTGGCATTGTAAAACAGAAGTGGGTGACTGTCAAGCAAACGCCGGGGGTTTGACTCCCGGCGTTTTAGACATTGTAAAGTTGTAAGCAAGATGACTTTTCCCCTTATTTATTTTCCAATTCAGCCACTTTAGCCTGCAAATCACGGATTTCCTTTTGTTGCTCTTTGACTGCTTCAATCAAAACTCCAACCAGACCGTCATAGTCAACTGTTTTGTAGCCATTGGGGCTCTCATTAACCAAGCTGGGGAAGTCTTTTTCAATTTCTTGAGCGATTACTCCGATATTTTTCTGGTCATTGCTTTTCAATTTATACTCCACTCCGCGAATGTTCTCCAATCTCTGTAAAGCATTTTCCACTGTTTTGATGTCTTTTTTTAATCTAACATCAGAGCCCCGACGGAAATTGGCTGCCCAGACATCAGCAAATTGTCCTTTACCTTTACCAACTACCAAGCCGGCATTTCTGCTTCTGGATCCATCCACTCTAATCCCGATGGATCCGGCCAGGCTGGGAGCGTTGGGAGAAACATCAAAAGCGTAAATCCAGGGACCCCGGGTGTTATCAACTTTTTGATATTCACTGTTGTTAGTGACAGTGCCAATTCTAAATTTGCCCTGAGAGACGAAAGTTTTACCAAAAATGTTAGCGTACTGGTTGTGACCGCGACCAACTACCAAAGCGCTATCCGGTCCTTGATTGCCAACGCGGATACCGATGCTTCCGTTCATATTGCTCACGCCCGGCACTTGATTGATGGCATAAATCCAGGGTCCTCTCATCGCATCTATTCGGTTGTACCCGGCGGTGCTGTTAACCATTCCTATTTGCAGATACGGACCGGAGGCCTGGGCTCCTTGAGCATACAATCTGACAGCGCCGTTGGCAAAAATATTACCATTAGCCAACAAGGCTGTGCTTCGGTTACCGGCAACGTTAACGGCCAAACCGCCGTCTTTAGCTTGCCAAATTGGGCCGGTGTTTAAAGGCGCTTTCAAGTTACTGGCCGGGGGATTGGAAGATGGCTCCGTCCAATTGGTTGATTGGGCACTGGTTGATTGGACATAAACCAAGGCTGCCAAAGCAACAAGTCCCGTCGCAACCACCATTTTGAATTTACTATTCATTTTCATTTTGCTTTTTTATTAATTAATTTGTTATATTTAAAAAATTTTAAACCTTATTTGTTGATTACCACTATTCTCCCATTACCTGGGAAAGCTGATCTCTATTCATTTGAGTAACAGCCCCGTCCTGTCTGTTCATTATCTCCGAGAGTTTGTTGGCGTTGATTTTGGCCGGTTTAATATCGGAGGAATTTGATTTACTGCCCGAACCACCCAAGATGGCTGTTTTGGTAATGTCAAAATTAACTCCACTGGCGTTAATTAAATAAACCAAAAAGCCGGCCAGAATGAAAGATACCACCACCACAAAAGCTATGACCCTTACTTTCTCGGCTGATTTTTCCTTTTGTCTGTTCATTTATTTGTTTGAAATTTTATTTGTTAGAATTATCTACCAGGCCCCCTAGTTAACTTTAACCGGTAAACTCGTTTCCAAATTATGATAGTTGTATTTGACCTGGACATTTCCGTTACCCTTATTTTTGGCTTGAATAATCTTGTTAACCTCTCCCGCCAAATCAAAGGCTGAAGAATTTTCCGTCCAGGTGGCCAAACCGGTGACATCTAAACCGGAACAACTGTTTTTAGAAGCGGAAAGACAAGCTTTGAGGTTTTTATTATCGCCCTCACTCATCGTTAAGCTTGTGAGAGGATTGTTGTTGCCACAAGTATTTTCACAGATAACCAAATTTTTGCCAAAAGAATCTATTCCACAGGCTTTGGCCTGACCGAAACTTACCCAACCAAGCTCATTAGACCAGGCGTAACCGGACAGTTTCCCGTGAGAATCCAGATGGACTCCGTAGTCTTGCCCGTTTGTAACTTTTCCCCTCATCTTTATCCAACCTCTCCAACCACCAGAATTGTTTATTTTTTCCTCTTGAGCGATGCCCACAATTCTGGCCCAACCGGTCAAATTGTTACCTTCTTTTCTTACCCCTCCTTTATCTCCATTGGGCGCGTTGCAATTGGCTTGGTAAGCGCTTCCACAATGCTCTTGGGGACTAAAGTCCACCCAGCCCAGATTGGAACTCCAGGCGTAACCGGTAATATTACCGTCACCGCTTGGTATTTTTAAATTATAAGAAATACTGCCGTTTTGGTTGGCATTGGTGGCGCTAATCCAACCAAAATTAGTGTTGCTGCCAGCCCAAAACCAACCGACAATATTATTGTCATTAGGGGCGGCTTTGACTAGAAAGGTAATTCCAATAATTGCCAAACTGAGCAGAGAACCGTAGATTATTTTTTTGAGCATATTTTTGTTTTGAGATTTATTTTAAAAACCGTGATTGCTTTTGTCTCTATTTTAAGTCATAAAAAAAATCCTGTCAAAGTTTTCAGTGTTTCCTTGTGTTTGGATTATAGCATAACTTCTAATTCCTAACAACTTTAGTCAACCGGAAAATTAAAATAATCGGGAGGATTCAGCGTCCAAAGCTTTGTTAACCAAACTATCGGCCTCTTTATTTTTTTCTCTGGGGATGTGTTGAAAGTTCACTTTTTGAAAATCAAGCGTGAGATTCCAAATTTTGATGAAGTATTTTTGAATCTTTTCGTCTTTCAATTTGTATTGATGGTTAAGTTGTTTAACTGCCAATTCCGAATCCAGAAAACAATGAATAGTGAAATTTTTCGCAACTTGTTTGCCCAGATGTTTTTTTGCTTCCTGCAGGGCGTAAATCAGAGCTTCATATTCGGCCTCATTGTTTGTGCGTTGTGAGCCGATGTAACGATGAAAGGTAATTTTTGTTTGATTTGGTAAAATAATCACCCCGCCAATCGCCGCCGGTCCGGGATTACCGCGAGAGCCGCCGTCGGTGTGAATTGTTACATTTTTTTCAGTCATTGTTTTTACAGAATGATTTTTCAAAATTAATTCATTGATTTTTCGCAAAATAAATTCTTCAAAATTGGAGATGGGAAAAATTTAAACAGATTTACTCTCCTTTCAATCTGCCAACTATGTTGCCCAGCTCTTCCGGTGAATAATAATCAATGATTATTTTGCCATTTTCTTTGATTCCTCTGATTTTTACTTTGGTGTTGAAGAGTTCTGACAGTTCATTTTCAATATTTAAAAGGTCCGGATCAACATTTTTTTGAATGCGGAAAGTTTTTTTAAGTTTAACATTTTTAGCCACACCTTCCACTTCTCTGACATTTAAATCGTCCTTTAAGATTGACCGGAAAAGATCCATTTGTTTTTTTTCGTCACTGAGAGCCAAAATGGTACGCGCGTGCCCTTCGGAAATGACCCCTTCGGCCAAGGCTTGCTTGATTTTGGTCGGTAATTTTAAAAGACGGAGCGTGTTAGCCACGGCGCTGCGACTCTTGCCGACCTTTTGCGCGATTTCTTCTTGAGTCAAACCGAATTTTTCTTTCATCACTTGATAAGCCTCGGCTTCTTCAACAGGATTAAGGTTATGCCTTTGAATATTTTCTATTAAGGCCCATTCGGCTTTGTTTTCTTCGCTGGCCTCTTTGGTGACCACCGGCACGGTTTTTAAACCAGCCAGTTTGGCCGCTTCTAACCTTCTTTCGCCGGCAATGAGTTCAAAGCCTCCCTGCGAACGGTGGGTGACAACCAGCGGTTGGATGATACCGTGTAGAGCGATGGAATCGGCCAATTCTTGCAATTTGGCTTTGTCAAAATTTTGTCGGGGTTGGTAGGGATTGGGGAAAATTTCTTCCACACCGACTTCCATAATACTTTTCAATCTGATTTTGGCGGAACCGCTGAGACTCGTTTTTGTTTGCTTTTCTTTTTGGGCGGATTTGGCAGAGGAAGTTTTGTTGGTAGCAGTCTTTTTTTGATTGTCTGTCTTTTGAAATGAGTTGGCGCCAAAATAGTTAACTTCGCCAACGGCGCCGGTTCCGGCAAAGGCTTTGCTGGTGCCGGCAGTATTTTGCTTTGTTCTTGCTTTGTTGTTTGTTTTGTTTTTGCGAGGAATTAAAGAAGACAAACCTCGTCCCAGACCTCCCGGTTTTGCCATAGTTTTAAAATTAAAAATGATTACTGTTTACTTCTTTGGATGACTTCTTTGGCCAGTTGACGATAAGCTCGCGCCCCACTGTTGAAAGTGTCAAAATTGAGAATTGATTTGCCGAAACTGGGTGCTTCCGCCAAACGAACAGTACGAGGAATAACCGCCGAAAAAACTTTGTCGGGAAAATGTCGTCTAACTTCCTTAACCACCTGCTTGGCCAGCTTGTTCCGTTTGTCGTACATCGTCATCAATATTCCACCCAGGCGCAAAGAGGGTTGCAGATTTTGTTGAACCAAATCTATAGTGTTCAAAAGTTGACCCAAGCCTTCCAAAGCAAAGTATTCGGTTTGAACGGGAATAATCACTTCGTCGGCGGCCACCAGACCGTTGATGGTTAACAGACCCAAGCTGGGCGGAGAATCTATAATGATGAAGTCATAGAGATGTTTGACTGTTTCCAAAACTTTTTGTAGGCGATATTCCCTGTTTTCCAGTTCGGCCAATTCCACGGTGGCGCCGGCCAAATCCTGGTTGGCGGGCAAGATATGCTGATTTTCCGTTTCCGTTTGCAGGATCAAATCCAAGGGGTGAGCGTTCCCCAAAAGCGCTTCGTAAAGTCCGGCAGACAGATTGGGTACATCAACACCTAATCCACTGGAAGCGTTGGCTTGAGGATCAAGGTCAACTAAGAGCACTTTTTGGCCTTCATCGGCCAAGTAGCTGGCCAAGTTGATGGCCGTGGTGGTTTTGCCCACTCCTCCTTTTTGATTGATTAGGGAAATGGTTTTGCCCATAAAAATGACGACACTAAAAAAATTTAGAAAATTTTGTTCCGGGTTTCATTCTGCTTGTCACATTATACTAAAAAACAAAACACCGGGCAAACGAATCGGTTTTAGATATGAAAAAAGCGGAAGCTTCGGCTTCCGCTGAGAAACCATTTTTCCCCTCACCTCCTTGGTGGAGGTGGAGGTGGAGATGGAGATGGAGGGTGTCGCCTCATCGGTTGCCCCTGGTGATAATAAGGGGCGGAGCGCTGAGACGCCGATGCCGGCGGTGGAGGGGGCACCGCCTGCACCTGTGATGGACGAGGTGTTGGCGTTGGAGGAGGGGGTGAGATATACCTCGCCCGTTGCCCCTGCTGATAATAAGAGGCGGACCGGCGAGGTGTTGGCGCCGGAGGGGGCGCCGGGCGGGGGAAGCGCTCTTGGAGACAGACACGTTGTCCCCCTAGGTACACGCAAACCCGGCCGAAACGCCGGGTTGCGTACGCCCCGTGATTTTTCCCCCACAGCTGAAGGCTGTGGGAAGAAAATTTGAATCCCTTCCCCCGGAACTCCCAAAAAATACTTGGGAGTTCCCACTGGGCCAGAACCGGCCCAGTGGAAAAAATGAAAAAAATAAAAAATAAAAAAATTTTTTTCATACTACCTCCTTCGCCCCGATTACCGGGGCTCTAAATTTTTTTAATTTTATAAGGTACTCATCTGCCTTGATTGTACAACATTTTTGGAAAAATGTCAATGGTTTAAAGAACTCGTCAGGCGCGATAAGGTGGCTTACGTTGGCTGAGCAACCCTCCCCGACCGGGGTTTTTGCTCGGCTTTTTCAGCTAGAAAAATACGTTCTAAGACTGGAAAATTCCAGCGCATTAGAAATGAAGTTGATAAAAACAGCCCCGCTCGCGCGAGCGGGGCTGTTTTGCTGTGACGACAAATAAATTAGTTTTATTTCAATTCCACAGTAGCGCCGGCTTCTTCCAATTGTTTTTTCATCTCTTCCGCTTCTTCTTTGGCCACTTTTTCTTTGATAACTTTAGGCGCTCCGTCCACAATATCTTTGGCTTCTTTTAAGCCAAGTCCAGTGATGGTCTTGACAGCCTTGATAACATTTATTTTAGAATCTCCGGCGGAAACCAATTCCACGTCAAATTCTGATTTTTCTTCTCCGGCGCCACCCTCTTCTCCAGCGCCACCGGCAACGGCTCCGGCAACAGCCACGGGAGCGGCGGCGGATACTCCGAATTTTTCCTCCAAGATTTTGACCAGTTCCGCCAAATCCAAAACACTCATTTTTTCAATTTCCTCCACCAGTTTTTGGAATTTTTCGGGAACCTCAACTTCTTTTTTCTCTTCCTTAGTTTCTGCGGAAGTCTCTTTTTTCTTGTCTTCAGACATAATCTTTTTTTACTGATTAAATTATTTATAAATTATTTACTTAACAAATTTGATTGATTGGTTTAGGCTTCTTTCTTATCCTTGATGGCCTGTAAAACATAAACCAGATTTCGCAAATTGCCGGAAAGGGTATTGACTAAGCCGGACACCGGCGACTTCAAACTGCCCACCACTTTGGCCAAAAGCTCTTCCTTGCTTGGCAACTTGGCCAGAGCAACGGTTTCCGACTGAGTAAGAGGCTTCTTTTCCAGTATTCCGGCCAAAATTTTTAAATTCTCGTTATCTTTGGCAAATTTATTGATTATTTTGGGAGCGGAAACTTCATCTTCTCCGCCGTAAACAAAAGCCAGTTGCCCTTCCATTTCTCTAACATTCAGATCAATTTTCTGGTCATCTAAAGCCACTTGCGCAACCGTTTTCTTTAGGACCTTCATATTGATTCCGTGCTCTCGCAATTCCCGACGTAAAGCGTTGATATCAGCCACGGACATTCCTTTGAAATCAACGATAACTGTTGTTTTGCTATTGATTAAATTTTCTATAAATTGCTTGGCCAGTTCTTTTTTTTGCTCTCGGGTTAACATATTTTTAGTTGAATTCGTTAAAAGATGGTTGAATAGTTTGCGCAAAATAAAAAATCCGCCAACGGCAGACCAAAGACAAAACAATAATTTTACTTTCTCCTCGTTAGGACTTACGGTTGCCTAAGGTCTACGGATTTTCTATTCGGTTGTGCTTGTTATTCTAGCAGAGAAAAAAATATTGTCAAGGTTTGAGAATATTTTTCGGGAGGTAGCCGACTAGAGGTACCCGGCTAGAATAATCCGTAGAAGCCACCCAAACCTATACCAATAACATTGTTGACAAATATTTTCAGAACACTGTTGAAAACCAAACCAAAAACATCGGAAAAGAGAAGTAAGAATATTACCAAGAAAACGAAACCGTATTGTTCCAGGGTCCTTTGCGTGTGCTCGGAAACGGGAATGATGGCAAAAAGCAATTTGGAACCGTCCAGGGGAGGAATGGGGAAAAGATTGAAAACCATCAGAAGAATATTGATAAAAACAGTGATGGCTAAAATCATTAGAAGAAAATCGTTGTCAATGTTAAAAACTAGGAGAGCTTTCAACAAAACACCCGCCAATAAAGCCAGGAGCAGATTGGAAAGCGGTCCGGCCAGACCAACCAAGGCCGGTCCGTATTTCTGATTCCGCAAATTGTAGGGATTGTAGGGAACCGGTTTGGCCCAACCAAAAAGAAAAGGAGAATGAGCCAGGAGTAGAAAAGCCGGAACGATAAAAGACCCGAACAAATCCAGGTGATTGACCGGATTGAAATTTAAGCGATTAGCCAATTTAGCGGTGGGGTCACCCAACCAATAAGCCATATATCCGTGAGAGACTTCGTGGACAATGACGGAAAAAATTAAGATTATGATCTGGATAGTGGTGGAGATATCCATTTATTTTATTGACATTTAGTTGTTTATTTGTTACAATTCCGCTGTTACTTTGTGAAGTTTACAATACTTTACCCTGTTTGACAAATTTGTAATAAATAAATTCAAAGTTATGGCACGTTGCGCTGTTTGCGGGAAGAAGGCAATCACTGGCAATAATCGTTCTCATTCCAATGTGGCCACCAAACGCAAGTTTAGAGTGAATATTCAAAGCAAAGTTATTGATGGTCGCAAAATGAAAATCTGTACCGCTTGTTTACGAACGATGAATAAAAACTTGACTGCTTAGAAATTAGGAGTAGTTTCTTTTCCGTTATTTCTTGTATTTCTTACAACTTGTTCAATTTTTAAACCCTTCCGCTTGATTTCCCGAAGGGTTTTTTGTTTGTTACTTAGGTCAATTTTCAAGCTTTCGGTTATAGGGAAGTTGCCCACTCTGGTGCGAATAAGGGATGTTAAATAACCGCCGGTGCCGAGTTTTTCACCGATTTCCCGGGCCAGGGAACGAATGTAAGTTCCGGACCCAACCGTGCATTTGATTTTTAGAATGGCTTCTTTTGCGGAAGTAGCCGAATTGTTTTGAGATCGCCGGTAGTCAAGTATTTCAATATTTTTGATGTTGACCCAACGACTGGGTGGATTAAACTGTTCTCCCCGTCTGGCCTTGCGGTAAGCTCTCTCCCCTTTTATTTTGACAGCGCTGTAGAGAGGCGTTTTTTGTTTGATGCGACCGATAAAACCGACTAAAACTTTTTCAATGGTCGGCTGTTCGGGAAATTTTTTGACATTCACGATTGTCTTTTCTCCCTCTTCGTCATCGGTAGAACTATAGAAACCAAGTTTGATTTCGGCAATGTACTCTTTGTCTTGGGAGGAAATTTTTTGCAAGTTCTTGGTAGCTCTTCGTCCGACAGCCACCACCAAGACACCTTCCGCCAGAGGATCTAAGGTGCCGGCGTGTCCCACCCGTTTTTCTCCGGTCAATTTTCTGATTTGTTGTACAATGGCAAAAGATGATAACCCTTTTGGTTTGTAAACATTCAGAAAATATCCCGAGGAAGAGGTTTTTATGTCTTCGGTTGACATAAGCATTTGTCGGGAAATTTTAGATTTCGTTTTGGCTAATCAACTCAGTGAGCAACCTTACTGCCGGGGCAGCTGCTCCTTTGGCCAATTGTTCTTGAGGAACGGCAGTCATACGGGGAGCGATATCAAGGTGCGCCCAATTTGAGCAATCTTTGATAAAGTTCCAAAGAAAAATTCCGGCGGTAATAGTGCTGCCTTCACCCGGTTTGGCTTTAGTGTTAATGTTGGCAATGTCCCCTCTTTCTCCGATTATGTCTTGTTCGTATTCCTCCCAAAGAGGTAGTTCCCAAACATAATCGCCGGTAAATTCAGACATTTTTCTAATTTTTTCCGCCAGTTCTTCGTTTCGGGTCATTAAGGCGCTGGCTTTGGTTCCCAGAGCGACCAGGGAAGCGCCGGTTAAAGTAGCGACATCAATGACCGCTTTCGGTTTGAGTTTTTGGGCGTAAATCAAAGCCTCGGCAAGGATAAGACGACCTTCGGCGTCAGTATGACCAATTTCTACCGAAAGTCCGTTACTCATTTTGATAACATCACCGGGACGCATACTGGAGCCAGAGGGCATATTTTCCACTGCTGGAATGAGAACGATGATATTCCTTTTTGTTTTCAGTTTGGCCAGAGCCAGGAGAGTAGCTAAAACAGAAGCGGCGCCACTCATATCCATCATCATATCAAGAGCGTGCGGATGAGGTTTGGTGTCCAGACCGCCACTGTCAAAAGTAACTCCCTTGCCCACCAGGACAATTGGTTTCTCCTTTTTGTTTCCGACCAAATATTTGAGAATGATAAATTTAGATTCTTCCTTGCTCCCCTGTCCCACTGTTAAAATGCCATTCATTTTTCTTTTTTTCATTTCTTTTTCTCCCCAAACTTGAAGTTTAATCGGAGTTTTTTTGATTGCTTTTTTAATTTCCGTCACCAGTTTAGTGGGAGTCAAATCACTGCCGGAGATATTGGCCAGTTCCCGAGCGTAATTGACCATTTGGGCCACGGTTTGTCCCCGGCGTAAACCGGCTTGCAAGGAGCGAGCTTGTCCGGACCAACCCTCTAAAGAAATGGCAACCGATTTGACTAAAGGCCAACCTTCTTTTGGCTTGCTTTTATAACGTTGAAAATCATAGTTGGCCATTTCCAGGGCTTCACTGAAAAGAGCGCCGAGGTGTTTTTCATCTTTTTCGGAAAGGTGTCCGGTTAATTCCCGCCAGGACAAAAAAAGTTTTTCTTCTCGATTTGCTTTGGCTGTCCGAATAATTTTGCGAGCCAAGACAATCCACTTTCGCAAATTCATTTTTTTTGGTTCCGGTGTCTTTATTTCCAGAATTTTTCGACCGTTTCGTGAACAAAGTCTATCTTGCGCAATTTTGTGATTTAAGACAACTTCGGTCAGTTTTTTGTCTTGCGGTTTTTCTTTAACTATCTTAATTTGCATATTGATGTAAATTAATTGCCGATTAGTAATTTTATTTGTCTCTGAATATTTTAAAACTAACCCAGTTCCAAGAAAAAAGCAACCTATTTTTCAAAGCCGGAATTCGTGTTAGGATGGGACTGTGTTTAATTTTAGAGAGATTGTCAAAAAAAGTGAAAAAATTGATTATCGGACATCGGGGACTTAAAGGAATGATTGCCGAAAACACGGCGGAAAGTTTTAAAAAAGCCAAGGAGCTGGGCTTGGATGGAGTGGAACTGGACGTCAGAAAAAGCGCTGACGGCGAAGTGGTTGTTTTTCATGATAAAAGATTGGATAGAATGACAAACGCCCGAGGATTGGTGCGTAAAAAAACATTGGCAGAATTGAGGTGCTTAAGAATCGGGGGAGGCGGAAAAATTATGACTCTAGCTGAAGCCTTGCAAATTATCGGACCAAAAATGATTGTTGATGTTGAGATTAAAGAGGAAGGTTTGGCTGAAAAAGTTGGGCAAATTGTAGATAAATTTGTAAAAAATAACGGTTTTGTTTATTCCAATTTTGTATTGTCTTCTTCTAGTAATAAAGTTCTGCGAGAAATTTTTTCCCTAAAACAGTTAAAGACGAGAGCGAGAATGAGAATTGGAAAAATTTTTCGTTGGCGAAATGCTTGGGAATTATTAAAAAATGATTTCGCAAAATATGATTTGGTAGTTGTCAATCAGTACATTCTTTTGAAAAGATATTGGTTGAAAAAGCTTGGAAAAAGTAATGTAGATTTGTGGATTTATCAAATCAGAAACCCGGAGGAAATTGTTGTAAATGATAATTATTTGCAAGGATTGATAGTGGATTCTTGGGAAAGCGGAATTGAGCGCTAGGCTTAGGAAGGTATGATTATTGTTGTTTGGTGATATTTGCTTTTTATAAATTTTATGGATGCGTTTCTGCTAAAAAAAGAAGCCCCCGCCTGGATAGGGAGTGTTATCCCTAGGCGAGGGCTGACAAGGAGGTTGGGAGGGTTGCCATGATTTGTTTTCATTATAACAAGTGAAATTTGCTGCGTCAATTTTTGCAATTCTAAGTTCAACAATTAATTACAACACTCCAAATAAATATTAAACTAATTAGGTAGTAATTAGAAAATATTTATGAGTGTTAAAATTAAAAAATCACCTTTCGTTAAGCTGGAATTTTAAAACAACTCTCCCAATCGGGAGAGTTGTTTGTTGTGTGACTAAACCGCTTATTTTAGTAGGTTTCGCGGAAAGTATGAGGTCGACAAGGCGGACACTGCTTAACCTCATTGTGACAGCTTTTGCCGGTGGCCGATTTGTATTCCTTTTCTGACACTTGTATGTAGGGAGCGTTGTTGGGGAAACATTTCTTGTCGTGTTTACGCGCTTGTTTTGTTATGATTACTCTTTCTCCACAATGTCCGTTACAGGCGCCAGGATTGATAGTTATACAACTATAGTCAAACTTCGGCACGCATTCGCAATTCTCATCTCCACCGGCTAAATCGTAGTAATCTTTAGGAACCAAGTTACCATAATTGATATTGGTGTCTGTGAAACTACCGATATGTCTATTTGATTCTCCGGCTGTTCCACAGCGCCAGACATATTTTCCATCAATAAAGGCTAGACTATTAAAATTTCCAAACCGACAGGCATCAGTTAATGATTTATATGGCGAGGACGTTGGATCATCATTACAAGCCGCCTTACTTTTAGCTCTACAAGTTGTTGTTTGCCCATTTAAGCTACACTGCCAAGAATAACCTCCTTCATATTCTGATTGGTCGGTAAAATTAGAAACAACAGCATTTGCCGGTTGACATAATCCTTCCGAGTTTTCATTTAACTCATGAGTACCATAAGTCCCATCGGAAGCCGGGCCACAATCAACCCTTTGGGAGGCATGACATTCGGCATTTTTACCAGTTCCCCTGCCAAGGCATTGCCAGTTGGCCACGCCGTTAACAAATTCTGGATTAGTTGGCAATGGTTGCCCTGTGCTACAAAGTGGTTTACTAGGAGTAACAGCTGTTGACGGATAATTGTTGCGACTAGCGCCAGGATTACAAACACCATCTGCATTGCAATTATCAACAGTGACTTCCCAAGAAAGCCGTCGAGCAGGTAAAATTATTGGCTGATCGTTAATTGCCTTCTGAGCAAGATTAAAGAAATCATCACTAGGTGACCACCAGTGAACCTTGACCGTTCCTTCTTTCTTTTCTGGATCCCAACTTTGCAGAGCATTTAAATCTCTGGCTGTTTGATAAGCGGTATATTCACGCCAAACTCCGTCACCGCATATTACCAGTACTTTTTCTCCAGAATCTTTAAAATGTTCAATACTCGTTGATTCGTAGTTTATTGCTGGGTTTCTTGGTATCCCAATATTTCTTAAACTAGATATCAATGACCAAATTTTGGCTTGAGTTTCACCAATATGAGCCGTGACTCTTACTTTACCAGATTTTCCGGGTTGAGCTTGACAAATTAATCCATTACACTTCAAAATACTGTTGTCACTGGAAGTCAAATAAACATTCGGTTTTTTAGCCGTCCAATAAATATAACCTTTGTTATAAGGGAAGGCTCCTTGTATTTCCAAGCTATTTCCGTAATCCGGGTGTTTTATATTACCTCCAAAACAGGAAGCATTTCTGTAATTATCACAAAATTTCCCAAAAGGAGTATCGTAAACATCACCAGCGCTGGTAAAAAACAGTTCCGGTTGATATCTATAAGTCGCATTACCGTTACAAGATAAAACTGACTGTCCATTAATTTTGTGAGTTACTGTCACAATGTTATGGGCTATATAATAATAGGCTGGCTTCTGTTCTTTGACCAAGTTAGAATAATATCTGATGTGGAAATGGTTGATTGTGCTGGCTACACTTCCGCTGTAAGCCAAAGCTGGTTTGCCGGATGCAATTACGAGCAATCCTCCCGAAAACAGTAGCAAGAAAATAATTGTAAAATAGTTCTTCATTTTTTTAAGCAATAAAACCAAAATTATTATCAATACCGCTCCCAATACTATCAGTATAACCGTTATAGTGTTTTTGCCTATGTTTTTGCTTCCCGCCAGACCTGTTTGCTGGCCGGATTTGGATTTCAATAATTTCCTGTCCAGTTCTACCGAGTATTGATCCATTAGCATACCGGAAGAGTCCTTGAGCTGAGCGGTTAATTTTAAATAATCGTAGTCTTTTTTAGCCGGAAAACTTTTCTTAACAGCCTGCATTGCACCAGTGATATTTCCTTGGCGGAAAACCCTCGTTACCAAATGCCCCTCTTTATCTGTTAACTTCACTTCCACTGTTCCCACAAACCTATCTTTATTGGTATTGTGGAAACAAGTAAATAAGTCAGCTGTTTCTCCTTTTTTCAAGGGAAATTTCGTTAAACCGGGGTAATTTAATCTGCCCCAATTAATTCCTTCTGTGACTACCCTGGTATTGATAATTGTCTTAGTTCCCTCTGTCTCGGCAATTGTTTGCAAGTAGTAAACCGACTTATTGGCTGAGGGTATGGTGTAAGTAACTGTTTTTTGGGAATTTGCCGGCAACACTATCTCCTTTTCTTGATTGTCAACAAGGTCTTTTTCATTTAAGGCGTCCCAGAAATATAATTTTTGAGACAACTTAGCCTTGACCTCATGGCCTAAGGGATTGACAAGAGTTTGTTCAATAACCACTTTTGTTTCCGGCGCCACTTTGGGCCAATTGCCGATGTGGTTGTATTTTTCTCCGTTCACTTTTGTTGCCTCTCGCTGAAAGTGGATGTTGTTTTTGATGGTAGAAGAGACGGTAAATTCCGAGCTACCGCCGACAATTTCGTTAGTAAATGGCAAACCGGCCAAATTAAATTTTTTGCCGACAGAGAAAAAGAAATCAGCCCGATATCTGCCTTCGGCCAAATTGGTGGGAATCGCCCATTTAAAAGCAACCTTTTGAGAGGAGTTTTTGTCTAGAACAAGATTTTTTTTGGCAATAAATTCATCAACAATATCATTGCCCTGTTGATCAAACTTATCGCTGACCTTGCTTATTCGGACAAAGAGATTGCCGTCAAAAATCGGGTATCTATTTTTATTAGTTAATTTTCCCTGAAAGGTTACTTTTTCCTCCGGTTGGTATTGAAGTTTGTCCGGACTAAGATTGATGTCAACCGATTGAAACTTGTAGTATTGAAAACAATCTACTAAACCACTTTCACTTTTCTTTCTTTGTTCTTTTTTTAGAAAATGATTTTGGGGTGAAGAGACTTCTCCTTCAGCTGTTTTATTGCCAGAAAAATTACTTGTTCCCGATTTCCCGTTGGTAACTGTCGCTTGAGTTGTTCCTTCCGGCCCAGCCCATTCTAAGGGTAAGGCGGAATCAGAAGTGGCTAAAGCCTGCCCTATTCCCGTCAACCAGACAATTAAAAACACTGGCAAGAACAATAAAACTGATTTTGTGAATAGTTTGCGCATTGATTTTTTTAATTTTTTATTTGTTTAGATAAATAAGGCACCAAACAAAATCTTCTTACCCCCTAAACCACCCCTTTTTTCTTCATAAAGGCCAAGATACCAACGGTGATTAAGGTAGAGAAGAGAACCAAGAGAACAATGTTGGTGGCCAAACCGGTCTTGGGAGCGGAGCGACGGTAACCAAAGTCAGCCTTGGTGTGTTCGTCTTTTTCTTTGAGTTTAACAGAGGTTTGGTTGTCCAGTTTACCATCGGGGTCGTAGGTTGGAATTAGATTCTCAACATCTTTAACTACCACCCGATAATGTCCGGAGCAAAGATTCTTAATCTTGTAACGACCATGTTTGTCAGTGGTGTCACAGTATTTCTTGTTACCGCGAAAAGCGCAGACTTTAACATCAGAAATTCCTTCTTCAATATCTTCTTGAATACCGTTACCATTGGTGTCATACCAAATATAGTTGCCAATGGAAGATTGACAATCTTCTTCCTCTTCTTTTCTTTCTTCTTTGAGTTTGACGGTAACCTGATCAGAGTCGGTAATGGTTTTGGAACCAAGCTTGGCGGTAACCGTTACTTTGTTGGTGGTATCTTGGTTGATGACCACTGACTTGGTACAACTCATAGCTTCGCCAACATTCAAAGAAGTCTGGGGACAGGTGATGGTTCCCAATTGATCATCTTGAACTTGAATGTTGGTTAGTTTAGTGTCGCCGGTGTTAGTGATACGATAAGTGTAAGTGACTGTTTCTCCTTTTTTTACTTCAGTGGCGGAAGCGCTTTTTTCAACTCTAACGCCGGTGTTTTCTTTTTGACAAACACTACTGCAACCATCGCCACTGACAGTGTTGCCGTCATCGCATTCTTCGGAGTCTTGTTTAAGGCCGTCTCCGCATTTACCTCCTTGAACAACTACGTTTTTACAGTCACTGGAACAATAGGTACAAGAACTGTTGTAAGCCGGGGTACAAGTTTGGCCGTTGTTAGCGCCTTCATCGCATTGTTCGCCACTTTCTTTGGTGCCATTACCACAGTTGGGAGAAGGAGAAGTTTCTTTTTGACAAACACTACTACAACCATCGCCACTGACAGTGTTGCCGTCATCGCATTCTTCTCCGTCTTCCAAAACTCCGTTACCACATTGGGGAGAAGGAGTTTCATTAACTTTCTCCAAAAGCATACAAACGGGCTCAAAGCCGTGTTTGAACTTTACTCCCTTGGGTCCGGCGTGGACCACTTTGATTTGGCGCAAAGGAGAAGTTATTTGCAGAGCAGAGGAACCATAGTTAACAGCAGTGATTTTACCGGCTTCTTCCACGCCATCGGGCAGGTCTTCCGTTGTGCCGGAACGAACTCCGTTAAAGTCTATGTAGTACTGTTCGTGAGATTCATCAGCCGGGTTGGCTTGACTGCGACCGACATAGCTGTCAAAGGATTCCAGATAAACGTTGTACTTGCCGGCGGGGATGGAGATTCCAGAAACAGTCTTTTCCCTGGGGAAATTGTGACCGTTTAAAACTCCGCCGTCGGAAACCATAATGTCACCATTGTACTTGATAAGGATATCCCCTTGTTTCTTGGTTTGCAGATGACAAACTCCGGAACAGTGATTGGCCAGATAAGTGGTGGTTTGGCGAAGGTTTTGGTTGAGAGAAGCAATCTTCTGGTTTTGCGACTGAAGGAGAACAGCGCCGAAAGCCAACAAAACAATCAGTAATAAAAAGATTCCTCCCACCAAGAGAGGCTTACGCCAAGACCATTGGTAACGAGAAGAACGGCGAGATCTTCTTGGACCACTGCTTTTTTTTCTTTGCACCATGCTATTTGTTTTTATTTTTTTAAGGAAAAGCAAAAAGACAATTATTTCTTCGCTTAGATTGTAACACAAAAGGGAATTGGGGGCAATTGATCGCATCAAAAAGCATCATTGATAAATCATTGGAAATGACGCCAAGATTCGGATAAAATATGCTATTTTATTTTTTATTTTGCGCGTTCTTGGTCTGAGATATTCGTTTTATATTTTACAAATATTTACGGTTATTTTATTTTTTCTGAAACACAAACAAATGCTCATGCATAATCAGAAGAAAGTTATATTTCTTGGACCGCTCCACCCAAAACCCAGTCGCTTGGCAATATCAGTTTCGTAATTATACTTCTTCGCTTTGAATTGTTTTTAATTTTTTCCAATTAATTTCTTCCACATTTTTGTTTTTGTCAACAAAAAAGATATACAAGCACAATCTTCTTAAAACATTAAATGGAGTTTTCTTGATAACCATATCGCGAAAATATGTAGAAAATGCCAGCCCGTATTTATAGCCATGATAACAATCACGATATCTTTCATTTCTGTTAGAATACATTCGCGTGATAATTTGCCCCATCGCTGAATTAAAACTGCTACTCCTACTGCCAGAAGGACTTTGTACTTTACTAGACGGATCACCTTTTACTTCAATAAGCCAATATCTTGGATATTTATCATTTTTAACTTTTATATCCACGCCCTGCTCCCACAAATTCGCCGCTTTTAATGATGTGCCCCATCCTTTTTCTTTTAAATATTCACACCGCTTCTTGCACAAAATCTTCCGTTAAAATTGTTCGTTTTTGGTTTGATTGTGATAGCGTAATAATATTTTATTACTATTTTTCTGAACTAATTTTTATATATTTTCCAAATTTATCAATTTTTACATCACGATTTTTTTTATAATTACATTTTTTAAAATATCTTATCATCCTTTTTAAATAATTCACATCTTTGGCAACGAAACAATTATAACTATTTTCTACTATAAGTTGATTGATACTTTTAATCGCGTTTTTACCTTCTTTTTTATAAATTTCTATAGGTGATTTTATTTTTGGTATTATTACAAGATGCAAATCGGGTCTCAAAGGAAAATGTACAACACCATCCAAAGATGAAAGTCCTACACTTCTATTGTTTTTAGAATAAACAAAACAAGGATTATCGGATGTTATCATCGACATTTTCTTGGGAGGCACTATAAAAATCCATTGATTTTCAAATAACTTTTTTGCTATTTCATTAAGTTTAAATAACCACTTTGAATGCCCCGTGTTTGTTAATTTAATAACATAGCCATCATTTTGAATTGCCTCAAATAATTGTTTTTTTGCTTCTATTTTAGGTAAAGCATTTATCTTTTTTATCGCTTTTTTCTCGTCTTCATTTATCGCCTGTTTTTCATCTGGTATAATAATTTTATCTACTGACGAAAACTTATCTCTAAGTCCTATCTTTATAATGGTATCTATAACACTATTTATTTCACTTCTGTGCTTTGGAGTTCTTATGTATTGAAGAGCAACATAAAAAGCAATTGCACTTCGCTCGTATCCATTTAATTGCTTGCCATAATTAATATCTTTAATAGTTTTAATACCTTTTGCATCAATATATGCAGTAAATTTTTCAGGTAAATATTTATCATTAACATCATCCAATATATTAAAATCTTTTATAGAAAAACCTGGCCAACCTGCACCCCTTCTTTTAATTTTGTCTTCCTCTGTGCTATAAATATTTAATTGATTATCATCACAATACCATTGTTTTAAATATTCCTTTTGTACAATATGATGTTTCGGCATAATATTTTCATCATCAAACAAACAACCCCTGCATCAAACCTTTTTCCCAGGTTTGGACTTTGGTTATTTGATCTTGTTTTAATTGTATCATTTTATCAATAGAATTCAGGAGGTCTGCGATTTTTTGTTGTTAGAGTGTTGAAATTTTATATCAATTTCTGCTGCCATATCTCTCAATTCTGAAAAAGAATTATCCAACGATTCTACATAAACATCAAGATTAAATGGATCAACATCTTTATCCATTGACACCATCTTTTCCATTCTTTTCAATAATTCGTCTATCTTTTTTATTTCTTCAACAATTCCTGGAATAGCTATTCCATGCTTATTTAATGTTTTGATGTTATACCTGTCCTTAACGCCTTTTTTAAAATCCTCATATATTTTACACAACGTTTCAAAAGAAGTTTTAGAGATATGACGATTGTCCTCAAATGACCATAATTTTTGTATTAAATAGCCAGATTGTGCAAGCTTTTCTACTAAACTGTCATATTTAAACTTTTCTTTGTGTTTATTTTCAATTTCATTTAGCTTTTTTATGATTCTATCCATTTCTATACTTAATACACTAGATTGTTTATTTATTATTTCTATAATATTTATCTTTTTATTAACAAAATTATTATGCGACCATACTTGATATTCTAAAATATTTGTATTTTCAGCTGTACTTAATGATGTATATGTAATATTTCCATCTTTATAAGAAATGTCTTTACTTCTTTTTTTCTTTGTTTCCGATGGATGTCCAATTGTTTCATTTCTTATATTTCGTATTTTTTTAAGTTCCGGAAAACTTTCAAATTTTGGCACCTTGATATCAATAGCCCTTTCCAAATGCACTATTGAATCCTGTTGTACAATTAGTGCTTGTAATATTCCATATATAGATAATTTTGTATGATATTTTTGCTCTATATATTCTTCTATTGCTGATTGAGCATCTTGAATATTATCAAAAGCAGACCATAATTTGCTCCAATTACCTTTATCTTTCTTATTCCAAGCTCTTTGCTTACAACAAAAAGATGTGTAAATAATCTTTTTTAATTTATCAATTTTTGTTCTTAAATTATAGTTATCATTCATAGTATTTTTTTACACAAACAACCCCTGCATCAGTCCTCTTTTCCACTCCTGCATTTTTTGGATTTGGGCGTCAACTGACTCAATGCTTACTTTTCACCCCTTCAAACTCTACACCCACAAAACCCTCCCAGCCCAAAACTATTTCTTCATTCTTGTACTGTTGGGCGATTTTCTTTATGGCGTCATTTTTGCTTTTTGCCTTGACATCAACAACTCTCTGCAATGTTTCCGTGATTTCTATTTTGTATTTCTTGGTAGATTTCAAAACAACATCGTCCGCATCCTTATTCTTAATTTTTTCCAAAAATCCTTTAGCCATAAGTTGCAATGTTTCTTCGTCTAAGTTTTGTAAATTTTCCCATAATTCAAATGTTTGATAAGTGTCATCATTTACAATGTTTCGCCATTCTTTCGGTTCAATTTCCATAAAATCATTATCTTCTGAAAATTCTTTACACATTATTGAAAACGGAAAATAAAAATCTTTATGCTCATCTAAATATCTTAGAATTTTAATAGCCAAATTCCTATTGATTTTCATAGCACACAAAGTTAAATTTTATGCTTTCATTATTGATCACTATGAAAAACAGATCAAGCCAATTTGTATTTACCTCCGCCCAGAAATTCCAAATAATTTTTATCTCGCAATAATTGCAACTGTTGTCTGATTTTATCCTTAATATGTTTGTTGTTTGGATATTTTTTGCTTAAAGCATTTTCAAAATTATACAATTCTCGCAAAGTAAATTCCGATTTTCCCAAACTATCAATACACTTCATTATGTCCAAAATCCAACCGCGCAAATTTGACTTTTTTTCTTCCCGTAGAAACAAAGTTTTCCGCCAATTTTTCAAAACCGTTTCTTTCGGTTTTTCTCGGCGGTTTTTGACATAAAAAATTTTTCCACTTTCCGGAATACCCGACAGATCAATACTGCACATTATATAGTTTGGTCTACCGGGAATACCGTTTTTTCTAGGAATAATAATCTCCGGCACAAAAAAATGTTTCGGAATAACAATAAAATTGGTAACTTCATAGCTTTGCAAATCATAATTCAAAAAGAAAAAATTTGGATTACTGTTACTTTGCAATCTTTTCAACATTGCTCTATATGCTCCGTCGAGAATTTTTTTACCCATAGCATTCTTTTTGCTTTTCAGTTCGTATTCTTCTCGACAATTTTGGCAATAAAAGTCAGCCACCGGACGATTGTTTTCGTAGTTGGTTAAAACACTCCCGCAATTCGGACAATACGACATCCGTTTCGCCCAATCCTCTGTCAAGACACGAGCAATTTGAGCCGGACTGTGATATTGGCTAACAATTTTTTTGTTTAATTTTAATTTCATACGCTCTTCATTGATCACCTCCTTTGAAATTGCAATTGGGTGCTGTTTTGATGATTTTTAACAAAAGTCTTCTGTAAACGCATCTATTCCGTGATAAATCATATAGTCGGAAAAATAAATTGGTCGTTTTAAATTGGTAATGATATTGCGCAACTTGTTTTCCAGCGTAGAATTTTTTGTTTGATCGTTACTATGATTCGTCTATTCAGTTACTCTTTAGTCCTTCAATCTCTCAATCTTCATTTTCTCAATTTCTTTATCAAGATATTTTTGTTCGTCCGGGTCTTTACCGGCTTTTTTGTAAAAAGTTGATTCGGAAAATTTTACCCATTTGTCCGGTTTGCCTTCAATCCTTGTACCATCAGGCATTAGTCCATCGTTTACATACAGAACCTCTTTTCCGTTTTCATTTACATATTTTTCATCCTTGGGCATTCCCGGTTTCATTTCAATTCCTTTTTCCCGGAAAAATTGAACAACCTTTTGACGCCAGTCAGTCCCCCTAAAATCAATAGAAGAAGCTGGACTATAAACACTTCCTATCGTTGATTCTATCCTATCCTTTATATATTTCAAATCCTTGGAATAATCTGCTCCTCGTTTTAGAAGTTCGTAACTGAATTTCCAATTACCATCCATGCTACAACTTCGTAAAACGGATTTAACCATACCGACTTCATTGGTTTTACGCCAATTCATATCCGCTCCGGCATCCAAAAGGAGCTTAAAGTTTTCAAATCTGTTGGCTACATTGGCTTGCATTAAGGCTACCGAAAAATCTTCATTTGGTATTTCTATATCCAAATCTTTTCGTTTAATGTGTCCGTATTTAAGGATCATTTTTAAATAATCTGGATTTTTATATCTAGCGGCAACATGAATTACATTTAACCCACTTTTTGTGTGCACCTGTAACGGATCAGCCCCCCTCTCTAAAAGATATTTAAATCCGATTCTTCTTTTTTTGGATTCTTTATTCATTACCATTAGCCAATAAAGGGGGTTTAGTCCCGTTTTGCCAACGGCATTAATATCAGCTCCTTCGCCCAACAGTTTATCTATTTTTTTGGTATCGCCTTTTTTGGCGGCATTGCAAAGAGCCACCACTTTTTTGTCGGTGAAATAGTTTTTGGCAGAGTATTTTGACATACGTATTTTGTGAATAATAATAACAATTAAAGTCAATATTAATGCTATCCAAATAATTTTTGCTATGCCTTTAATGTTCATTGGATCTACTTAATGTTTAAACTTGTATTTTTCAAGTCCCGTTCTTAGCAGCTGGACCATCTTTCCAATCATCGCCCCGGTGGTCAAAGTTGAAGTGTCTAGGATTGATTTTGACTGTTTGAATTGTAGCCCAAGTAAAAAGATTTGGTTTTGGAATAACCTTTTTGATTTTTTCGGAATTTTTTAAGGAATTTTTTAAGGAATTTACTTGCCGAATAGGCAGGCAAGACTTCTGAAAAGGTCTT
>JALVDV010000011.1 GCA_027008775.1 Candidatus Moraniibacteriota bacterium
AGAAATCCTTTAAAACTCTACAAAAGAACCTGTCAAAAAGAAGGTTGCAACAATACCTTTGAAACCACCTATGCTCCCGATAGACCGGAGATAGTTTACTGTGAGGAGTGTTATAATCGGGAGGTGAGCTAGGAAAAGAGCTTTTGACTTTTCTTTTTGCATTAAGTAACATAAAGACAGGATTTCTAAAAACTTCTAAACGCTATGGAGAAAAAAATCAAAGAAATTTGGTGGAAAGCCAAAGAAGAGATTAGTCAACCCCAGACGCCGGAAAAACTGTCGGCATTAAAAGTAAAATATCTCGGTAAAAAAAGTGAATTAAACCAGATTCTCAAGAATCTAAAAAACCTGTCAGCAGAGGAAAAAAAGATTATTGGGCCTCTGGCCAATCAAATTAAAAACAAACTCAAAGAAATTTTTTCCCAAAAAGAAGAAGAGTTGGCCAGTGTCGTTGATGCCGAGAAAGAATGGATTGACGTTACCGCCCCCGCTCAAAGGGTAAGGCCGGGAAAATTACATCCCTTGACTTTGGTGCAAAATCAAATAGAAGATATTTTTACCAGTCTGGGCTTTGAAATTGTTGATGGTCCGGATGTGGAAACGGAGTTTTATAATTTTGACGCTATTAATATGCCCGATGATCACCCCGGACGAGATATGCAGGATACTTTTTGGATTTCCAAAAAAGAAAATCGCAAAAAAGGAGAAGGAGTGGTGATGCGTACACAAACCTCTTCCGTACAGGTTCGCTACATGGAAAAACATCAGCCGCCTTTGCGCATCATCGTTCCGGGCAGAGTTTTTCGCAATGAAGCCACCGACGCCAGTCATGAACACACCTTTCACCAATTTGAAGCCTTGGTGGTTGATAAAAAGATTAGCGTGGCTAATTTCTTGTTTGTTGCCGAAACTTTCTTTTCCCAATTCTTTGGAGAGAAAATGAAGGTTAGACTGAGACCAAGCTATTTTCCTTTTGTGGAGCCTGGTTTTGAATTTGATATTTCTTGCACCAATTGTGGTGGAAAAGGATGTTCCACTTGTTCTCAAACCGGCTGGATTGAAGTTGGTGGCGCCGGCATGGTTCACCAAAATGTTTTTCAAGCGGCCGGTTACCCCCGCAACAAATACCAGGGCTTTGCCTGGGGCTTCGGTTTGGAACGTTTGGCTATGATGAAATACAAAATCAATGACATCCGCCTTTTCCACAGCGGGGACATAAGATTTACGGAACAGTTTTAATGAGTCGCCCGGTGGTTCAATGGACTTATTTACATTTTTCTTGACAGGATTCTACATAAAGTATATAATGGTAATATACAGAAAACATGAAGGATTTAATGGCAAGCGTGATCGGATTTGATTGGGACAATGGGAATTGTAAAAAGAATAAAATCAAACATAAAGTTGAAACAAACGAGTGTGAAGAAGTATTTTTTAATAAACCGCTATTAATTTTTCCAGACAAAAAACATTCTGAAATTGAAACTAGATATTACGCTTTAGGTAGGACAGTATTGGACAGAAAATTATTTGTCGTTTTTGTTACAAGGAATAATAAGATAAGGGTCATTTCTGCTCGTGATATGAGCAGAAAAGAACGAAAAATATATGAAAAAAAATAAGCGAATCCCAAAATTTAAAAATGAAAAACAAGAGGCTGATTTTTGGCAAAAAAACGATTCGGCTGATTTTATTAATTGGTCAAAAGCGAAAAAAAATATTAAATTCCCAAATTTGAAGCCTTCTACTAAAACTATTTCCTTGAGATTATCAGAATCTATGTTGAATAATCTAAAGATAGTGGCTAACCAAAAAGACATACCTTATCAATCTTTTATAAAAGTCATCATAGACGAAAGATTAAAAGCCGAGCTAGAAAAATGACCAACATCAAATGAAAAAAATCAATGACATCCGCCTTTTCCACAGCGGGGACATAAGATTTACGGAGCAGTTTTAATGACTGCTGTCATAAGCCTAAAAACAATTGCTGTCTAATTGACAAAGTAATACAAATCATATACAATGTAAACATGAAGGTGGACGATTATATAATTGATTGGAACAAGGAGAAGAATATTTGGCTAAAAAAACATAGACAAGTTTCCTTTGAAATTGTTGAAGTAAAGCTGTTGGAGAAGGATATTGTAGCAATAATTCCGCATAACAGTAAAAAATACGCCCATCAATTTTTAATAGTCGTTAACATAGATGATTATATCTACGTTGTCCCATTCGTAATCAACGAAGATGATAAAATAATTTTTTTAAAGACGATTATTCCGAGCAGAAAATATACCAAGAAATATTTAAAGTGAATTTTATGAATAAAAGACAATCACAACAAGATGTTTATTTTGACAGGGAGGAAGAAGAGTTATCAAAATACATTGAAAAAACGAATCTAAAACCGTTAGAGAAAGCAAAGGAAAAAGAATTGATTGACGGGCTGGCTAATGCTGCCAAAAATACTTTGGCTAAGAAAAAAGTGGTTAGTCTAAGATTATCCGAAAGAGATTTATTGTATTTCAAGGCTAAGGCGGCTGAAGAGGGAATACCATACCAAACTCTAATGACCTCTGTCTTGCATAAATACATTTTTTCTTAAAAATTTTTTAAATTTACCGCCCTTAACAATACTAAGCGAACAACAAAGAACAAGAGCTGTTTTCTGCTGGTAATACAAATAAAAAAACGAAAAATTATAAAAACCAAAACAAACAACTAATGCCGGAAAAAATTCCCTCTGCCCAACCAGAGCAAATAGAATCAAAAAAAGAGCTGAACAAAAACTTTTTCAAGACTGAACTTTCTCCTAACGATAAAGAAAGTTTGAAGAAATTGGCTGAACAGCTGGAGAATTTTATGGACAAAGAAGCCGCTGAACAATTGATATTTATTTTAAAAATGATGGCGACAGAAGATTACGTCAATCAGTGCCGCTTGGCCACAAAAGCTTTGGCGGAAAAAATGAATGAACGTTTTGGCGGAGAAGAATCGTTTTTTGATCTTATGCCGCCTAAGACCAGGCTATTTGATCTACGCAGCAATGAAGGTCTAAGTAAAATCAATTACCAATCTCCCTCCGGACATAGCGTGGCCGGATTGGATTTTTTTGACAACAGGTCGGCAAGTAAAAACAAAAAAAGATTTATCATCATTGACCCCGTTTACGGAGTGGTAAACCGTAAGGTTGATCGGGATAACATTCTTTTGTTAGCCGGCTTCGGTAACATTGAGGAAGCCAAAAAGGCTCTCTCGGAAGTGTATGGCGGTCGCTGGCAAGAAGCTTATTTTTTTGATAGAAAAAATAATAAATTTATCTTTATTGACAAAGATAAAAAGTAAACAGTTTAAACTTGCTATGAAGCATCCACCGACCTGCCGGCAAAAAACAACGAATCAAAAAATAAAAACAATATATTAAATAGTAAGTCACAAAAAATGTCATTAGAGCAAATGTCTAAGTTCGGGCAAGACAAAAAAGAAGAAAGTAGCAATCCAAAAAATTTTGACAAAAAATCTTTGGAGTTGGAGAAAATGAATCGTCTGGCTGAGAATGCCAGCGATCCGGAAATTAAAGAAGCAATGATTCAAAAAATGGATCAGCTCAACGAAACCATTGCGGAACTGGAAAAGAAAAGTGGTTTGCCGGCGGAGGAAATTTTGGATAATTATACTCGTCTAAATAAACAATTGGCGGAAGGAGGAGATATCAATAAGCTAATTGAAAATTTGGCCAAAGAACTGCCAACAGAAGAAAAAACCGCTTTTTTACAAGCGGTCAAAAATGGCGCTACCGAGGCCATTGTAAATATTTTTAAAAAGAATAATCCCAAAAGAACAGCTGTAGCCACAGCTCTGGCTCTAACTTTATTTACCGGCGCCGTTGGTAACGCTAACGTAGTCCGGGCGCAAGAATACAGTGGCAATCGTCAGCAGATAGAAATGGTGAAAAAAATAGAAACCCCCGCCCAAGCCTGGGAATATTTATTGTCAACCGACAAGAAAGATTTTTTTAAAGCTTTGGAAAAAATAAAAAATGACTTGGACATTGGACGGAACGAAAAAGGTTTCGCGGGCATTATTCACTATTTAAGTGTTGCCAAAAAAATGGGGGTTAGCGCTTATGCCAAATCTCTTGGTTTGGATTATTATCAATTGGATGAAGAAGGTAAAAAAAGGGCCGAACAAGGATTTGAGAGAATGTTGCAACAAAAAGGAATAGCCGAATACTTCAAATTGGCAGAAAAGATAAACCAAGAAAATAAATCCCAAGAAGTAACAAAATTGGCTGAAGTTGAAAAATGGGAGAAAAAACTGAAAACGCCGTTGGTTGAGAGATTGGAAAAAGAGGCGTCTGAAGATGATTTAAAGGCGATAAATATGGGTCTCAGCGCCCACAGAGAGAGACTTTTGGGACAAGGTTTAAGCCCTCAAGAAGTGGCTCAAGAGATAACTCGGCTGAAAGAACAACAAGCCCAAAAATATTTTTCCGAGAGAAAGTGAAATTGGTTATTAAAATCTCTATACCAATTTGGAATTAGTTATAGACATTCGTTGTAAGGGTTCTGAAGATATGTTAGAATAGAACGACTAAAAAATGCATGAATTTAAATTTTAATCCAAACACAGTATGCAAATTATAAAAAGACTACTAGTGTCACTAGGGTTGGCGCTTTTAATTTTGGCAATACTTGGCGCGCTTGGTTTTGCCTGGTTTGTTTATTATTGTAACCATCCTGCTGGGAAACTGGTAGATGCATCTGTAAGTCATTATTTTGCCTACAGTCCTTTGCATACGCGAATCATGTATTCGGGTGCAGAATGTTTATCCCTTGGAAATTCTGGAGATATGTATTTACCAGCAGAAGTGGACATAAAAACATTCAGGCCAATTAGTGAATTTTATGCTATTGATAAAAACAACGTTTATTATCGTGATAGAAAACTCAAAGGAGCGGATCCTAAAAATTTTCGTATCTTAAAAAATGACTATTCTCTCAGCGGGAACAACGTTTATCATCGTGAGAAAAAACTTAAAGACGCTGACCCGAAGACTTTTCGTGTTCTAAATAGTGAATATGCTCTTGATAAAAACAATGTTTATTACCAATCTGCAAAAATACTAGAGGCTGATCCAAAAACCTTTCGAGTTCTTAAAGAGCATTATGCGCTTGATAAAAATCATGTCTACTATTTTTGGGGCATTATTCCTGATGCGGATCCCGATACTTATCATATCTTAAGAGGAGAATATGCCATTGATAAAAATAATGTCTATTTTAAAAACAAAAAAATTCCTAACGCAGATTTAGAAACCTTTGTTGTTTCCAGACACAATCCCGCTTATGCCAAAGACAAAAACCATGCCTATGTTGGTGGAATTATAGATACAAATTTTGAGTAATTAAACGATTTAATTTTTAAAACGGGGCTAAGTATTATGTTATACAGTTTCAACTGGCTAAAAAAACTAAGCAAAACAAACAAAACGGCGACGGAAATCGCCGACTTATTTCTGACACACAGTTTTGAGGTGGAAGATGTGGAGGATTTATCCCAAGGGTTAAACAAAGTGATTATCGGAGAAGTGTTGGCCGTGGAAAAACACCCCAACGCTGATCGTTTACGAATAGCCAAAGTTGATGTCGGGAAAAATAATGGCGGAACTTTGCAAATAGTTTGCGGAGCTCCCAATCTGCAAAAAGGGCAAAAAGTGCCGGTCGCTTTGCCGGGGGCGGAAGTTATTTTTAAAAATGAAAAAGGGCAGGAGCAAAAATTTAAAATCAAAGAAAGTAAAATAAGGGGAGTTGAATCTTTTGGAATGATTTGCGCCGAAGATGAACTTGGTTTGGGTGAAGATCATAGTGGAATAATGGTCTTACCAGATGATGCTCCGGTAGGGGAGAGATTGGCTAAATATTTACAGCTGGATGATCAGGTTTTGGAAATTGATATTTTACCCAATCGCGCCCACGATTGCTTGAGTTATCAAGGGGTTGCCAGAGAATTGTGTGCCCTGGAAGACAAACGATTCCGTGCCGAGCCTTCAGAAAACGATTTTCAAAAATTTAAGGAAAAATTAAATCCGTTACCAAGTGATTTTTCTGTTCAAATAGAAAGTCCGCATTGCTCCCGCTATTGTCTGGTCAAGCTCAGCAATATTCAAATTAAGCCGTCGCCTCTCTGGTTGCAAGCCAGACTTAAAGTCAGCGGCCTGAAACCAATTAACAACGTGGTTGATATTACCAACTATGTTATGCTCAAGACCGGACAACCGCTCCATGCTTTTTCTGCGGAGAAAATAGACCAAATCGTTGTCAGAGAAGCCAAAGAAAAAGAGAAAATAGTTTTACTTGACGGACAAGAATTGGAATTGTCCGCTTCTGACTTGGTTATTGCTGATGGCAAATCTCCGATAGCTCTAGCCGGGATTATGGGTGGTTTGGAAAGCGGTGTTAAAAACGAAACGGCGGAAATTATTCTGGAGGGTGCGAATTTTAACGCCCCAACAATCCGTCTCAGCGCTCGTCGGCATAACCTGCAAACAGACGCCTCTTATCGTTTTGAAAGAGACATTGACCCCAACTTTGTCGGTCCGGCCATTGTTGAGGCGGTCAACCTGTTGCAAAAATATGCCGATGCAAAATTGGAGTTTGGTCAAGACTTTTATCCGCAACCAATTAAACCTTGGTCGGTGGAATTGACAACTGATTACACCAACAACCTTCTGGGAATTGATTTGGATAAGTCAAAAATCAAGTCAATTTTAAACAGGCTTGGTATCCAAGTAACTGCCGAAGAAAAATTTGCCCAATCGGATAAAAAAGGGGGCGAAAAAATAACTTTTCTTATTCCCACCGCTCGTCGCGACTTGCGTTCCCCGGAAGATTTGATAGAGGAGGTTGGTAGAATTTACGGCTACGATAAAATTAAACCGAAACCGCTACAGACTGTTATTTCCTTGCCAAAATACAACCGCGAGAGAATGCTGGAGAGAAAGTTGAAAGAAGTTATGGTGGCCAACGGCTTTTATGAAATTAAAAGCTATTCCTTTTACAGCCGAAAGGATGCCAAAATGGCCGGACTTAATCCTGATGAACATATAGCACTGTTGAACCCGGCCAATCCGGAACAACAAATTTTACGCAATAATCTAATCATCAATTTGTTAAAAGCCGGCCAAAAAAATCTCAGCTATTTTCCTCAGGTTAAAATTTTTGAAGAGGGAAAAATCTACAGAAAAAGCCAAGATAAATTACCGGTTGAAGAATTAAGACTGGCCTTGGCTGTTTTTTCCAGACACAAAAAAGGAGAACAATTTTACCAGGTCAAGGGCGCCCTAGATAATCTGTTGGAAACTCTGAATATTGCCTCCTACTATTACGACGATAATTTTACCGACACCGGCTCACAACTGATGCCGGAAGTAAATCCGGTCCGCCGCGCCCTCCTAAAAACAAAAAGAGGAGAAGTAATCGGTTGGCTGGGAGAAATTTCTCAAAAAGTTGCCAAAAATTTCGGACTTAAAAATGTTAGAGTGGCGACCGGCTCCCTTGACGTCAGAAAAATACTGGAGCTTTCCCAAACGAAAACTGCGTTTAGAGAGCTTCCAAAATTTCCTTTCGTGGAAAGGGATATTTCTCTGCTGGTTGAGAAACGTTTGCAGATTAGAAAAATAGAGGAGGCTATTCGCAGGTTTGGCGGAGAGCTTTTGAAAAAAGTGGAATTGTTTGACATCTACAATTACCCGGGAAAAAACGAGAAGTCATTGGCTTTTCATTTAGCCTTCGGCAGTCCGCAAAGGACATTGCGTTCCGACGAAGTGGACGAGTTAATCAACAAACTGATTGACAAACTGGAGAAAAATTTTTCTCTGAAAGTCAGACGCTAATTTTCCAATAGACAATCATGCGATCAAGCTAGAGAAAATTTGCAAATAATGATACAATAAAAAAGGACAATAATAATTAATAATAAAAAAATGTCGTTAACCACAATTTTACTAATCATCATTGTTGTTCTGGCCGTTTGGTTAATCTTTGTTTACAATGGTTTAATCAGATTGCGCAACAGAGTAAAAGAGGCTTGGTCCGACATAGACGTGCAACTTAAAAGACGTTATGACCTCATTCCCAACCTGGTGGAAACAGTCAAAGGTTACGCCAAACACGAAAGTGAAACTTTGGAAAAAGTGATAGAGGCCAGAAACAAAGCTATGGCCACTCAAAAAAGTGGAGACGCTAAAGAGCAAGCGGAGGCGGAAAATGTTTTGTCCTCAACCTTGAAGTCAATTTTTGCCTTGGCGGAAAGCTATCCTGAGCTAAAAGCTAATCAAAACTTTCTTGAATTACAAAGAGAGCTGGCCGATACAGAGAACAAAATCCAGGCCGCTCGGCGATTTTACAACGGCAACGTTAGGGATTTCAACACAAAGATAGAGGTTTTTCCAAACAATATTTTGGCCAACGTTTTCAACTTCAAAAAATTTGAATTTTTTGAAATTGGCGACCAAAAAGAACGTGAAAATGTAAAGGTGGAATTTTAATTATTTGTCCTAAAATTTCCAGGCTATGGCCACCATTTACACCGAAAGAGATAAAAACATCAGATTAACCTGGATTTATTTAACTGGTTTTTTGATTTTTACCATTGGTATCGGTTGGTTTTTTGCCCAGATATATCACAATAGTTTCATTCTCTATTTAGCTGTTTTCTTTGCTGTCTTTATGAATTTAGCCAGTTATTGGTGGAGTGATAAAATAGTTTTGGGGATTAACAGGGCCCAAGAAATCAAACCGGAGCAGGGACCGGAAGTAAAAGAAATTTACCGACTGGTAGAAAATCTGGCAATTACCGCCGGTCTGCCAACCCCTCGTGTTTACCTTATTCCCGACCGATCAATGAATGCTTTTGCCACCGGCCGAGATCCCAATCATGCTGTTATTGCTCTAACCACCGGCTTGGTGGAAAATCTAAGCAAGACCGAATTGGAAGGAGTAATCGCCCACGAAATGTCCCACATTGGCAACAGAGATATTTTATTGGGCACTGTTTTAACAGTTCTGGTTGGTTTCGTGGCCATTCTAGCGGATCTATTTAGACGATCAATCATTTTTGGGGATAGTGACAACAACAAAAATAACACCTTCTTAATTGTGCTTGGTCTGATTTTTTCTCTGTTAGCTCCTCTCTCCGCCACCCTCATTCAATTGGCCATTTCCCGAAAAAGAGAGTTCTTGGCTGATAGTTCCGGAGTGCTTCTTACCAGATATCCGGAGGGCTTAGCTAGCGCCCTGGAAAAAATATCTCAAGATAGTCAAACGCTACAAACAGCCAACCGGGCTACGGCGCATTTATTTATCACCAATCCTTTTAAGGGTAAAAAAATTTCCAAGTTGTTTATGACTCACCCTCCCATAAAAGAAAGAATTAAACGTCTCCGGCAAATGGCCGTCTAGATCTGAGTAGGCGACTACTTTAGATAAAGGTCACCAAAGCTCGTGACCTTCTAACAGTTTAAAATATCAAATGAATTCAAATTATGAGTTAGGTGCTAAAGGCAATCAAAAATCCAAAGAAACAACACCAATACCTGAGCAATCAGAGTATATATCAACTTATCAATCACAATTAGAGAGGGGACTTGACGAACAATTAGCCAGAGAAATTATTAAAAGCTGTAAAATGGGTGACAAACCGGCCGCCTATTTTTGCCGAGTAATTCTCCTAGCCATTGAAAAGTTTAAAGCATCGCTTTACGGGGAAAAATTGTTTACGAAACAAGGCAAAGAAGAACTGGTAAAAGATATTAAAACTTTTCTAAGCCCTGTCAAAAAGAAAAATTGGTATTCAAGACTGGTTTCCTCACTGGATATTGAAGAAGCGGAGAAAAACTTAGCCGAAGAATTAAAACGGTTTTTAATAGAAAAATATTCTGGATAGAAGGGGCGTTACCCAATCTATTTGTCCAAGACTAGAAAAATTCTCCTTCAACGATGAGGGAATTTATTTATAAATATTTACAGAGAATAGCAGTGATCCGTCAACAGATATCATAACTCAAAGATCACCTTTAAAAAATTTGTAAATTGTAAATAACTGTGTTATAATGAAGAAAATAATTAAATAACAAAAAGTAATGGAAGAAAACAAAGAAGAAGTACAAACCGAAGAAAAAACGGAAGAAAAAAAAGAGACTGTTCAAACTGCCAGCCGGGAAGACATTGAGAAAAACAAAACAATGGCTATTTTGGCGTATTTTTTGTTTTTCTTACCTCTGCTAACCGATGCTAAAGAATCCAAGTTCGCTATGTTCCATGCCAACCAAAGTCTTGTCTTGCTGTTGGCTCAGATCGTAGTTTATGTCGTCGGTACAATCATTCCTTTTCTAGGTTGGTTCATTATCCTTCCCCTTGGTGTCATATTTTTGGTTGTTCTCTGGATTATGGGAATTATCAATGCCGCCAACGGAAAAATGAAAGAACTTCCTTTAATTGGAAGAATACATATCTTAGACAAATAAATTTTCGTCGGTATTTTAAAAACAGGCAACTTTGAAAGTTGCCTGTTTTGTTATATAATAAAACCTGTTGCAGAAACCAATAGTTTGATTTGTCCGGAAAATAAAAATATTTCTAAAATTGGTTAACTAATGACAAATTTAAGAAAACAAAAATAAATTCAAAAAATTGAAAAGAAATAAAATTCAAATGGTCAGAAAAAAGACCAAGATAGTAGCCACCATTGGTCCGGCTTCGGTCTCGGAAAAAACTCTAACAGCCATGGTTAAAGCGGGAATGGATGTCGCTCGTCTTAACCTTTCCCACAGTGATCACCGGTGGCACCAATCCGCCATTGCGAATATCAGAAAAGTGGAGAAAAAATTGCGAAAAAGAATAGGTATCCTGGCGGACCTACAAGGGCCGCGAATCAGAGTGATAAACGAAAAACCGATGCAAGTGAAAGTGGGAGAAAAAATTTTATTTACTGATCTTGTCCATCAAAACAAAAGCAAGCGCAAGAAAAAAATCATTCTGGATTGGGATCTGTTTTTTGCCTATCTAAAGCCGAATGCAAAAATTTTTATAGAAGATGGTCTGATACAATTTAAAGTAGTTAGTGTTCTAAACAATGGTTGCCTGGCCGAAGTTGTTGAAGGTGGAGAAGTCAAGCCCCATAAGGCGGTCAATATTCCCAGCATTTCATCCAAAATGAAGACTCTGACAGATAAAGATATTTTTGACTTAAAATTTGCTCTAAGTCAACGAGTTGATATGATAGCTCTGTCTTTTGTAGCCAATGGTCAGGATATTGTTACCCTCAGAAAAACCATTAACAATTTTCTTTCCGCTGATATCATTAAAAAAGCCGGCGATTATCGCCCCTGGATAATTTCCAAAATAGAAAGAAAGGCGGCCTTGAAAAATCTCAGCAAAATCATTCAATATTCCGACGGAGTAATGGTGGCCAGAGGGGATTTGGCCATAGAGGTTTCTCAAAACAAAGTTGGTTTATTGGAAAAAGAAATCATTAAAAAAAGTCGTAGATTTCATAAACCGGCCATTGTCGCCACTCAAATGTTGGCCAGTATGGAAAATAAGAGGCGACCAACCAGAGCAGAAATTTCCGATGTTACCAACGCTGTCATTGATCAGGCTGACGCCTTGATGCTTAGCGGAGAAACAGCCACCGGTCTCTATCCTATCCATACTGTAAAAACAATGTCTGATATAATCAAAACAGTAGAGCGCAGCAAATACAATGATTTGCGAGCGGTCAATCGTCACCTTTTCAAGTTGTTGTTCTCCGGCAAAAAATCAAAATACTTTAGCAAAACAGTCAATGATCTAAAAATCTTGCTCAAGCTGAGCTCACTGCGACAAGAAACAGTCAGACTTAGATTATCAAAACGAAAATTTTCCGAGTGGGGCAAGGCCGCTTTAATTTGGGGTGTTGATACAACCTTTTAAGTCAAACAAGGATTATTTTGTCGTCTGGGTTGATTTTTTCCCATTCAAACCATTTTGGCGTTTGAGTTTTGAAAAATTACGCCTTGATCTCGGAGTCGTCGCCTTAACCAAAGATTCCTATGACTATCACCAAACCGCTTGTTTTTAAATATTTTCTCTTATTGGGACTTCTGCTGAGTTCATTTCTTTTTTGGTTGGAACTAAAAAGCCCGACTTCTTTTCATTGGGGCCCAGTTTTATTTTATTCATCGTTACTTTTTCTCTTTTGGAGCTTTCTGATTTTTGTTTTTCCTCAGCGATCACTTTTTTGGTCGGGCTCATTCTTTATCGTCATTCCTAATCTAATTCTATCCCTCACCGTTCCGGGGCTCTTCTTTTCCTTCTTGGGCCTATTATTTTTCATTTGGGCCGGGGAAACGGTGAAAAGCAAAATGTCCAACCAAATCAAGTTGGACATTTGGAGCAGTTTTAGAGTGGGACATCGCCTGTTTTCTTTGGCTTTAACGCTGGTTATTCTCGGTTATGTTTTATTGCCGAGTCTACTTTCCGGCCGGCAAGTAGTCATTCCTCCCATTGAAATCAGTGAAAAACATCTGATACCGGCTGAACGGCTAATTTCCGCCATTGATCCCCATTTTGATTTTCAACAATTTACTTCCGCAACAGTAGCCGATTATATACTGCAACAAGCCAAAATTTCTCGCACTGATAATCCCTATCTCCGGCGTGAAGCCATAACTTCCGGAGAAAAAGAGCTGTCCACTTTGGCCGGCAGAAAAGTGCGGGCTTCTGAAAAAATTAACAGTGTTCTTCTGGAAATCATTAACAAAAAAATAAACAGTTATTTTCATTTTGACAATCATCGCGAGCTAAATCAACTCGGTTTCTGGCTCGTTCTGCTCATTACCTTTATTGCCATCTACAGTCTGGCCTCGTTTATTACTTCAATACTGATTTTGGTTTTTGAAATAATCTTACGCTTGTTAATAGCTGGCAAATTTTTAAAAGTTAGCCATCGTGATGTGCAAAAAGAAATAATTACAGTCTAAATTCAATTGACGAAAAAATGTTTTAATATTAAGCTAAAACATCTTATATTCAAACAACTAAAAAAATGACAACATCCAACCTCAAGAAACCACAACTTGTTTTTCTGGACACTGAAACCACCGGAAATGACCCTCAGAAAGACAGGTTATGTCAGGTCTGCTATAAATTTGCAGACAAGAAAGATAAAAAAGGCAAGGTTGTTAAACCGGGCAAACTATTGGTTAAGAATTTTAAACCACCGGTGCCCATTTCCATTAAAGCAATGAGTGTCACCAACATCACCAATAAAATGGTCGCTAAAGAAAGATCATTTCAAGGCAGCCGTTTTGCTCAAGAATTACAAGAAGTACTTAACAAAAATATAATGGTTGCACACAACGCCAAGTTTGACATCGCCATGCTAGCGGCGGAGGGGATTAAAGTGCCCCAACACATTTGTACCCTTCGTCTGGCGCGCTACCTGGACGAAAATTCAGAGATACCGGAATATTCTCTGCAATTTCTGCGCTATTATTACGAGATTGAACTGGACGTTATTCCTCACAGCGCCGAGGGAGATGTTTTGGTTTTGGAAGCGGTTTTTCAACACCTTTACAAAGAAGCTAAAAAGAAATCAAATGGCGCTGACCGAAATGCCATTATCAAAAGAATGATGGAGATATCCGCCCAACCCTCTCTGATTAAAAGATTCTCTTTCGGGAAATACAACGGACGCTTACTCTCAGAAATAGTCTTGGAAGACAGACCTTATTTGGAGTGGCTCCTAAAAACCAAACAAGCCGAAAATGATGAGGACTGGATTTTTACTTTAAACTACTATCTAAGAAGCCAGTAATACCAGAAAATGCCTGGACGAAAATTTAAAATCTACACTCTAGGTTGCAAGGTCAATCAATATGATTCCGGGCAACTCAAAAATAAACTTTTGGCTGCCGGCTTTTTGGAAAAACGAAAGGGGGAATTGGCTGATATCGTCATAGTGAACACTTGTTCGGTAACCAAGAATGCCCATCGCAAGGACAGATTGATGCTTAAAAAGGCCAAACGAGAAAACCCCGACGCCAAAGTTGTTTTAATGGGTTGTTGGTATAAGGTTTATCCGGAAATAGAAGAAAATTTAAAGGCGGATTTATTCTGGCCGGTTGGCAACCTAGACGCTTTGGCTGATACGATCAAAGAAAAATTTTACCCGACAGACAAAACGGCGGCTCCGGCTCACCAAGCAGTTTCCGGGGGAATCAATCCCCCCGGTCAAGGAGAGCGCTCCCGTTATTTCTTGAAGATCCAAGACGGTTGCAACCAATTTTGTTCCTACTGCGCTATTCCCTATGCCCGTGGACGCTTACGCAGTCGTCCTTGGGAAGAAGTTGTTCAAGAAGCCGTTCAGGCGGAAAGAGTTGGCTATAGAGAAATAGTTCTCACCGGAATTCATCTCGGGCTCTACAATCAAGAAAAAAATAGTTTGCAGAAAGAAAAAGATCTGGCTTGGCTAATCCGAAAAATCATTCAACGCACGAATCAGTTAAGAGTGCGAATCAGTTCCATTGAGGTCAATGATTTAAACGAAAATCTCATCTCTCTTTTGAAAACGGAAAAAAGATTTTGCAAACATCTGCACATCCCTCTGCAAGGAGGGGATAATCAACTTCTGCAAAAAATGAATCGTCCTTACGATTTGACCTTTTTCAGTGAAAAAATAAACGAAATCAGACAAGCCGAGAAGAAAACCGCCATTACCACTGATGTTATCGTCGGTTTTCCCGGGGAAACGGAAGAGCAGTTTGCCAAAAGTAAAAAATTTATCCAACAAACCGGATTTAGTAAATTGCATGTTTTCCCTTTCTCTAGGCATGAAAAAACCCCGGCCGCTAAAATGCCAAATCAACTTAGTCAGCAAATCAAAAGAGAACGCTCTCGGGAGCTAAGGGCTTTGAGTGACAAGCTTTGGCAAAATTATCAAACAGAAATAAAGAAAGGACAAAAAGAATTTACTTTGGTGGTGGAGTCCGTGAAAGGAAAATATTTGACAGCCAAGACGGAGTATTACTTTAATCTTAGACTCCCTCTTTCCCGGTGTCAAAGTTTAGAGCAGGGCGAAAAAATAGAATCGGGGGCGATGGTTTTGGGGAAAGTGTGATCTAATTTATTTAGCAAAACAATTTTCAAGTTTGGTTTGCCCAATATTGCCTTTTATGATATGCTTCTACCTGTTTAGCGCTCCGATATCAGGCCTATCGGCGCCGTAACTCCTGGGTCTGTCCGAGGCTTCAATGTCAAAATAATAATCATAATAATTTTTTCAAAATAATGTTTAAAAAGAAAAGTCTATTAGTTTTTTTAATCACAATCATTTTTTTGGCTGGCGGATTCTTTTTTGCCAAAAATTGGTTTCAAAAAACAAATAAGTCACTTCTAGTTTCCAATTCTGTTAAATTGGTTGATAAGGTTTCTAAATTATTACCTATTAGCTCGGATACTAAAAAACAAATAGACGTCGCCAACGAGATTAGTCAGCATTTTCTAAAACGAGATGATGTAGCTCGAAGATATTTATTGCTTTTGCAAAACAATATGGAATTACGTCCCGGTGGAGGGTTCCTCGGTCAGTATGCTGTTGCCACCGTAAAAAACGGGCAAGTAATCAAATTTTATTTTGAAGATGCCAACTTACTAGACCAGAGAATAAAAGCCAAAGTTCCCCCGCCTTATCCTTTGCGAAGAAAATTGGGAATTAAGAAATGGAAGTTCCGAGACTCAAATTTTTCTCCCGATTTTCCCACCAATGTCCAAAAAGCCAAATATTTCTTCCGTTTAGCCGGCGGCAACAGTAACTTTGATGGTGTTTTTGCCATTAACGCCACTGTTCTAAATGATCTATTGAAAATCACCGGCCCCATTTCTTTACGAGGGGGACGTTATACCTACAACAGTGAAAATGCCATTTCCAAACTGGAAGAACAGGTGGAAAAACCATATCTTTTCAATGAAAATTTAGACACCCAAAATAGAAAATGGATAATGAAGACTTTGGCTCAAGAGCTGAAAAATAAGCTCAGCGGTTTTAATAATATACCCAAGCTGGTCAAGTTTTCTCGCGATGAATTGGAAACAAAAAACATTCAACTTAACTTTAAAGACCCTTCTCTGCAAAAAAAAGTAGAAGAAGTTGGCTGGGCCGGCCAGGTAGACAGAAATTGGGACGGGGATTATTTAATGTTGGTTGACGCCAACTTAGGCGCTCTCAAATCAGATTTTTACATCAAAAGAAGTCTAAGTTATAACGTTGATTTAACCACCGAAATTCCCAAAGCTACGGTTGATTACACTTACAACCATACCGCTACCCATGGCGACTGGCGCACTAGCGATTACCATTCCTACCTTCGGCTTTATGCTCCCAAAGGTAGTAAATTAACCAAAAGAATAATGGTTAGTTACCCTCTCACCAGAGAAGAATTTAACAAGACTTATTTCGGAGTGTTTTTGGATGCCCTGATTGGCCGTCAAACCACTGCCCACTTTGAATACGATTTGCCAATCAATGTAAAAAATGACTACCATCTCCTAATTCAAAAACAATCCGGTATTGGCAATATCCCTGTCAAGATTCATTTAAAAACGGACAAAGGAGAATTTGATTATGAGAACACCTTAAAAAAAGATTTAAAAATTAAATTGGCTGAAGTAGAAGAGACGAAGTAGGTCTATGGACCCAGAGAATCAAAGCTTCGGTTGCTTGATTTTTTTCTGAAATTATGTTAGTTTAACTAAAGTCATAAATCGTTTATGACTAGTTAAAACACATATCCAATCGAATCAAACCTGATCCGCCCTTGCGGATTATGAAGATTCAATGAAGATTGGATAGAGGAACGCCTCGGCGTTATTAAAAGGTTAATCGACTCGTTTGTTACAATTTCTTTGTGGCAAAGGGGTGTGTTATTATGTCTAAGGAAAAACAACAGGAAGAAAAAGTTTCTTCACCGGAAACTGCTAAAAAGGAGGATGTTGCAGAGATGCCGGAATTATCTCTGCCGGCAATGCTAAAGGCCGGTCTTCATTTTGGGCACAAAAAATCCTACTGGAACCCCAAGATGGACAGGTATATCTTTACCACTCAGAACAACATTCATATTATTGATTTGGAACAAAGCTTAAAAGCCCTTCGGAAAGTTATTGAATATCTTCGGGAACTTTCCGCCAAAAATGGCACCTTGTTGATTGTCGGAACAAAAAATCAAGCTAAAGATTTGGTGAGGAAGACAGCTGAAAAAACCGGGATGCCTTATGTCAACAATCGTTGGTTGGGTGGCACATTGACCAATTTTGGCATCATTAAAAAAAGAATAAAGTTTTTTGTTGATAACAAGGAAGCCTTGGAAAAAGGCAAACTTGCTTCCCTGACAAAATTGGAAAGAAATAAGTTGGGCAAAAGATTGGCTAAAATAGAAGAGTCTATGGGCGGATTGGTAGGAATGAACACCCTGCCGGAAGCAATATTGGTTTTAGATGTCAACAAAGATAAAGACGCTGTTAAAGAGGCTAAAAAAATGGGAATTAAGGTTATCGGTCTTTTGGATAGCAACAGCGATCCGGATGTGGTTGACCTGGGTATTCCCGCCAATGATGATGCTGTTTCTTCTTTGCGGTACATTTTGAACGTTGTGGCCGCCGCCTTGCAACAAGAAAAAAATCCAAGCGGTAATCAAGACGCAAAAAACTCTAAAAAATAAAAAATTAAAAGAATAAAATGCTTAAATTAATCAAAGAAATCAGAGAAGAAACCGGCGCTGGGGTAATTGATGTAAAGAAAGCCTTAGAGGAAGCTCAAGGTGACAAGGAAAAGGCCTTGGAAATTCTCAGAAAAAATGGCGTGCAAAAAGCGGACAAGAAAGCCAATCGTATTGCCAAAGAGGGGGTGATAGCCACTTACGTCCATGCCAATAACAAGAGTGGGGCGATTGTAAAGGTTCTCTGTGAAACCGATTTTGTGGCTATGAACGATAAGTTTAAAAATTTGGCCAACGACATCGCTATGCAAATTGTAGCTATGAATCCCGTGGCTGTCCGTCCGAAGGATGTTTCCGACGAAATGATAGCTGCCGAGATTGAGGAGATTAAAAGTCAATTGGCGACGGAAAATATTTCCGACGATGAGCTTAAGAAAAAACTGGAAGAAAAGAAAGAAGAATTAAAAAGATCCAGAGCTTTATACTCCCAATCCTTTATTAAAAATCCGGAAATCACTATAGAAGAAGTAATCAAGGAAAACGTTGCCACCCTGGGAGAAAATATTGTTGTAGATGATTTTCAGAGATTTGAAATCTAAATAAACAGTAAATTTAAGAAGGTAGTCGTTTAGCCTATGCTGGTAAGATTGTTTGCCTGGGGAAATCCGGAGAGCGCCGATCCCAACGGTCTGGACGGACTGTCTGTTGGTGACAAAGTGGTTGTTAAGAAAGAGTGGGGTAATTTTTTGGGAGAACTTGTTGATGATAAGAGGCAGTTTAAAGAATCTACCGGCGAAATTATCAGAAAGGCCAGCGCGCAGGATTTGGAGATTGCCCTTAAAAACAAGGACATTGAAAAACAATTAAAAATTGCCGTCAAAAAGAAAGTTAGAGAGAAAGGCTTCACAATGAAAATAGCGGAAGTGAAATTGAGTATTGACGGCAGAGCTATTCTGGTTGTTTTTACTGCTGATAGTCGTATTGATTTTAGGGAAATGGTCAGGGAATTATCGGCTGAGCTGGGAAAAACAATTAGATTTCACCAAATTGGCTCAAGAGACGAGGCCAAAAAAATAGGAGGATTTGGCATCTGTGGACGAGAATTATGCTGTCTGCGCTTTAATAAAAATTTCAAAAGTATTAATACCGACATGGCTCGCAGTCAGGCCATAGCTCACAGAGGGTCGGAGCGACTTTCTGGGGTTTGTGGTCGTCTAATGTGCTGTCTTTCTTATGAAGCGGAGCAGTATGAAGACGCTCTTAAACAAATGCCTGCCAGAGGTTCCAAGGTTATTTTAAATAAAGAAGAAGTGGAAGTGGTTGATCTATTCATCCTGGACAAAAAAGTAAAAATAGTGGATAAAGATAGAAAGTATAGGACAGTAAACTTAGAGGACATAAAGATAATTGAACAATGAATATCATCAATATAATCATTATCAGTGTAGCCCTCTTTAGCCTATTGGTTATCATCGTGGTGGTAGCCAGAAGTCTAAAAAACACGGATGATGAAAAAATTATAAAAGATATAGAGAAAGAAGTTAACTCTGCGAAACCGTCTTTCTACAAAAGAATAAAAACCGGTTTCATTTCTTTGGCAGAAGTTGTTTTAAGAAAGATAAAACTTGGTTTGCAAAAAATCCACTCCTGGATCATTAGAGAAAAGAAAAAAAGCAGCAATGATATTTTGAAAGCTCGCGCGGAGCTGACTTTAACTGAAGAGAAGGAGGAGAGTGCGGTTGCGGAAAACATTTTAACTGATAAAATAGTTAAGGATATTTCTCAGGAGAATACGGTTGATTCCCTTAGTGACAGTAAGTCTAAGAAACCGGCTAAGAAAAGTTTTATTTCCAGGTTGTTTAAAAAAAATAAAGCGGCCAAAAATCTGGATATTAAAAAGAAGAAGAATATCTCCCAACCCGATGACGGGAAGAAGTGGGTTTTGGGGTCATCACCATCTCAAGCTGAAGCTGAAGCAAGGATGACTGCTGAAGAACAAGAAACTCCCCAATCACCTGAAAAAACAGTCGCTGATGATGAAGACGCTATTCTGGGGGTTGACTATCAAATTATTGAAAAAAAGATTTTACAAAGAATCAATAATTCTCCCAAGAATCTAAACAACTACTACGAATTGGGAGAATTATACATCAAAATGGAGAAGTTGGACGATGCTCTGGAAGTTTTTTCCTATTTGCATTCTGTTTCACCCGCTGATGAAGGTGTCGCGACTAAAATTAAAAAAATAAGATATCTGCAGAATCTTCATCAAGAAAAAGTTAAAACGCCAAGATAGCTCAGTTGGTAGAGCACACCCATGGTAAGGGTGAGGTCTCGGGTTCAATCCCCGATCTTGGCTCAAAAGTAAGGAAAAAAGAATGATTGGAGAAAGACTTGATTTTTCCGCCTGGTGGTGTATATTTAATCAAGTTTAGGAATATTTTGTAAAAGGGTCGGTGGCAGAGTGGTCAAATGCATCAGACTGTAAATCTGACGACGCAAGTCTACGGCGGTTCGAATCCGTCCCGGCCCACACTTATTTAGACAATTTTAAATTTCACTAAAAGTTCCAATAGATTTTAACGCAACAAAAAATCCGCAAGGGGTTTTGTCGTCGTTTAAATTATCTGCCTGTGTAGCTCAGTTGGTAGAGCAACCGCCTTGTAAGCGGTAGGTCGCCGGTTCAAGCCCGGCCGCAGGCTCCTTAAGTAAATTTGAACTTTCAAAAACAAAACCACCGGCGCTACGCCGGTGGTTTTGTTTTTACTGTCACCAAAAACGATAGAAGAAGTTAAACTTCCATAATAACCGGAATAACCATTGGACGACGTTGAGTTTTTTGAAACAAAAACACTCCCACTTTTTCCCTGATTTGCTTAGTTAAAATGGTCCAATTAATCTTGGTACCCTTTAGGGACGAAGTATTTTTTTCTATCGTTTCTTTGACAATTTTTTTAGTGGCGTTTATCAAGTCAAAGTTTTCTTTAACGTGAATAAACCCACGGGAAGTAATCTGGATATTCCCGTTAATTTTTTTAGATTTTCCATCAATGATAACGGTAATCATAAAGATTCCATCTTCAGCCAACACTTGTCTATCTCGCAAGACTATGTGCTCAAGCTCATTGACACCCAGACCGTCAATAAAAACATAATCAGTTTTCACCTTTTCCTTCAAAATACGCGGTTTTCCTTTGTAAAGATTGAAAACATTACCGTTATCCAAGATGAAAATATTTTCCTCTTTTATGCCAACTTCCATGGCTAGCTTTTTAGCTTCTTTCAAAAAATAATGATAGGCATAAACAGGGATATAATAATCCGGCTTCACTTCTTTAAGCATAGCTTGAATATCGGAAGCGTTGCAGTGTCCACTAACATGGATATCCATCATATCGCTATGTATTACATTATCGCACTGTCTGTACAAGTTGTCTTTCAATCGCTGAATGGTGTTTTCATTGCCGGGAATAACGGAAGAGGAAAAGACAACTGTGTCCTTTTTGTTTAAAGTGATATATTTGTGATTACCGGTCACTATCTTTGACAAAGTGGCGTTGCTTTCTCCTTGGGCGCCGGTGCATAAAACGATTAACTTATTATCCGGATATTTGTCCATATCCTTAACGTCAATCAATATTCTCTTGTCAAACTTTAAGTAACCCAATTCTTGAGCTATTTTAACATTCAATTTCATGCTGTATCCATCCAAAACAACTTTTTTGCCAATCTTTCCGGCCATTTCAATGATGTTTTTAATTCTCTCAATTTGCGAAGAAAACATTCCAATAATAACCTTTCCTTCTTTGTTTTGGATTATCTTTCTTATATTGTCATACATCACCTTTTCAGAAGTGGGACTGTTGTGATCAGTGGCTCCCAAGCTCTCCAACATCAAAATTGTCGGTCGTGGTAATTTAGCCAAGTGTTTATAATGCATTGTTCTCTCTCCTTTTTCATTTCTGGCTACAGTCCAGTCACCGGGATGAATCACCGTCCCCTCGGGTGTTTCCAAGGTTACGCCCACGGCATCCATAATGGAATGTTCAATCTTGAAAAAGCCTAATTTGAACTTACCTAACTTAATTTTCTGCCGAATGTCTTTAATGCGAGTCGTTTTCAATTTCTTACTGGATGACTTTTGATGATCCTCCATTTTGTTTTTAATCAAAGCCAAGGTAAAATCTCTGGCTATAACTCGCGGGTAATTTAACTGGGGCAAAAGAATGGGAGCGGCGCCAATATGGTCCAAATGACCGTGACTGAAAACTACTGCTCTGATTTTTTTCTCTTTACCTTTTAAATAAGAAATGTCAGGAACAATATAATCAACCCCCGGCATATCCTCTTCAGGGAATTGGATTCCCATATCCAAAATAACAATGTCATCTTCGTATTCAAAAACAGTCATATTTCGGCCAACTTCTTCCTGTCCTCCCAGAGGGATGATTTTCAGTCCCTTGATTTTACTTAAATCAGGATTTAAGTTTTGACGCTTATCTTTCTGAGAAGAATGCGTTTTTTTAGATGGACTCGTTTTTTTTGGTTTGGTCTGTTTCTTTAATTTAACAGTCTTTTTCTGCAGATTGGCCTGTTGTTTTTTCATGTTTTTTATCAAATCATCAATGGCGGAGCCATTAGTCACAACAGCCTTTTTGGTTTTATTCTGCTTTTTTTCAATTTCTCGTGTAGTCATATTTATTTCTCATTATTATTTATTAAACGTTTTTGGTTTTAAAAACAAAGAAAATAAAGACAAACATGTTCTCGGAATAAAATTTAACAAATTGTTTTTTAATTCACCAACTCTTCTCTGCAAAAATTGCCTAAAACCAAACAAAAGCAAAAATGGCAAATAAGTAGCTGGTAAAAAAGAAGTGTTTGACTTATTTTCAGACTAACTTCAAATCAAATTGAAGCAACAAATTTTCAGCTAAGCCCTCAAACAATTTAAACACTTAACCGAAAGTTTGTTTATTAAACATACACCGGTGCCCAAAAAATCCGGGGAATCACAAAAGCTTTTTAAATTCTTCCACCAATTTTACTTCAGCCGGATCGGTTTGGTAAAGCAAAGCCAAATAATAAGAAGTCCAATTAGCTAACGCCAAAGACAAGAAAATGCGTTCTAAGGGGTTACCTTCTCGCATTTTCAGCATCTTTATTTCCAAACCTTGCTTTTCCAACACCTTCGCTGTCAAATCAAATCTTTTTTGGTTACGTTTGTCATCTTGTTGATCATAAAGCATCACCACCGTATAATCCCCTTGTTTATTGGCAAAACCGGACATTTCATTGTGATTTAACTCCGGCAAATAATTCCAGAAAGCCGGGCTTTTGCTGTTTTCATTAAAACTTATCTTCCAAATTCGCGCCAGGTTCTCGTATTTAGCCGGCGCGTAAATTAAAACAGTTTTATTTTTCAATTCTAAAGCCAACTTACGTCCTTCTTCCTCCAAATACTGCAACTTCTCTTTTAATGATTTACTTGCTTCTTCCAGGTGACTGGTCGCTTTCAAAAACTTACCGCTTCTTTGCAAAACAGTCATTAACAAAGAAACCGGGTAACCAACAGCTATACGTGGTTGAAAATCATCAAAGGGTTTGGGCGCTCTTAGAAAGGGGATTTTATTTTTCCGCGCCAATTTCTCCAACAGTCCTCCACTTGAAATAGCCAGACTGGGTAAATTGTTTTCCAGCGCTTCCCGGAAGGCGGAAATGGTTTCTTCGGTATTGCCAGAATAAGAACAAAAAATATTTAGACTATTTTGATAACTTTCCGCCGGCAAGTTGTAGAAATGATTTTCCCGAACCGCCAGTATATCATTTTTTTCCTCATTTGTCAAGTTAACCAGATACATATCTGAAATCGCCCCCACCAAAGCGCTCCCCCCCATACCGGAAACAATTATTCTCTGAAAAGAAACTTTCCGTAAGAGAGTATCCAATTCCCCATCTTTTTGACTGACATCCATTCCGGAAACAAGCTGTTCCGGCAAAGTTAGAATACTTTTTCTAAAATCATGTTGGTCATATTTGTTTATTTTTGCTTGCCAGTCAATCATTTTTTTACACGTTTGGTTTTTATATACCACCGGTTAGCCTCTTTTAGACGATCAGTTGTTTTCACGATCGCCTCCGATTTAATCCCCTTTATTTTACGAGTAACGACGTAAACATACTTGGGGCTGTACAGAAAAATGGCCGGGCTATCCTCCAATAAATGTTTGGCCACTTCAATATACTTCAAGTTTTCAGAATGTCTGTCTTGAGCCAACTTTGATTCTTCCAAGAGTTTATCAACTTCGTCATTGTCATACATAGCAAAGTTCAGTCCCGGAACCTTTTTTCCGCTGGAATGCCAAAAGAAAAACAAGTTGGGATCGTTTCCGGAATACTCCAGACCCAAAATCAAAGCTTCATAATCTCGCGAGTTCAAATATTTTTGCTTGATATCCAATTTGTTATCCCCGGTAACAATATCCACTCCGGCGCCAACCGCTTCCCACTGTTTTTTCAACAACTCGGCCGTAGCTAAAAGATTTTCAGTGTCGGTGGTAACCAGCTTTATCTTTAATTCTTGCCCATCTTTTTTTCGCCAAGGAGAATCTTTCTCTGATTTCCAACCGGCCTTATCCAACAACTCTTTGGCTTTGTCAGGCGAATACTTGGTCAGTTCTTCAGGGAAAGAAAAATTTTCTTTGATAAATGGTTTTAAAAGGGGAGAATACACTTTTTCCGCATATTCGCCAAAAATCGTCTTAACAATCGCTTCTCTGTCAGTTGCGTACCGCAAGGCTTGTCGCACATTTTTATCAGCCAAAGGAACAGACTTCGTTTGATTTAGGAAGACGGCGAAATACTGAGGAACGGTCATTTTGTAAACAGCACTTGACTTGTCTCGTCGCAACTCATCTACCTTTTTGTAATTGGAGGAGGCAAAACCATTTATTTCTTTCTGTTTATAAGCCTGAAGAACAGAATCAAGGTCAGGGTAGAATTTTAAAACAATTTTTTCCAAGAAAGGTCGCTGTCCGTAATATTTCTGATTGGCTAGCAGTTTGTAGGAAACAATGTCTCCATCTTTATTGCGGTTTAAACTCTCAAACACAAAAGGCCCGGAGCCAACCGGTTGTAAATTCAAATCAACCGAAGCAAACTTCTTGCTGTCAACATCTCGCCAAAGGTGCTCCGGCAAAATGCCAAAAGTCAACTTGTTTAGAAAAGGAGCGTAGGGCTCGGACAAGTTTATAACCACTGTTTCCTCGTCCGGACTTTCCACCTTGATTTTTTCATCATTCCATTCAACAGCATTGATAGGGTTATAAAGAGGATCCTGTAATAACTTCAGTGTAAAGGTGACGTCCTTAGCCGTCAGCTTCTGACCGTCATGCCAGAAGACATTCTTTTTTAAATGCAAAATGTATTTTTTGCCTTCGTCCTGTAATTCATACTTATCCACCAGGTCGCCCACCAATTGCCCTTCTCCGTCATACTGAAAGAGTGAAGAATAAATCAGAGAAGCAAGCAAGGCATCGGTTGGTCGCGTTTCCGCCAAAATCGGATTTACGGTAGTGGGTACCCCTTCCGATTCTATGCTCAAGCCTTCACTGTACGTTCCTCCGGGGGCCGGGACGGTTTTGGTAACCGATAGATAATATTTTATTGAACCCCCAATTAAAGAAAGAACCAACAAGAGAGAGAAAAAATAGACCGTAAACTTCTCCGTCGGCTTAGATATCTTATTAAAATACCTGAGTTTAGTTAAATATGACAAACGTTTAGACTTACCCTCTTCAGAATCATTCAGATCAGCAGGTTTTTGTTGCATTGTAAAAAATTAGAAATTTATCGCTTGTAAGAAAAATAGATAAACAAAAGTAACGGATAACAACCAAGAAAACAAACACAAATCTCAATAAAAACCAAGAATCAATCTCCAACCTCAATCCTTCTTTCTGTCCTAGCTTTTTATCCCGCAAAACCTCTTCCGGGCTCTGTTTTTAAAAGTTTTTCCGGAAACCTACAAGACCAAATCTGAAATCAACTGAAAAACAAAAATCAAGAATAATTTCTTCAAACAAAAACAAAGCAAAGATGGTTTAGCGAGCACTCAAAACAAAAATCAGAAAAGCGTTTAAAATAAACAACCCTCCCAAAACGGCGCTGGCAACGGTCAAAAACTTTTCCAAACCTCTCTTGGTGTGAAATCCGGAGAAATCTCCCCCAAAAGTGGCGGAAAGCCCGGAGCCTTTATTCTGTAGCAAAATGGCGATAATCAACAGAACAGAAACGACCAGTTCAAAGTTATACAATAATTTCAACATTTGTCAATCTTAATTTTTGAAAAGGCTTATAATAAGAGAATTCACCACGCTGATAACAATCAATCCTCCCAATCCGGCCCAAAGGGAACTTATGGTAAAGAAATCAAAAAGCCAGCTGGTGTAATAGAGTAAGAAGATATTTATCAGCAAAGAAAACAATCCAAAACTCAACAAAATAACGGGGAAGGACAAAAATTTCAACAACGGCTTCACAAAAGCGTTCATTATTCCCAAAACCAAACCGACTTCCAAGTAGCCAACATAACCGGAAGTAATGGTGAAACCGGGAATCAATCTGTCAGCTACGTACAAAGCCAAAGCGTTGCTGACCACCAAGATTATAAGATTGTAGATTATCTTCATTTTGTTTTTCTAATTTTCTAAAAACAGACAACTAGAGCCTAAAAACACTATAACAGCCAAACGAACTCCAGTCAAGGAGAATTCTTTACAAAGAGAAGTTTCAATAGTATTATCAAAAAAGAAAAAACGGACCGGATATAACTAAAATTATCTTCTTTTTATGGATATTGTCAACAATTTGGGAGTTATCAACGATTTTTTAAACCAGTACTACACTTTTAGAGCAATCAAGTTTCTGGAAGCGGTCATTTTGATAATTATTTTTCTGAATATAATCATTTTGTCCTATATTTTTTTGGTCAAAGACAAAGCTTTTCGTTTTTTGGTAACCGGGCAAAATTTTCCCGATGTCAGAAATTCTCTAAATAGAGAATGGCAGAAAATCAAGGAGAAATTTCTCAGCGGGGACTTCCACCGGCAGGCGGAGGCGGTGGTTGAAGCGGGCAGTCTTGTTTTCCAGTTGTTTAAAACCATCAAGTACGAAGGTTCAAATCTGGAAGAACAACTTGAAAATATTCCCGATTTTCATTTAAGCAACTTGCCGGAATTAAAGAAAGCCGCCCGCATCAGGCGAGAAATTTTGCAAGCAAAACAATCAGGTTCCACTGAAACAGCTGTCACGCAAAAAGAACTTTTCATAGCCATTAAAGCTTTTGAACAAGCCCTGGCTGAACAAGAAGCCATTTCTCCCGGTGTACAAATAAACGACGATTATCAAATTTCTTAACTTTCTTTTCCAAGAAAAAGTATTTTAACTCAGCGAGAACTCCCCGCCTGTAAGGGCGGGGGTATCTATTCTGAGGAAAGAGCGTTAAAATTTGCTTGACAAATGTAGAAAAATTTGTTTTAAGGAAGTAATCGAGTACTTTAAATAAAATTTAGTCCCTTGAAAAAAGGGGCGAAGGAGGGAAAATATGGCCGAAAGAAAAACAATAACCATCATCGTCGCTGAAGACGATGATGATGTAAGAGTTTTTTATACAGAATTATTCTTACCATTTTTTTTACCCGAGGCAAGAGTGCGCTCCTGTCCTAATGGCAGGGATGCGCTAAAAAAAATTCAGGAGGAGGATGCGAACCTTCTCCTGACTGATTTTCTGATGCCCATCATGGATGGGCTAGAGCTAGCCCGAGAGGCCAAAAAAATAAACCCTGGACTGAAAGTTTTGATGGTCTCGGGGACGCCACCGTCTACTTCTCAGGCTCAAGAGGCAGGGGTAGATGTGGTGTTAGTAAAACCGGCCAAAAATCTGGCCGGTGAAATAAAGAAAATGCTAGACTTATGTCCTGTCTAGCAACAATCAAGCACAACCGGGAGCGCAAGCTCCCTTTTTTAATATCCGACCATTCAACAAAAAAAACAGAGCGGAGCGCTTCCTTGACTCTGAGAAAAAATATTTTTAATTCCTAACTGCCGTTATTGCACGATCATTTTTTAAAACATACATTCCAAAAAAATTATCTTAAAAAATTCCGGAAGGTTATTATGAAATTATCAATAATCTCATAATAGAGGGCCCAAACAAAAATAAGAATGAAATTTCAAAATGCAATTCGCCGGCAAATTGTTTCCTGATTATTTTCAGTGAAGAGAAAAATTTAAGTTAAGGAGTTTTCAGACGGGGAGGATCACAGAGCTTTTAAAAACAAAGCACTCAATCGCAACAGATAAAAAACCTGAAGTAGAATTCAAAAACAAAAAAAATCAGACTAAAACCAAAACCAAGTCAAACCAAAGGTGAAAAAATTATTACTCTCATTGCTTGCCCCCAGTTTTGTTAGTTGCTCTCATCGTCTTTTCGTAATACAAATCAACATCCCTGATCCATTTTCTGGCGGCCGCCCAACCACCGGTGGCGTTGCAATCGGAACCGCATTTCCACAAAACCATTTCTTGAGGAGTATCAATTCCTGATTTAATCAGCCTTTCAATTCTGCCTCCCACTGTTTCAACCGCATCTTGTGGACTGTCAAAACAGGTGTGTCCGCCGGTACCCATGCGGGCGCGTTGACCGCGGTAACCCCAATAATTGTAGCAGTCCTGCCCATTCAAAACTGGCACCCTTCGTCCCCAGTTACTTTCTTTCTTGGCAATAGCCACTAAAAAAGCGGCCACCACTTTGTCTTTTTTGGCAATGTAAGGCACCATTTTTTCCATTGGGGTTCCCGCTAAAATCTTTTTTAAGGCGGTTCCCAGTTTCTCTTCTTTGTAGCGATTAAACTTTTCCAGGACCTCCATTACCAACTTATCTATCGGTTCTTCGTTGTTGTCGTCAGTCTTTTTTAAATTTCTAACATCCATACTACCCAAAACAGAGACGGTTTTTTGGCTAATCAATTCTTTTTGTTTCTTTTCCAAAGCGCTTTTTATTTTACGGTTGGAAACATTCATAGAGTAAACCACTGTGGAAAAACTAACCATTAGCAAGAGAGTTGCAAAAACATAAAAAGCCTTGCTTTTTAGAAAAAGATTTGCAAACGAAAAGGGCGAAATATTTCTTTCTTCCTTTTGTTCGAAATAAGAAAAATTTTGTCCAAACTGGTCGGCGCGACTTTTGTTATTGAAAAATGAAACTGGTAAACCTGTTGTCGCCAATTCTGCTTGTTCGGTTTTAGTGGTTAAAGACAAGGTCTTGGTTTTTAGAGAATCGGTGTTCTCCTGGGAATCACTCGCCAACCGACCGGCCATTTTATTTTTCCGCTGAATGCTATTTTGCCAAGATTGAGCTAATTTAGCGATTTCACTTTCCTTTTGCAAGGACAATTTACTCGTTTCTTTAACAATAGTTTCAAAATAGGTTTCCGGAGCGATCATATCAATTAAACCCACTCGGGCGCGTTTTAATCTCACTAAACAACCTTTTTTAATATCCACCTTCTTATTCTTGTCAATAAAATTTCTCTTAATGCCATCAATAAAAAAATCTCTCTTTTTCTTAGCTACAAAAAGAGTTTCTCCTTGCAAAGAATTTTTTATTTCCTTAATCTTTGCCAGTGCCTGCTTTTTATCAGTGAAGATGAAGCGAAAATCCGGCTTGTTATTGGCATCCACCAAACAGTAGTAGTACTTTTTTATTTTCATATTTTTATTATCGGAATTCAATTTGTTTTTTACAGTCCAAAAACTGGGAATGTCCGGCCCTTTCCTATCCTAGTTCTTCTTGCCAAATTGTACTACAATTCAACAAAAAACTCAATCTAGAGACAAAAGAAAAAATCTACTATTGACTTTAATTTCAAATAGACTATAGTTAACCGGGTCAAGCTCAAGAAATTAAAACTGATTAAAGTTGCCGGAAAACACGTCGAACTTTATCCGGTTCAGTCTTAGAATTGTTACCAGAGATAACAATTTGAATCTAGCTGACAATTTAACAAGGGGGCTGTTTCCAAACCGCGTTTTTTTGAAAAAATCCACTTCATTAGGCATCAATTATTCGTCGGAAGAACTACCAGAAGCGAGGTTCGGAAACAGTCCCATAAAATTTAAAGAAAAAATGACTAAAGGAACTATTTCCAAGTTGATTTCCGATCGTGGTTTTGGTTTTATCAAACCGGAAGGAGAAGATAAGGACATATTCTTCCACGCCAGCGAATTGGACGGAATTGACTTTGAAAGTCTTAAAGAAGGAGACCAGGTTGTTTTTGAAGTAGCTGAAGGCCCCAAAGGAGCCAATGCTGTTAATGTGTCCAAAAGCTAAAACTTGCTATCCTATAAAAAACAACCCTCTTCGGAGTGGTTGTTTTTTATAAAAATTATTCAACTTGTTTAGACTTGCCAGATTATGTTAATATACCAACATACAGGACTCATCTAGGGTTTTTTCTAATACTCAAAAAATTTGACGGACAAAGGCTTTGGGAATACAACTCTGAATGAGTTAAATAGTTGTAAAATTTATTTGAGGATAATTAAAATTTATGGAAATCAAAAAGGAACTCAAAGAAATAAAAGATAAAATCTCGCGTTTGCGAGACCATCTTTGACCGGGAAGACTGGGCGGGAAAAATAGAAAAAATCAAGAATGAATTAAATAATCAGAGTATTTGGAGCGACCACCGGAAAGTTTCCGAGCTATCCCAAAAACTCAACGGTCTGGAAGAAAAAAGTAAGCTTTGGCAAAAAATTAACGACTCTTTTCAGGCGTTGGCGATTTTGAGTAATGATCTGGCAGACAGCTTGACCAAGGGTGGAGATAAGAAAATAAATCTGGACGAAACTTCTTTTTTTAGCGAACAAATAACCGAACTACGGAGTGATTTAAAAAAATTGGAGGAGTTTGTTAAATTTAGTGGACCATATGATTCCGGCGGGGCTGTTGTCAATATTGTTGCCGGAGCCGGTGGAACCGATGCTCAGGATTGGGTGGAAATGTTGCTAAAAATGTATTTGCGCTTTGCCGAAAAGCAAGGCTGGCAAGCCAAAATTTTGGAAAAAAGCGAGGGAGCGGAGGCTGGCCTAAAAAGTGTGACCGTAGAGATGACAGGTTCTTTGGTCTATGGTAAAATGAAACAGGAAAGCGGAGTGCATCGTTTGGTCCGGCTTTCACCTTTTAACAGTGGGCATTCCCGGGAGACCTCTTTTGCTTTGGTGGAAGTTCTGCCCTTGTTGAACAAAAAAGTGGAGATAGAAATAAATCCCAAGGATTTGCGAGTGGACACTTTTCGTTCTTCCGGCGCCGGCGGACAAAGTGTCAACACTACCGACAGCGCTGTCAGAATTACTCATCTGCCCACCGGCCTGGTGGCCACTTGTCAGAATGAGCGCTCCCAATTGCAAAATAAGGAAAAAGCCCTGGCTATCCTTAAAGCCCGACTAGTAAAAAAAATGGCAGAAGAGCGCGTTAAAAAAATCAATGAATTAAAGGGTGAAAGAAAGAAGGCCGAGTGGGGAAACCAAAAAAGATCCTATGTTCTGCATCCCTACAAGTTAGTTAAAGATCATCAAAGCAAGCGAGAAAGTGCAGCTGTAGAAAAGATATTGGCCGGAGATCTGCAATTGATTCAAAATTAAAAGGGTTTCTTCCAATAGCTTCGCCAAGTAAAAATTCAAAAATAAAAATGATTAAATATCACAAAGTTTCCAAAGTTTATTCCCGTCAGGATAAGGCCGTGCTGAAAGATATAAATTTAGAAATACAAGAAAGGGAATTTGTTACTTTAGTCGGTTATTCCGGAGCGGGAAAATCAACTTTGTTAAAAATGATTTACGCCGAAGAGAGGCCGACTTCCGGCGATGTTTATTTTTATAAAACAAAAATCAACAAGTTAAGTCGTCGCAAACTCCCTAAGCATCGCCAACAAATCGGCACGGTTTTTCAAGATTACAAATTGCTCCCGCAAAAAAATGTTTGGCAAAATGTTGCTTTTGCCATGGAGGTTGCCGGAAAGTCGGAGGAAGAAATAGCGGAGGACGTTCCGCAAATAATAGATATCGTCGGATTAAAAAACAAGAGCCACAAATATCCGGAAGAGCTTTCCGGGGGAGAGCAACAAAAGGTGGCTTTGGCCAGGGCACTGGTTAATCGTCCCAAAATCTTGGTAGCCGATGAGCCGACCGGAAACCTTGATCCGATTTCCACTTGGGAGATTATGCAGTTACTGTTGAAAATAAACGAATATGGCACGACCGTTGTTTTGGCCACCCACGACAAAGATGTAGTCAACCGCATTGCTCGGCGGGTAATTTCTATGGACAAAGGCAAGATAATCAAAGACGACGCCCATGGGCGTTACTGTATTTAAATTTAAACATAATTTAATCTAACAATTCACGCAATGTGGTTACAAATAAAAAGAACAATTAAATTCGCCATCAATAATATAGCCCACAATTATTGGTTAGCCATTGCCACCATCGGTTCCATTGCTATCGCTCTTTTTATTATCAATGTGCAAATAGCCAATCTGATGGCCAACAATTTGTTATTGGAAGATATTCAAAACAAGGTTAATATTTCCGTTTATCTTAAACCGGAAGTCAATGACGAAGCGGGGCGGGAAATCGCCCGTAAAATTGAGTCGTATCCGGAAGTGGAAAAAGTAAACTATGTTTCCAAAGAAGAGGCTTTTGAAAAATTCAAAAAAGATACCGCCAACAATCAAGTTCTGCAAGAGGCTCTTGATGAAGTGGGAGACAACCCTCTGGGAATCACTCTTAATGTCAAAGCGCGCAATTCTGAAGATTATCCCAAGATTAATGAAAAAATAAAACAAGATACTTTTCAAGACAAAATTGAAAGTATAAATTACGAAGAATATAAAGGAATAATCAGTAACCTTAATGAAGAAATCAGGTCCAGCCAAAAAATAACCATAATTCTGGCGGTCATACTTTCTTTGATTGCTGTCCTGATTACTTTTAGCACCATTACTATCACCATCTACACTCATCGCAAAGAGATTGAAATAATGAAATTGGTTGGCGGTTCCAATTTTTTTGTCAGCGCGCCTTTTGTCTGGGAAGGAATAATCTACGGAGTTATTGCAGCCGTTATTTCCACCGCCGCCAGCTATGGCTATTTACAATACATCATTAAAAACAGTTCCGACGGTAGTCTGCTTTCTTTATCAAGCGCTCGTTTCATCAAACAGTTTCTGGAAACTTACTTAATTCGCAACTGGGCGATTATTATTCTCAGTCAACTCTTAGCCGGAATTTTTTTGGGTGTCACCAGTTCCCTTATCTCCATCAGAAAATATCTCAAGATTTAGATTGGAAGTTTTTTCTCGGAAAAGGGTGGCCCTCAAACATTCAATTATAAAATAAATTTTTCTCCTTTAAATTTTTCTTCTGCCGGACAAATGCCGGACAAAAAACAAATGAAAAAAAAATCAAATCATATTTTTAAGAAAATTTTTGCCCGAGACGCCTCTCCCAAAATTATTTTTGGACTAATTGCCATCTTGCTTTTATCTTTGCTAATATTTCTGGGAGCATACCCTTACATCAGCCCCCGCATCAATCAATCATTGAAACAAATTTATCAATTCGCGCCCCTGCCGGTTGCTAAAATTAAAACAACAACAATTAACAGTCGGCAACTCTACCAAAATTTAACGGCGGTCAAACACTTTTATCTTTCTTTCAACGGAGAAAAAAAAGGCACTCGTATAGATTTCTCCACACCGGAGGGAAAAGTAAGACTGGCAATTAAAGAGAAAGAGATTTTAAACAAAATGATAGAAGACGTTATTATCCGGGCTTTAGCGGAGGAGCGAGGAATTAAAGTTTCTCCAGTAGAGGTGGATAGAGCGATTGAGGAATCTTTGCAAAAGGCCGGTAGCGATTACCAAAGATTAGCCTTAAGCCTGCGACAGCGTTACAACTGGACCGTCGCCGACTTTAAAAACAAAGTGGTTAAAAACCAACTCTATCGCAAAAAACTTTTTCAATGGTATTCGCAAAAGGTAAAAAAAACAGCCAGTTACGAGTCAGTTCAAGCAGTCAGGGAAAAAATTAAAAAGGAACCTGACAAATTTACTCAAATCGCCAAAGAACATCAGTCGGAATTAAACAGCCATAATCCGGAAAAAATAGGTTGGATAAATGAACAATCTGTCATTCCGGAGGTTGGAAAAGTTTTGGTTAAACTTCAGCCAAACGAAATTTCTCCCGTTATTGTTTCTCCTCTCGGTTTGCATATTGTCCAGTTACTGGACAAGAGGGAAGATGAAAAAGGAGAACGAGAATTTCTTTTTCAACACCTTTTCATTCCCACGCCCGGCTTTGTTCAATGGCTGCAAGCGCAAAAAAGACATTTCCCGGTTAAAATTCTTTTTCGGGAATATCAATGGGATAAGAGTAAAGGAGAGGCAATCTTCCGTTCAGAAAAAATGAGAGAATTGGAAAAAATTATCAGACTGAAATCAGAGGGAGACCCCAGTTTGTAATTTGTTTTCAAGTTTCCACAAAAAGTCAAAACAAAAGCAAAAATTAAAATAAACTCAAAACAAAAACAATGTCGGAACAAGAAGAGAATGGACAAGAAAAAACAAGGCAATCAGAAAAACAAAGTCACTCGGGCAATGAAGAAAAAGCTTCCTATCAAAGCCGTTATGGTGACTTGTCCGCCACTTTAAGAAAATTACGTAAAATAAAAAGAGCGTCGGAAGAGGAGGAGGCCGCTTACTATGCCAAGGAACTCAATCTGCCTTACTTGGATCTAAATATTTTTCCCATTTCTCCAAATGACATAGACATTATACCCGAGGAAGAAGCTCGTCGGGCCCACGTAGTGGTAATTCGTCGCCTGGATAGGGAATTGATGCTGGGAGCCCTTGATCCCACCAAAAAAGAAGTACAAAAAATCATTAGGAGGTTATCAGAAAAGGAAGGTTTTCAGGTTAGAGTTTTTGTTGTCTCTCAAAGCTCCTTGGAGGAAGCTTGGGAGAATTACAAAAAGAAAAACCTGGTAGATGTTTTTGATTATTTAAGACTGCAATTGAAAGGGGAAGATCTGGAAAAGTTTGAAAATGACATCAAAGATATTATGGATTTGGGGAAAAGAATAAGAGAAATTTCCACCACCAAGCTTCTTGATATCATTATTGCCGGAGCGATTAAGTTGGATGCCTCGGATATCCATTTGGAACCGGAAAAAGACGGGGTTACTGTTCGCTACAGAATAGACGGCGTTCTTCACAAAGTGACAACCCTGCCATCAGATGTTTATCCTCATATCGTTTCCCGTATTAAAATACTGAGCAAGATGCTTCTTAATGTCCACGATGTTCCTCAAGATGGACGCTTTAGCATCAGTATCTCCGGAGAAGACAAATTGGATGTCAGAGCTTCTGTTCTGCCCGGCAACTACGGCGAAAATATAGTGCTACGTCTGCTCAACAGAGATATTTCCCAATTCAATCTGGAAAAATTGGGACTGACCGGCAAAAATTATGAGTGGCTACTAAAAGAAGTACAAAAAAAACAAGGAATGATTATCAATTCCGGTCCCACCGGTAGCGGAAAAACAACCACCCTTTACGCCTTAATCAACAAAATAAATTCCGAAGACAAAAAAATTATCAGTATTGAAGACCCTATAGAATACCAAGTGCCGGGAGTTAGACAGACACAGGTGGACAGGGAGAGAGGATATACCTTTGCCAGTGGCCTGCGTTCTATCGTGAGGCAGGATCCGGACGTTATTCTGGTTGGAGAAATCCGAGACGATGAAACTGCCGCCATAGCTATTGATGCAGCTCTTACCGGTCATCTGGTTCTTACCACCGTTCATGCCAATACTTCCGCCGGTGTTGTCAGTCGTCTCTTTGATTTGAGTATTAAACCGGATAGTATTGCCTCGGCCGTTAATGTAATTATAGCGCAAAGATTGGTTAGAACACTTTGTCCCTACTGCAAAGAAAAGTACAAACCGGCGCCGGAAACGGTTGACAATCTAAAAAAAATGCTTTCCCTAATTTCCCCCAAAGCGCAAATTGAGATACCGAGAGAAATAAAATATCTCTGGAAGGCTAAAGGTTGTTTAAAGTGTAAAGGTTTTGGTTATAAGGGTAGGGTGGGAATTTTTGAAGTAATGCCTATAGACAGAAAAATTAAGAAGTTGATAGAAGCAATGGCTTCAGCCGATGAAATAAGGCAAGCGGCTCTGGAGAACGGTTTAATAACTTATGAACAAGACGGAATTCTAAAGGCCATCGCCGGACAGACTTCTTTGGCTGAAGTGCAGCGAGTAGCCGGGCGGGGCGATTATCTTTTAAAACTTTACGAACAGATAGTTATTCAGACGCTTGCCAGAGGAATTGAAATCTCCGGAAAAATTATTAGAGCCGTAGAGAGAATTAAAGGAAATTATCAAGCGCTTAAACAACTTGTGCAAGAGGCTGATTCTCGAGATAAGATAAAATATATTCTAGCCACCGGTTTGGTTTTGCAAGCCGGCGATATCCACATTGAGCCCGGCGAGAACACCTTCAAAATCCGTTACCGAATAGACGGAATTTTACATAATCTAGTGGAATTGCCCATGAGTGAATTTTTGACAGTCCTTAATGAAATTAAATCTCTCTTGGGAGTGGAGATAGAAAAAAGGGAAGGAGTTTTAGACGGTCGTTTCCGCATTGTGTTGTCAAAAAGAAACAAAGAATTTAAGCCGGAAAATATAGACGTAAGAGTTTCCATCATTCTGGGCGGTTTCGGAGATATTGTGGTTATGCGCTTACTTAACCAGAAAACACAAAATATTGATTTAGACAAATTGGGCCTGCGAAAATACAATGTTCAAAAGCTAAAACGTAACATTTTTAAACCCGACGGGATAGTTTTAAATACCGGTCCCACCGGCAGTGGAAAAACCACCACTTTGTACAGCGCTCTAAAAGCCATTTACAAACCGGAACTAAAAATCATAACCGTGGAAGACCCGATTGAATACCGCCTGGATGGCATTATTCAAACCCAGGTTAATGAAAAAGAAGGCTACACTTTTTCTACAGCCTTGCGAAGCCTTCTGCGACAAAACCCTGATATTATTATGATTGGAGAAATTCGCGATGAGGAAACCGCCCAAATTGCTTACCAAGCCGCTTTGACCGGGCACCTGGTTCTCAGTACATTACACACCAACAATGCCGCCGGTTCGGTCAGGCGACTGGTCAATATGGGGGTTAACTTGGATGATGTTGCTTCCGGTAGTAACTGTTTTATGGCCCAACGTTTAGTTAGAAAACTTTGTCCTTACTGTAAAAAAGAAACAAAACCCTCCCCAGCAGAAAGAGAGCTGATTGAAAAAATCATTTCCTCCATTTCTCCGCTTACCAAGATAAAAATCCCAAAGCTGGAAAAAATATATCAACCGGTTGGTTGTCCTCACTGCAATCATTTGGGCTATCAAGGGCAGTTGCCAATTTCCGAAGTCTTGGAAGTTGATGAGGAAATGGAAAAATTCATCACCACCGATCCTACCACTTCGGAGTTATATGAAAAAGCGATTCAAAAAGGCATGCTTTCTTTGAGTCAGGATGGAGTTCTCAGGGTGGTGGAAGGAATTACCACTTTGGAAGAAATCTCCAGAGTTTCCGAAGAGGTTTACCTGGAAGACTCAAAGAAAGATAATTAAAAAAATACTTAAAAATGTCAGCGGAAAATGAACAGTTTTTCAGCTTAGTTACAGCCATTCTTTTATTTGGTTTAGCTGTCACCATTTTTACCGTATTTTTCAGAAATCCTTACCGGAATTTTCAAAGCAAACCTGTTTTTTCCAATCAATCCAGCCAAAATGTGAGCATAACCAGCCTGTCACTTTTTTATTCGGGGGTTTTTCTCATTTGTTTTGCCTTATTCAGCGCTGTATTATTTTGGTTGAAAGTAAAGAGAAAAAGGTCGTCAGACCGATATCTGTTGGCGCTTACTTCTCTGCGTCAAGCCTCCCTGCTGGCGCTATTTGTAATTTGCCTTCTTATTTTTCAGAGTTGGCGTATCTTGGTCTGGTGGGACGCTCTGCTCCTTGCTTTAGCGCTTCTGTTGATTGAATTCTACTTCTTTCTCAAGTAAAGATTCAAGTTAAGAATTCCACTCGCAATTATCCCGGGCAAGTAAACTGACCGGAAAAATTTACCACTGTCTCCAAATTAATTATTACACTGAAACAACCGGAACCATCTTTCAATGTAATTAAAATTCTTGCTTACAAAAACAACAATACTCACATGAAACAATTCGTCATTGTTGTTGTCAGTCTTGTTAACAAACTCCACAAGCAATTTTTTCCAAAGAACAAAAACATCCATTATGATATCATCAATAATATCATAATAAAAACAATATTGATACGAGGATGGACGGTTCCAAATTTGGCCTCTAGCATTTTTAGTAACAACATCTAATAACACAACATTCGGGCACAAGTAAACAACACTCGGGCACAAAACAGAATCTTACTGCCAATTTTGGAATTTCTGATCATAACTAGCTTAACTGAGTAATCGGTTAACCAAACATAACACTCATCAATTACATCAAGTGCCGGACTGCTTATCATCCTAACTATAAAGCTTCCACAAATTTTCCGTCCGCAAAATTTTTATGAAAACGAAAATACTTTCAATTGCTCAAGGAATAGTTGTTTTAGTACATCCTCTTTATTTTTATTTTTAAATATGATATCTTGGGCGACTAAACAGTCATCCTTTTAAAGTGTCGCCAAAGAAAAAGAAACAATCAATCTTGGGAAAAATTTTCCAAAGAATTAAAAATTGCCTCACTCCTCATTGGAATATTGCCAACGGTTTCTCCTCTTTCTTGGTTGGTTTTCTAGTGGGAACAGCTTTAATTACCGGCACAGAGGTTAAATTTCATCAACTTATATCACTGGCAGTGCTGTCGCTACTATTGTTTGTCGGCATTATTCTTTACTTCTCCTCATCCCCTCACTTCAAAATTTATTTTTTATTCTTCCTTCTTCTGGGGACGAGTCTTGCTGTTTGGCGCGCGGAAAAAATTTATCAGAACAGTCAAGGCTGGTTGCCCGGTCAATACCAAGGAGTGGCGGAACTAAGCGGACTTCCAGAAGAACAAAGTCATTTCCGCCGGGTCTATTTCCAAATAATCGGCTTACAAGAAAAGCGGGGCAGACTGCAAAAAGAAAAAGAAAGGATATTGACTTTTCTGCCCCAGCGACAAAATTTGCGATTTGGAGAAAAATATTTTCTGCAATGTCAGCTGGAAAATCCCAACAGTAATTTCTTCGGCTTCAACTACCAAAAATATCTGGCCGGCAAAAAAGTTTACCAAATTTGTCGACATAGCAAAGTGAAAACAATGCCAAAACAAACAATCTCCTTCAAGAGAAAGACTTTGCAATTTTATTGGCAAAAAAGCAAGAACAAACTTTTTAATTTAATTTATCAGCTCAACCAAATTTTGGCAGAGAAAATAAACATCCTTTTTCCTCCTCCGCAAAATGCCTATCTGGCCGGCCTTCTGTTGGGAGGAAGCAATAGACTGCCAGCTGATTTATTGGATGATTTCAAGAGAACCGGAACCATTCACACTGTCGCTGTTTCCGGTTTCAACATCACCATTATTGCCGGGGCGGTTATGTGGCTGCTGATTGCTCTGGGTTTTTGGCGAAAACAAGCTTTTTGGTTTGCCGTTCTGGCCTTGTTTTTATTTATAGCGATGATTGGCTTTCCTCCTTCCGGGGTTAGGGCCGGCATTATGGGTATAATTTTACTTTATGCTTTGCAAGAAGGAGAACTGGTTAGTTCTTTGCGAGTTATTCTTTTTACCGGCGCCCTGATGGTGTTTTTCTCACCCTTCATCCTCCTTTACGATGTCGGCTTTCAACTTTCTTTTTTGGCCACTATGGGAATAATTTTGTTATATGACCCTTTACAAAAATATCTTCAAAAAATAATTGGCTTGAAAAGAGATTTCTTGCAATTAATTTCCGGTATTTCCCTAACTCTCTCTGCCCAATTGGGCGTTCTTGGAATTTTATTGTACACTTTTCACAGTTTTTCTTTTATTTCCATTCTGGTCAATCTGCTTATTTTACCGGCTATTCCCTTAATTATGTTGGGAGGCGTCCTGACTATTTTCATTTCCACTTTGGACTCTTTCTTGCATCTAAACAATATTTTAAGCTTACTTTTCGCCCTACCCACCGATTGGTTGTTGCAGATGGAGATTTTTATCATTCATAAATTAGCGCAAATTCCCGGAGCCTTCTGGCAATTCTCTCATTTTCCACCCCAGTTATTGATAGGTTACTATTTAGGTCTGGGATTAATCTTGGTTTTCATTTATTGCCGGCGACTACACAACAGACAACGGGACGAATCTCAATAAAGTTTTATTTTACCCATTTAATAATTTTTTATGCCACTTAGTTTAGAAAAAATCTCTTTAACCACACTTTTTCTTTTTTCAATTCTTCTCGGTTTTTTCTTTTTAGCAGAAAGAAAAGAAGAACAGTGGCCACTGGTTGTTTCTTTTTTGGACGTGGGACAGGGAGATGCTATTTTGATAAATTATCAAAACAAATATCAAATCTTAATTGACGGCGGACCCGATGAAAGGAAACTTATGAGAGAATTAGCAAAGACTATGCCCTTGGGCGATCATCAAATAGAAATTATCATCAGCACTCATCCGGACAGAGATCATTTTGTCGGATTATTGGCAGTTGCGAAGAAGTATCATTCCCAAGCATTTTTTTACAATGGCCAGAGGACAAATGACGAACTCTGGCAAGAACTGAGACAAGTTTTAGAACGCCAAAGAGTTTCACAATATATTCTTCTGGAAGGGTCAAGTCTAAAAATCGGACAAGACTTTTTGCTGAATTTTTTCAATCCCGATAAAGTTGACAAAGGTTTGCAGGCTAAAAATAAAAATTCCATTGTAGCCAGACTTGACTACAAACAAAACAGCTTTCTTTTTACCGGAGATGCCGACTATGATGCTGAGGCCGATATGATTTTTGATAAAGAAAACATTGATGATATTGACTGGTTGAAAGTTGGTCACCACGGGTCTCAGACATCCACTTCCGATTTTTTTCTGGCTCGCGTTAAACCAAAAAACGCAATTATTTCCGTCGGCAAAAACAATTATGGTCATCCCAATCCGGAAGTCTTGGAGAAATTGACCAAAGTCGGAGCTCATATTTTTCGCACAGACAAGATGGGCACTGTCAGTATTTTCTGCCGTCAAAAATGCTTTGCAACCAAATAAAAAAGCCGGGATTCCTCCGATTCTCCCGACTGTCCTAGCCTTTTTAGTTTCAACCCTATTTTTCAAAAACAAAAAACTTATAACCGACAAAATTCCACAACAAGACCGCTACCGCGCCAACCATTGCCGAAATAGCTGCCCAAGTTTTGGCGTCAACGGTAGCAAAATGATAATAATTGAAAAGCCCGGCTACGGTAGCGTTTAAAGCCATTCCCACCAAACTGACAGACAAGAACTTTCCAAACTCTTTGGTCATTGCCCGGGTGTCCTTATCATTGAAAGACCAAAATTTATTCCAGAGGTAACTGTTAATAGTGGCCAAGGAAAAAGAAATAACTTTAAAGGTAACAAAATAAGTATTGGGAATAGCGGAGGCATCTCTGAAAAAGAGAGTTACCAACAAAGATAAAACTCCAATGTCCAAAGCAAAGTTAGCCGCCCCGGTGGCTCCAAATTTGGCTAATTGGAAAAAAAATGGCTTTACCTTACCTAAAAGAAAACCGACATAAACGCCAAAAATCGCCAAAACGATAAAAAAAACAACCACCAGGAAATAATTCATCGCCAGCTCAACATTGAAAGTTCTTAACACCACCGGCAGAAGCAAACCAAAAAAAGCACCATTTATCCCGGCAAAGAAAAAATCCTTCCAGGTAAGAGTAAGAGGATGATTTTTCGCCATTTCCCTATTCATTAGCTACGATACCAATTTCTTTTTTTAATTTCTCCACATCAGAATCCCATTCGTCCAAAATAGCCGATTTTCCGGTCTTCCTTTCTTCAAAAGATACTTGCTCTCCACTGGACCTGACTTCCGTTTCAGAATGCTCCACTGTCATCGGGGAACCGGAAATATATTCGCCTTCATTTCTATTCTCTTCCTCTTTTTCTTCTTTGTTTGTTTCACTTTCTGCCGGCTGATTTCCATTTTTTCCCGGTTGAGAAAACTTGTCACCGGAAATCTTTTTTTCGCTGCTGGTAACATCCTTTTCACTACCAACAACTTCCGGAGTTTCCGCTCCTTTTTGCAGAACATTTTCTATGGCACCCCAAACACTATCAACATCCCGAGGTACCACCAATGTTACTTCATCCCCCGGTTCCAATTTGAAGTAAGTGGCCGCCGCCAACAAAACTTTGTAGGTTTTTTGTGGAGTTTTAACCACAAAATTGCCTTTATCATCTTTGGCAACAATGCCAATCAAATAATTTCTCTGCACCGGACCAACTTGCTTGTAAACAAACTTGTTATCCGGCGTAATATTCAACTTTAACCTGTCTCCTTCAACCAGCTTCGATTTGGAAGCGTAATTGGCCGGAACGGGATATTGTCTTCCGTCTTCTCCCACCATCACCTGGCCATCAAAATGTCCATAAACAACTTGACCTTCTTCCTTTTTTTCTTGAGTATCCTCAATGGGCATTTGCTCCGGAGTCTCACCTTGCAAAGCCGACAAGAGCTGAGTGGCTGAGCTAATGGTATCTTGAGCATTTTTAATAATCTCTCGCAATTCCTCTATCTTTTTTTTCTTTTCCTCTTCGGTCAAATCCAAATCCTTGCCTAAATTATCGTTTTGAAAATCAGTCATCTTTTTATCTCCCGCCCCAGACAAAGCAGTTGGCGGGAATTTTATTATTTTTTATTATTTTTTTGTATTTATCTTATTGTTCGAAAGCAGCACAAAAACCCCCTGAACAAAAGCTACAAATCAACTACCATCATAATAACCTACTTTAAAAAATTTGGCAAGAACCCTTAAAAAATCCCCAGGCGGAGTGATTAGTAATAAAATATTTTCACTTTCCCAACAATAAAGACAATGTACTCGGTGGACTTTTCGCGGCCTTTGCATTATTATGATAATTGACATCTTTAAAAAGGTTAACTTTAAATATATAAAATGAGCAAAGATTATTATGAAATTCTAGGAGTTTCTCGTGACGCCTCGGAGGAAGAAATTAAAAAAGCTTATCGTAAGCTGGCACACAAATATCACCCGGACAAGGAAAGTGGTGACGAAGAAAAATTCAAAGAGATTAACGCCGCCTATCAAGTCTTGTCTGACAAAGAGAAAAGACGACAATATGACCAGTTTGGGGAAAATTTTGAGCAAGCCGGTGGCGCCGGTGGCTTTGGCGGTTTTAGCGGTTTCGGCGATTTTGGTCAAAGCGGAGGTGGCAGTTGGGATTTCAACTTCAGTAGCGGCGGCGGAGGGTTTGAAGATATTTTTGCCGACATTTTCGGACAAAGCGGTTTTGGACGCTCTGCCCAAGCTAGAGAAAGCAAAGGCTCGGATATAGCCGTTGATGTAACAATTTCCTTTATGGAAATGGCTTTGGGCACAAAAAAGAAAATTGAGCTCTATAAAAAAACAGAATGCCCCGCTTGTCACGGCACCGGAGCCAAAGACGGAGAGCTGGAAACCTGTCCCCGTTGTCATGGTCGAGGAACGATAGTTAAAAATATCAGAACAATTTTCGGAACCGTTCAACAAAGCATTACCTGTGACCGATGTCTAGGCAAGGGCAAGGTGCCAAAGGTAAAGTGTTCTGAGTGTGGCGGGGACGGTTATGTCAGACGCTATGAAACAATAGAAATAGATATTCCCGCCGGTGTTGAAGATGGCCAAACAATTAAAATTCCCGGTAAGGGTGAATATCCTCGCGGTGGCGGTCAGCCCGGCGATCTTTATGTTACCATTCACGTTCAAGAAGACAGCCGTTTTGAAAGAGAGGGTAACAATATAATTTCTTTTGCGACTATTAAGTTTTCCCAAGCAGCCCTGGGAGATGTTATTGCAGTGGAAACGGTTCACGGTCCGACCAAAATAAAAATTCCCGCCGGTACCCAACCGGGAGACATTCTCAGAATTAAAGGCAAGGGCATCCAACGAGATGGCTATTTTGGCAAGGGAGACCATTTGGTCAAAATAAAAGTTGAAGTACCAACCAAACTTGACAGTAAACAAAAGAAACTGATTCAAGAATTACGCGAGAATGGACTTTAATGTTCAAAAAATTCCACTGCCACCAAAGAGAAATCCGGGCAGTTTGAGTTATTTCAATTTTGTCACGCTACAACCGAATAAATTTTCCGCCGCCAACATTCTTAGCTAGGCCCTTGATTTCCAAAAAAGACACTTTCTCCGCCACTGTGGCCGAATCCAAGCCGGAAGATTTAATCAACTGTTCCAAGCTAATTGGCTCCCCGGATAGTTTGCTGTAAATCTTCTCTTCCACTTCATCTTCAAACTCAAGATTTTTATCCTCTTTCTGCCGGGAGGAACTTTGTTTAACAAAAAAATTAAAACTCTCCAAAATATCTCCGGCGCCGGTTACCAACTGAGCGCCTTGTTTTAAAAGATGGTGAGTGCCAATTGATTTGTCGGAAAAAATACTGCCGGGCACGGCAAATAATTCTCTATTTTGTTCCAAGGCGTAATTGGCGGTAATGGATGTTCCGCTTTTCAGTCCCGCCTCAACCACTAGCACGCCCAAGGAAAGCCCACTGACAATGCGGTTACGCGCCGGAAAAGTGTAATTACTGGCCGGCTGAAAAGGGTGATACTCTGAAACAACCAAGCCACCCTTAGCCACAATTTCTGAGATAAGTTTTTGCTGATAAGAATTTTTTTGCGCTTCAGCCAATCCCATTCCTAAAACAGCCACCGTGAAGCCGTTGGCTTGCAGACAAGCTTGATGAGCCAAGCTGTCTATACCCTGAGCCAAACCGCTGGTGATTACCAAGCCGGCTTGCACCAGTTCCGGCACAATTTTATTCACCACCATTCGCCCGTATTCAGTAAACCTCCTGGCGCCTATCACAGCCAGTTGTTTTCGTTGCAGTAATTCCAAGTTTCCCAAATAGAACAAAAGAAAAGGCGGAGAGGCGATTTCTTGCAGTAATTTTGGATAAACAGAATCTTCAACGGTGATAAATTTAAGACCGCTTTTTTGCAATTTCAACCACTGCTTTTCCAAATTTATTTTTTCACGCTCCTTAACTATTCTTTGGACTGATTTTTCTCTTAGTCCGGCTTGAACAAGTTGATCGGCAGAGGCTTGCCAAGCTTTTTGCCAATCCTCAAAATATTCCGCCAATTTCCTAAATCCGACCGGACCCAGTTCCAACAAGCTGAAACCGTATAAATATTTTTGCATTTTTTCTGAAGTGACCACAAGGAGAAATATATCTGACAAACTAAAGCCTAGAGCACTTTTCCCCGACTGTCAATCAGAAAGAACCATTTGCCCTTGACAAAAAGTTAAAAATATCTTAGAATGACACGTTAACTTAATAAATGTTAACAAATGGTTCCTAAAAAAGTGAAATCGGAAAAAAGGAAGATGAAAGAAGTGAAATTAATAGCCGGGTCCCAAAAATTTAAACTGGAAGTTAAAAAGAGTTTTTGGGGAAAATTGAGAGGTTTGTTAGGGAAGAATAATTTACCGACCAATCAAGGTATACTTTTAGTTAATTGTCGGCAGATTCACACCCTGGGAATGAAATTTCCTCTGGATATAGTTGTTTTGAATAAAGAACTGAGAGTACTTGATTTCAAAGACAATTTTTCCCGAAATAGAATTGGTCGTTATTATCGGCAAGGATATTATATCATCGAGCTCCCCGTTGACTCTCGGCACAAAAATTTGTTTACCAAGAATAAAAAAGTCAAAATGTTAATTAATTAACTTCATAACCTATGCTAAAGTCATTGCGCAAAATTGCTAAGGACCAAAGAGGGCAAGCTATGATTGAGTACGCCTTGATCTTGGCCTTAGTCGCTGTGGTGGTTATTGTTGCTGTTACCGCCTTGGGTGGAAAAATAACAGCCGTTTTCCAATCCATCACCGACGCTCTTCCCAGCTAGTAACTATACCGGAAGAGAAACGCAGAAAACAACTCGGAGAAGCGAGTTGTTTTTTGTTGTTTTTTATTGAAACAAACAGCCAACAAAAACAAAACCACAACAGTAGTTCTGGCTATATTAACAAAGTCTATTGCGCTACATTATCTTAGTACATCATAATCTTATTTACAATATTATCAAAACAATCACATGACCCTTGGCAAACAATATTATCACAAATGCGAACGGGTCTTATTATGATATTATCAATAATATCATAATAAGGCCTTTGTTGTTTGTTGTGTTCCTTTTTTATTTCCATTGTTTTCGCAGTTCTTGTTTAGATTTTTAGTCATTGTCAATTATTTCACTCTATCTTACAAATATCCGATGTTTAATATCAATTGCAAATAAAAATGTCATACTTCATTACCAAATTAAAATGTCATACCTGGGAAAAAATTAAAAACTCAAAAACTCAAAAAATCACACCGCTGTTTCAAGCTCCCGGAGTTCATTTTCAGTGATTTATTGAGCTTATCCTCGGAATCATTTTTAACAATCTGTTAATTACATTCTTGGCGTCATTTTGTGTCATTTTTAGTGATTTATCAAAAGAGCTTTCGGTGTCATTTTAGGTGATTTGATGCGGACCCTTGCTTTTTCCACAAAAATAATCTAGACTGACCTCCTAATTAATTTCGGGTCCCCCGACAAGTTTCAAAACCGAGAGATGTTGCCTGCGACCACGACAACTAACAAAAACCTTTTCAAAAAACTCTTTAAATTTTTGTTGTTGACTTTTATTGTCTTCAGTTTCTTCTTATTAATTTATTCTGTGGCCCAAGCTGACAGTGAGATAATCATCAATGAAATTTTACCCAATCCCTCAGGGCGAGATTCCGGTCGAGAATTCATTGAACTATACAATCCAGGCTCACAAGATATCTCTTTGGCAAATTGGCAAGTGCGCAAAAAAGCGCGCTCCGGTTCTATTAAAACCCATCATTTTTCAGAAAACGAAACCGTCAAAGCCAAAGAATATTTTATTCTGACATTCAACGGTCTCAACAACGATGGCGCCGAGATTGAAATAGTAGATGATGCTGGTGAAAAAATTGATAGTATGAATTACAAAAACGCTCCGGAGGGTTTGAGCTACAATCGCTCCGCCGAGGAACAAGATTTTTATCTGGCTGAGCCAACCCCTGCCGAAAAAAACAAACCGGACCCTCGTCAGCGAAAATATCCTAAAATTCTCATCAATGAAATTTTCCCCCATCCCTCCGCTGACGAAAAGAACAAAGAATTTATTGAATTATATAACCCCAATCGGGAAGAGATTAATCTCCGTGGTTGGGTGCTGAGAGATGCTAGCCGGACCGGAAAATATATTTTCAAAAAAGATAAAATCATCAAGTCACTGGGCTACCTGGTTGTCTATCGTTCCGATTTTAAATTTGCCCTAAATAACTCCGGCTCGGAAAATGTTTTTTTATTAGCTCCCAATGATGATTTTTCCCAAGGAGAGTTTAAAGACAAAATCAGTTACCAAAACAGTTTTACCAATCGTAGCTATAATCGCGACGAAAAAGAAAATGACAAATGGTATTGGACTGAGCCAAGTCCCAATCAGGAAAACAAACCCAATCCTTTGCGAAAGAAATATCCCGCTCTTTTCATCACGGAAATTCTCCCCAACCCTCTTTCCGAGGAAGAAAAAAATGAATACATTGAAATTTACAATCCTCAGACATCCACTGTCACCCTTGCCGGTTGGGCACTCAGTGACAAAACCGGCCAACAATATCTTTTCTCCAAAGAAGAAATAAAACCGCAACAATATCTGGTTGTTTACCGTTCCAATTTTAAATTTGCTCTGAACAATTCCGGTTCGGAGGAAGTTGAACTATTGGCTCCCAACCAAAAAGTTATTCACTCTCTATCTTACCGACAAGCGCCGGAAGGAATATCCTACAGTTTTGATTTGGAAAAGCACGCTTGGCGCTGGACAGAATTTCAAACTCCCGGGCAAGCCAATAAATTTAATCAACCTCTCAATTTTCAAGTTAAGCTACCGCGAAATATTTATCAAAACGTTAAAGCCAAATTCAAATTACGAAATTTGCAAAGTGACAGTAAAAAAGAATTAAAATTCAAGTGGGACTTTGGTGATGGGCATCACAGCTATTTGCAAAACCCTTCGCACATTTACCAACAAAAGGGCAAATTCCAATTGATGGTCAGCGTCTTTGACGGCCGGGAAAGAAAAACTAAACAATTCATTGTTGAAGTGAAAAAATATCCTCATCATCCAATAAAAATAGTGGAAATAATGCCCAATCCGGCCGGCAAAGACACTGGGCATGAATACATAGTTTTGGAAAACAAATCCTCTAAAAAAATCAACTTGGCCGATTATTTTATCGCCACCGGCAAAAGCAAGAAAAAACTTATCAGGCACCCGATTTACAAAGATTTTATTATCAAATCGCACCATCGTCGCAAATTGTTTAATAAAAAAATATGTAAATTCTCCTTACCAAATACAAAGGGGGAGGCGCGACTGCTCGCCCCGGATGGTGAAATTGTTGACAAAGTAAAATATCAAAAAGAAAAAATCGCCGATAACGAGAAATATATTCTTGCCACAAACAAGCGATGGATTTGGCTGAAAGAAAAACCGACCAATTTAACGGCGACCCCTGCCCAAGCGCTGGCAAAAGAAAAGGGAAGTCTTGACCCCACACTGAATATTTTCCGTCGGCAATGTGACGCCAGACAGCAAATAATTATTTACAACTGGTTCTACCGCTTAAAAACAAAACAAAATAAATTTCAAATTTTACTTTGGCAAAAAATAATCTCCTCATTATTCCCCGCGCCAAACAACAAACCACCCAAAACTTATTTTTATTAATTTTCCGGAGCTTTGTCTCGCTAAATAGTTTGCCGGCGATTAGTTGTCTGTTGAGGATTAGCCCCCGCCCGCCGTCCACGGGCGGCGGGCGGGGGCGCACAAAGAGGCTAACCAGAAGATTACACGGAGAAATTGATCAACCAAAGCAATATTCAAAATGTTACCTAAAACAAAAATCACCTTTGAGGCGATTTTTGTTTACTGCTCCCGGGGTCGGATTCGAACCGACGACCAATTGGTTAACAGCCAACTGCGCTACCGCTGCGCCACCCGGGAATATTTCCAATTCTCGCTTTTTCAAACAAATCACTATGTACAGTATAATAACATTTTTCAAATAGTCAACTCTTATCGGGACACTTAAAATAAAATGAAGCGCATCGTGTGCAGACGTTTGCCTTGTCTAAAAAAATGTGCTAGCATTTGTCCTTAGTAAATGGTTTTAAACACTTCTGAAAATTAAAGTAATAATATGGCCAAAGACAAAATCATAGTTAAAGGAGCGCGACAAAATAATTTGAAGAACATTGATGTAGAGATTCCTAAAAACAAACTGACCGTTATTACCGGTTTATCCGGTAGCGGTAAATCGTCGTTGGCTTTTGATATAATTTACGCCGAAGGCTATCGGCGTTACGTGGAAAATCTTTCCGCCCAGGCTCGCTTCTTCTTAAATGATGTCCGAAAGCCGGAAGTGGACAGTATTGATAATCTCTCCCCGGCCATTGCCATTGACCAAAAAAGGGACTCCAAAAATCCTCGCTCTACCGTGGGGACAGTTCTGGGAGTTTACGATTTTTTGCGAATCTTATTTGCGGAAGTGGGGGAAGTTTATTGTCCGCATTGTCAAATCTCTCTGCAAAAAAATGATGAAAAAGAAATTTTAAATTATTTAAAAACTTTACCCCGCGGGACGGAAGTGTATATTTTGGCTCCCCAAAAAATCTCCGGCGACCTGGAGAAAGAATTAAAAAATATCGCCAACCAAGGTTACGCTAAAGTTAGACTGGACAACAAGATTTTTTATGTTGATTCTTTGCTGGTTAGAAAACAGAAGCCAAAAACCAAACAAGTGGATATCGTGGTGGACAGATTAAACATTGATAAGAATAAATTTGACCAAGAAAGAATTGTTGATTCTCTGCAAATTGCCGCTAAACTTTCCGACCAGCCGGTTATTGTTTCCGTTGAAGGCGAGAAAGATATTTATTATAGCAAAAGCTATAATTGTCCCCAATGCGATTTCAAACTGGCCGGCTTGAAAAGGAAAAATTTTTCCTTTAATTCTCCGGAAGGAGCTTGTCCCAAATGCGGAGGACTGGGAGAAGTCTATCAAGCGGAGCTGGATAAAACAATTCCCAATAAAAATTTGTCCATCAACGAAGGAGCGATTGTTCCCTGGAGTCGTCTTAACGGCAATGGCGAAAGCGGGCGTCGGCAAGCTATTCTCAAAGCTTTGGCTAAAAAATATAAATTTAGTCTTAACAAACCAATTAAAAAAATTCCGGCGGAAATTGTGGAGAAAATCATTTTCTCCGGAGAAAATAATCTGAACATTAAACTAAAAGGTAAAGAAAAAATCATTGATTTCAGGGGGGTGGCCAAAGAATTGGAAGAAAAGTATCAGCAGAGACAAGGCGCTTCCAGCGAGCTGGAACGATATTTAACCAAAAAAATTTGCTCCCTTTGCCAGGGGAAAAGACTGAAAAAAGAATTTTTGGCCGTAAAAGTCCTGGGTAAAAGTATAGATGAGCTCTCTTTTATGGAAATCAGAGACTTAATCAAATTTTTTTCTTCTTTTGAAAAGAGGCTGGATGAGTTTAAAGAAAAAAAACCCTTCCTGGAAAAATTGATTAAAGAAATTGTTGCCCGTCTCCAACCGGTGGCGGGAGTAGGGGTGGAATATCTAAATTTAAACAGAGCCTCCAACACACTCTCCGGAGGCGAATTTCAGAGACTAAGATTGTCCACTCAACTGCAAAATAAACTTTCCAATTTAATCTACGTTTTAGATGAACCATCGGTTGGATTGCACAGTTCTGATATCAAAAATCTTATCAAAAGTCTCAAAGAAATTTGCCGACACAACAACACCGTTATTGTCGTTGAACATGATCGCGAAATGATTAAATCCGCCGACCACATTATTGACATTGGTCCCAAAGCCGGGCAAGAGGGCGGAAAGGTTATTTTTTCCGGCGATGTGCAAAAGTTAAAAAAAGCAAAGACAGAAACGGCTCGTTTCCTATTCAAAAAACCAACTTTCGCAAAAAACATCGTCAAAGGGAAAGCCAAAAATAATATTTTCCGACAACAACTTATCGTCAAAGGAGCCAGAGAACATAATTTAAAGAATATAGATGTAAAAATTCCCTTAAAACATTTCGTTGCTGTTACCGGCGTTTCCGGTAGTGGCAAAAGTTCCCTAGTTATTGATGTTTTGGCCAAAGGTCTCAAGAAAAAATTAAACAAAGGTCAAGTTGAAGCGGGAAAATGCAAAGCTATTGAAGGCGCTGAGCAAGTATCAAAATTGATAATGGTTAATCAATCGCCCATCGGTCGCTCTCCCCGTTCCAATGCTGCCACCTACACCGGAGTTTTCAGTCATATCAGAAAAGTTTTTGCCGAAACGGAATTGGCCAAAAAGAAAGGACTCAGTGAAAAATATTTTTCTTTCAATATGAAGGGCGGACGTTGTGAATACTGCCAAGGAGAAGGGGTGAAAAAAGTAGAGATGCAACTCTTGGGTGGCGTTTACACGGACTGTCCTCATTGTGGTGGCACGCGCTACAATAAAAAAGTCAGAGAAATTGAATATCAGGGCGCTTCCATAGTTGATGTTTTAAATATGAGTGTTGAGTACGCTTATCACTTTTTCAATTCTAAAAAAGTTATTGCTCGCAAACTGAAAGTCTTGTTGGATGTCGGTCTCGGCTACTTGAAACTGGGGCAGAACGCCACTGAACTTTCCGGCGGAGAGGCGCAAAGAGTTAAATTAGCTACCGAGCTGATTAAACAATCCAATCGAGGAGCTCTGTATATTTTGGACGAGCCAACTGTTGGTTTGCACTTCAGCGATATTCAAAGGTTGTTAAAGGTTATCAATAAATTGGTGGAAAAAGGAAATTCCGTCATTGTCATTGAACATAACGAAGATATGATTTACGCCAGCGACTGGGTCATTGAATTGGGTCCGGGTGGAGGAAAAAAAGGGGGAAAAGTAGTTTTCTCTGGCACTCCGGAACAGATGATTAAGAAATCTTAACTATGTTGTCAAATATCAATTAAAACTGATTTTTTCAAACAAAAAATATGAAACAGAGAAAGATTTGCATTACTTTTGCCGGCGCTGTCGGCAATTCAAAGACTCCAATTTCCCACTATTTAAGTATAAAATTAAACTTGCCAATTTTTAATAACGATGCCATCCGTTCAGAAGTAAAAGAAGACTTGGGAATCTTTGATGACGAAGAATATATCAAAAGACGCGATTTAAGGCTAAGAGAAGTCTTAAAGAGCGGAAACTCCTTCATTTATGATGCAAGTGTTGACAGGAGATGGCGGAAATTCAAAAAAGATTTGCTTTCTTCTCGGTATTCATTTTTTATTATCAGTCTTGATTTGAGTAAAGAATTGCTGACAAAGCTTTATAGATCTAAGCGCTATTTCAACTCTTTGAAGCGTATTGATGAGCTTATTCAAGATCACAACCATTTTTTAAATGAATACGCAAATGATGTCGGACTGCACATCGGCGACAAAGAATTTCCCAACAGATTGCAAATTTCATTTGATCAAGTCAAAGAATATTTAAAAAAACGCTAACTCCGCCAAAAAGGCCAAAAGTGTTTAGATATTACCACAAGTTCTTGACAATTTTTCCCTTTTCCCCTAAACTAACCCTCCAACCGGTTGAAGTGGGACGGGAAAGAAAAAAGAGGAAAAAATAGAAAAGAGAAAAAAAGGAAGGATTGAGGAATAAGAAGAGAGAAGAAAAGAGAAGAATAGGAAAGGAGAAAAAAGAAAAGAATTGCAAAAAGAAAAAAACCAAAAGAAAAACAAATACTTTAATTCCTTTTATCTCAAATTCAAAGTATGAATTCTTCTTTTGGTTTTTCTCTTAGAAAAAGATATTCTAGGGCCTTCA